>NZ_LR215023.1:0-319643 GCF_900660615.1 Malacoplasma iowae | reverse complement strand
TTATTTTATCCCTAACTGACATGTGAAGTGCAACACTTCAATGTTACATTAAACTCTCGACTTTGAAATATAAGTTGAGAGTTTTTTTGTTTTAAATATTTTCTTGATACATTTGGTAAGCTGTTTTATAACCAAACATTTTTCTTGGGATGTTGTTTACTTTTCATTCAAGAGTTTTTATTTTATCTTCACTTACTAAACTGAAGTCAGTTCCTTTTTTATATCATCTTCTAACTATCCCATTTATGTTCTCGTTGGACCCTCTTTGGAATGAAGAATAAGGTTGGCAATAATAAACTTTAAAGTTGAATTGTTTTGCAGTTATTCCCATCATTTGAAACTCTAACCCATTATCAACAGTGATGCTTTTTATTGGGAGTTTTTCATCTCGAATAATGGTATACATTTTAGCCATCATTGATCTAGCGTTCTTCCCTTTTATTTTTCTAATAATTGCCAACCTTGTTTTTCTTTCCACTAATGTCAATAAGTGGTAATAACCACTTTGCCTTTTACTAACTATTAGATCAGCTTCTCAATGTCCAAATTCTTTTCTATTGTTTATCTTTTCTGGTCTTAGACTATAAGGAATGCAGTATTTTCCATCAATTTTAGAAAATATACCTATTTTTCTTCTTTTTCCTTTAACATATTTTCTTCTTAAACAATCTCTTCTTTGTATCTTTCAAATCTTGCTATTGATTCATCTAAATACTTGCCTAGCACTTGGAACTTTAACTAACGGATAGTTTTCTTTTATTCAAAAAATTGTAGCTTCTACACCATGAGATTTAGGATTAAATTTTTGAATAAAAAGATCTGTGAAGTTTTTGTACTTCAACATAAAAAACATATGACAATTTGATTTTCTTCTAATGTATTTTTTGTGAGCAGTTGATGAATAATAAATCCCTGTTGAAGATGTGTTTCTTTTTAATTCTCTTGATATTGTTGATTTGTTTTTATTTAAGATTTTTGCAATCTTATTCATAGAATATTTTTCTTTATTTCAAAGAAAATAAATTAAGCATCTTTCTTCTTTTGTTAAATGTTTATAAGTTTTCATAAGCACTCCTAATATTCATTATCTTTTTATTAGTGAACACTTACAAACAAAACAAATGAAGTGCACACTCTTTTTTGAGTGTTGCACTTCACATGTCAATCGAGCATAAAAAATTTTGGGTGTTTAGTTTTCACCCAAAATCAAAATTTGTTTCTCTTAATAATTTATTTAAACTTATGTGTTATGAAATATTGATTAATTATAACTATAAATTACTCATGTTTATTTAATAGTTCCAAGAATATTTCATAGCAAATTATATTGAATATTTGATCATACATCATTTTGTAATTTGCTACATCATATAAATGATTTTCAAAATTACTAAAATTACCAATAATTATTTTATTAATTGTTTCTGTTTTGATTTTTTCATGCTTCATAATTTCTTCACTTGATGAAATCAAATAAATTGGAATATTATGTTTTAAAAACATTGAAATTGTCATAGTTTCTACAGAATTTAGCGGTTTGTACATTTTACTAATTATTAGTAAAGAATCTTTATCTATAGAGAATTTATTAATGTATTCTAGTCTGTATTCACTTTTAATAACAATTAATGTTTTTTTTGAAGAATGTACAAATAAGTTCAAGGTTAGTAAGAGAGAATATATCATCTGAATGGAATACATAAATAGTTTTTTTATTTATTATTTCTTTTCTAAATTTCTCTATTAATGTTCAATTTAAATTAAATAAGCAAAGTGCTGATCTATTTAAGTATTCTTTTAAGAATTTAATTCTACTATTTGAAATTCCTTCACTCTTTTGGTGATTAAAATTAAACTTATTTGAAACATTAAGTTTTTCATAATAGGTCTTTGTAATAAAATTCTTTAAATCTTTAGCTGTTTTGTGTCCAAGTTTTTTAGCTAACTTATCAATACTTGGTGGACTATATGTTTTATTAAAACAGAAATCCACTAAACTTTTAGCATCTATAAACTCAATAACATTTAAGTTAATGTCATTAATTATTTCGATTTCAACATCAGTAAATAATTTTGGATCATAATCTGTTATACATTTAAAATTGTGATTCATATTAACTCCTTAGTTAAAAGATTATAATACTTTTATTTTTTTTCTATTATAAAAATAAAAAATGAATCATAATAATTATTTTTTCTTGTAAATAAAAAATGAACCCCAACAACTTTTACATTGGTTAGGATTCATTATTTTGTAGCATATATAATTTAAATGAATAAAGATTCACATTAATCATAATTCCCATCTATAAGAGTTTTTGGGTAACTTCATTACTACAACTTAATACTACTATCAATAAATATCAATTACTATTTATTTTGCGAATAAAAAATACTTTTTAACTATCATTTGATAATTTTATTTCCAATTGATGTTCATATACATTAAGGTTTAATTTTTTTATCTTAGTACTTATAATTTCTATAAATATTTTTTCTATTGAATGACCAACATCAATTATAGGAATAGATTTAGAACTCAAATTTCAAATATGTCACTTTACTTCTCCAGTGATAAAAAGATCAATTTTATCTTTCTTTAAAATGTTTTCATATTCACCAGAGCCACTACCACCAACTATTGCAACCTTTTTAATTTTTTTATTTTCTTTAAAAAATAAATTTTCTTTATCATAAATTAAATAATCTGGTTTAATTTTTCTATTTATTTGCACAATAAAGTCATTAATATTCATTTTTGTTTTTAATTCACCAAAAAATAAATAATCAGACTTTTTTGATCTTTTTATATTTGTTAAATTTAATTTTTTTAACAAGTTATAATTCATACCATATCTATTTTTATCAAAATTGGTGTGTAAAGAAAATAAAGATATTTTATTGATATTTAATAAGTTAATGATGTTTTTTATGTGTTTCTTTTTTATATCATTTTGATCTATAAATATTGGATGATGTGTAATAATCACATTACAATTTTTTTGTATTGCTTCAGTAACTATATCCAATGTTACATCTAAACCAATTAATACACCTGAAATAATTTCATTTTCAAAAAATGAAAAACTACCAGAATTATCTCAAATATCTTGAGACACAAATGGGTATCATTTATCCAATATAGAATATAATTCATTAACTTTCATATTTTTCTAAATACCTTTTTACTTTTTTTAAATATTTGTATTTTTTATAGTTTTTATTTTTAAAAAAATTTATATCTTCACTTTCATATTCATTTTTTAATTTTTCTATAAACAAACTATCATTTTTTTTGATAGATCTAATACCAAATAAACATTGGTTTTTAAATAAAACTTTTTTTCCTTGAGTTTTTGTTAACCAAATTATTTCATAATAAATCTTATTAGCAATAATAGTTTTTTCATATTTTATTTTTCATTTATTATTTTTTGCTCATTCTCTAATTAATTGATAATTATTATTTGGACAAACTATTATATTATTTATTTTATTTTTACAACCATCAAGAATTTCTACAATTGTATTAGCACCCATTCCAGAAATAGTACAATAATCAATTAAAAGTGATGAATCAAAACTTTTGAATCCATCACTTTTAACGTTTTTTATGTTGCTATATGATTTTGTGTTGTTTATGGAATTTTGTAAAGGAGCTGAATTTTTTTCTATATTATAAATAATTTTAGCTTTATTTTCTTTTGCTAAAATTATTGATAAATTAGCATGATCGCTACCTACATCAACACAAATATTTGCATCTTTTATTAAATTAGCAATTTCATTAATTCTCATTCGATTCTGCAAATCCTTTAAGAACCCAAGATTTAGAAGGGTGTTTAATTTTTCTTAATGCTTTAGCTTCAATTTGTCTAACTCTTTCTCTTGTTATTTTAAATTTTTGTCCAACTTCTTCAAGAGTCATTGGGTGTTGATATGGAGGTAAACCATATCTCATTCTTATAATAATTTCTTCTTTTTCTTGCAAGAATTTTTTTAATATATCATCAATGTGCTCACCCATTAATTCTTTTTCAGTAAATTGTTCTGGTGTTAATGCATCATTATCTTTAACAAAGTCAACAAATTTAGATTCTTCATCCTTACCAACTGGTTTATCAAGAGATACTGGATCAATGTTTAATTTTTTAATAGCAATAATTTTTTTAGCATTAAATCCTTCAGCTTGACCACCCATTGCTTCACTTAATTCATCAGGAGTTGGGTCTCTTCCAAGTTCTTGCATAAGTTGACGTTCTGTTTTTGAAAGTTTATTAATTGTTTCAACCATGTGAACAGGAATTCTAATAGTTCTAGCTTGGTCTGCAATTGCTCTTGTAATCGCTTGTCTAATTCATCATGTTGCATAAGTTGAAAATTTGTTACCTAAAGTGTAATCAAATTTAGTTATAGCTTTCATTAATCCTAAAGAACCTTCTTGTAATAAGTCTTCAAGATCCAAACCTCTATTTAAATATTTTTTAGCAATTGATGTAACAAGTCTTAGGTTAGAAGTCATTAATTGATTAATAGCATAATCTCTAATAGTTGGATCTTCACTTTTAAGCATTGCCCCAATTTCTTGTTCTTCCTCACTCGTAAGCATTTTAGATGAACCTAAAACATTTAAAAATGATTTAATACCATCATCAACTTTATCTCTAGTAGTCCCTGATGAAATAGAATCACCAACCATATAATCAATTTTTTCAGCTACTTGGTTTTTTAAAATGTCAATTTCTTGTTTATTGTTATCTTTAAAAGGGTTTTTATCAATTTGAATATCATTATCATTTAGCATTTGAAACAAAACTTTATATTCATCATTAGATAAAGCATATCTATCAAAATGTATTAAGATTTCTTCTGCTGTTAATTTAGATTTTCTTTTCTTCTTTGCTATTTGTTCTTTGATAAACTTTTCTCTTGCAGATTCATAATCATTATTGGGTTCACCAATTTTTCTTATGTTTCCTTCTAAGATACCACTACTTATAAAATCTTTATTAAGAGTACCAGAAACTTCTTTTTTAGAAGTTGAACTAGACTTTTTTCTATTAAACATGATTTACCTCATTTTAAAAATATCAAATATTATTATACCACTCAAATTTATAATTATAGGGTTATTAAACATAAAGATAAAATAAAAAAATAAATGCCAAAAGGACATTTATTTCATTCAATCAGCAAATGGGTTATGACCTTTTTTAATTTGTTTCCCCACTTCTTCCATTCTTTCTTTTGATTTTTCTCATTCACTTAACAATTTATTTAATTCATCAGGTTTTCTACCAGAACCTTTTATAATTCTGTTTTTACGATTTGCGTTTTTCTTTAATAGTTGTGGGTTTCTTCTTTCTTTAATTGTCATTGATGATAAAAGAACTTTTCAAATTTTTATTTTTTCTTCTATTTCAAATAGTTTTTCATCACCAAGTTTAGGAGCTCCAGGTAACATTTGCATTATGTTTCCAATTGAACCCATTTTAGTAACTTGTTCCATTTGATTCATTAAATCTTCAAGATCCATTTTTCCAGATAACATTTTTTGAAAAGATTTTTTAACAACTTGTTCATCAAGATTTTCAGCTGCTTGTTCAGCTAAAGTTAACATATCACCAAATCCTAAAATTTTATCTGCTATTCTATCAGGATGGAAAACATCTAATGATGCTAATTTTTCACCAACCCCAGTCAATTTAACTGGAACATCCAAAATACTTGTTAAAGATAAGGCTGCACCAGCTCTTGCATCAGAATCAAGTTTTGTAATTACAATTCCTGTTAAACGTAACTTATTATTAAATTCTTGAGCAACATTAATAATATCTTGACCAGCCATAGCATCTACAACTAAAAGAATTTCATCAGGATTTACATTCTTTTTAATTTTTACAAGTTCTGTCATTAATTCTTCATTAGTTTGTAATCTACCTGCAGTATCTATAATAATTGCATCATTTTTATTTTTCTCAGCTAAAGCAATAGCTTCTTTTGATGTTTTAACTGGATCTTGTTTACTTTTTTCATAAAAATCAGTTCCAACTTCATTAGCTAAAGTTCTTAATTGATCAATAGCTGCTGGTCTATAAATATCACAAGCTACAAGCAATGGTTTTTTTTCTTGTTTATTTTTTAAATAATAAGCAATTTTACCAGCAGATGTTGTTTTACCAGAACCTTGTAAACCAACCATCATAATTTTTAAAGGTTTCTTTTTATAATCTATTGGGTTAGTTTTTTTACCAAGAATTTTTACTAATTCTTCTTTAATTATTAATAATAAAACTTCATCTGGTTTTCTTCCTGGATCTATCATTGTTCCAATTGCTGCTTCTTTAATGTTCTTTAATAAAGTTTTAGTAACCATTAAATTAACGTCAGCATCAAGTAGAGCAATTCTAATTTGTTTTAAAACATCTGTTAAATCTTCTTCTTTAATTGTTGAATTTTCAAGCTTCTTTTTCATGTTTTTAGAAACAATAGAAGCAATCATTGATTTAAACATATAAAACTCCTAAATAATATTTTCAATCATTATTTTCAGTTAATTAAAAAATAATTCTTTTTACCTTTTCTTACCAAAGAAAAAGACTTATTGTATCCATCATTTTTCTTAATTAATTCTTCTTTATTATCAATTAATTTATTATTAACATAAATTGATTTTCCATCAATTAATTCTCTAGCAATTCTTTTTGAATCAACAATTTTTGATTCAACTAGTAAATCAACTATAGAAATTTCTTTTTTATCACATTCATAACTTGGAACTGAAACAAACGCTTGTTGAAGTTCTTCAATTGTTAATTTTTCAATTTCATTTTTAAATATACATTCAGAAATTTTCAAAGCATCTAAATAATCATTTTTTCCATGAATTGTTGTGATTATTTCTTCAGCTAAAATTTTTTGGCCAAGTTTTTTAAAAGGTTCTTTTTGATGATCTTCTAAGATTTTATTTATCTCATCTAAAGATTTAAAAGAAAAGTAGTTATACAAGTTTTTTAAATCAGCATCTGCACTATTGATTAACATTTGATACATTGCATATGGAGAAGTTAATCTTTTATCCAAGTAAATTGCACCTTTTTCTGATTTACCAAATTTAGTTCCATCAGATTTAACTAATAAATTAATTGTCATTCCACAAGCTGTATTTTTATCACCAACTTGTTTTCTAATATAATCTGTTCCAGCAGTTATATTAGCTCATTGATCAGAACCACCAAGTTGCAAACTAACATTTTTATTTTTATACAAATAATAAAAATCATATCCTTGAATTATTGAGTAAGAAAACTCTGTAAAAGATAACCCATATTCTAAACGCTTTTTAACTATTTCTTTTTCTAGAATATGATTAACATTTATAGATTTACCTATGTCTCTTAAAAAATCCAAAACATTCATATCTTTATAAATGTCAAAATTATTAAATATTTCAGCTCCAGAAAATTTTTCTAATTGCTTTTTAATATTTGCACAATTTTGTTCTAGTGTATTTTTATCTAACAAATTTCTTTCACTAGTTTTTCCAGAGGGGTCACCTATCATCCCAGTAGCACCACCCAAAACAGCATAAGTTTTAAATCCATTTTCTTTAAAACGTCTTAGTAAACAAATCATTGCATAATTACCCATTTGCAAAGAAATAGCTGTAGGATCAAAACCTATATAAAGAGCTTTATCTTTTTTTTCAAAAAAATCTTTTACTTTATCTTCGTTAGTAATATTATTTATAATTCCCCTAGATTTTAATTCATCTAAAAAATTCATGCATATCTCCTTAATCAATATTAAATTATATAATTTTTAGACTTTTAATTAAATTTTTATATTCATCTGTAAGTATTTTATTATTATATAAATCTTCTATTTTATTAAATTCATGTTTATTGATTACAACATTTGATAACAAACTATTTAAATTCTTTTTTATTTTCAAAAGTGAGTTAACAGAGTAAATATCATTTTTGTTAAATCCACATGCAAAAAAATTGAAAGTAGAATTAAATCTTTCTTTCATTTTTAAATTCAAAAGAATTTCTAACAATTCTTTTGAATTATCATTTGATACATCAATTGGAATTATTACATTGTTAGAAATTTTTAAAAGATTTAAATTTATTTCACTTAAAGTTGATGAACTATCTATCAGAATAAAATCATACAAATCTTTTTTATTATCAATGGTTTTTAAAAATTCTTGATAACAGTTTTTTGAAGTAATATCAAAATTTATAAAATCCACATTGATATCTTTTTTTGACATGTAAGATTGAACATCAAAATTTATTATTAAAACTTTTTTATTTTTTTTATTAAGAATTTTTGCAAACATATAAAGACTAATTGTTTTGAAAGAAATACTTGTATTAAAAAAGAAAATTATTTTCATTATTTAATAATGTCCTTTCATTGTCTTGGAAAAATTTTACTTGTTTGCTCATGTTTGTAGAAACAATAGAAGCAATCATTGATTTAAACATATAAAACTCCTAAATAATATTTTCAATCATTATTTTCAGTTAATTAAAAAATAATTCTTTTTACCTTTTCTTACCAAAGAAAAAGACTTATTGTATCCATCATTTTTCTTAATTAATTCTTCTTTATTATCAATTAATTTATTATTAACATAAATTGATTTTCCATCAATTAATTCTCTAGCAATTCTTTTTGAATCAACAATTTTTGATTCAACTAGTAAATCAACTATAGAAATTTCTTTTTTATCACATTCATAACTTGGAACTGAAACAAACGCTTGTTGAAGTTCTTCAATTGTTAATTTTTCAATTTCATTTTTAAATATACATTCAGAAATTTTCAAAGCATCTAAATAATCATTTTTTCCATGAATTGTTGTGATTATTTCTTCAGCTAAAATTTTTTGGCCAAGTTTTTTAAAAGGTTCTTTTTGATGATCTTCTAAGATTTTATTTATCTCATCTAAAGATTTAAAAGAAAAGTAGTTATACAAGTTTTTTAAATCAGCATCTGCACTATTGATTAACATTTGATACATTGCATATGGAGAAGTTAATCTTTTATCCAAGTAAATTGCACCTTTTTCTGATTTACCAAATTTAGTTCCATCAGATTTAACTAATAAATTAATTGTCATTCCACAAGCTGTATTTTTATCACCAACTTGTTTTCTAATATAATCTGTTCCAGCAGTTATATTAGCTCATTGATCAGAACCACCAAGTTGCAAACTAACATTTTTATTTTTATACAAATAATAAAAATCATATCCTTGAATTATTGAGTAAGAAAACTCTGTAAAAGATAACCCATATTCTAAACGCTTTTTAACTATTTCTTTTTCTAGAATATGATTAACATTTATAGATTTACCTATGTCTCTTAAAAAATCCAAAACATTCATATCTTTATAAATGTCAAAATTATTAAATATTTCAGCTCCAGAAAATTTTTCTAATTGCTTTTTAATATTTGCACAATTTTGTTCTAGTGTATTTTTATCTAACAAATTTCTTTCACTAGTTTTTCCAGAGGGGTCACCTATCATCCCAGTAGCACCACCCAAAACAGCATAAGTTTTAAATCCATTTTCTTTAAAACGTCTTAGTAAACAAATCATTGCATAATTACCCATTTGCAAAGAAATAGCTGTAGGATCAAAACCTATATAAAGAGCTTTATCTTTTTTTTCAAAAAAATCTTTTACTTTATCTTCGTTAGTAATATTATTTATAATTCCCCTAGATTTTAATTCATCTAAAAAATTCATGCATATCTCCTTAATCAATATTAAATTATATAATTTTTAGACTTTTAATTAAATTTTTATATTCATCTGTAAGTATTTTATTATTATATAAATCTTCTATTTTATTAAATTCATGTTTATTGATTACAACATTTGATAACAAACTATTTAAATTCTTTTTTATTTTCAAAAGTGAGTTAACAGAGTAAATATCATTTTTGTTAAATCCACATGCAAAAAAATTGAAAGTAGAATTAAATCTTTCTTTCATTTTTAAATTCAAAAGAATTTCTAACAATTCTTTTGAATTATCATTTGATACATCAATTGGAATTATTACATTGTTAGAAATTTTTAAAAGATTTAAATTTATTTCACTTAAAGTTGATGAACTATCTATCAGAATAAAATCATACAAATCTTTTTTATTATCAATGGTTTTTAAAAATTCTTGATAACAGTTTTTTGAAGTAATATCAAAATTTATAAAATCCACATTGATATCTTTTTTTGACATGTAAGATTGAACATCAAAATTTATTATTAAAACTTTTTTATTTTTTTTATTAAGAATTTTTGCAAACATATAAAGACTAATTGTTTTGAAAGAAATACTTGTATTAAAAAAGAAAATTATTTTCATTATTTAATAATGTCCTTTCATTGTCTTGGAAAAATTTTACTTGTTTGCTCATGTTTGTAGAAAAATAAAGTATTAAATTGTTTATCTTGATAAATTTCATTTATTACTTTCATTTCATATTTTCCAATTTTTGATAAAAAATCTTGTGAATTTTCTAGTTCACTTAAATAATTTAAAGATTTAGGAAATATCATTGTTCCATTAATTTTTGTTAAAGGAAAACTTAATTCTAAAATTATTTTTAATTCAGCTACAGCCCTACAAGTAACAATATCAAATATTTCTCTGTTTTTTAAACCATAAATTTCTGCTCTATCATTAATAATTTCTACATCTGAATAATCTAAAGCGGTTGTTAATGTTTTTAAAAATAAACACTTTTTTTTAATTGGTTCTATAATTGTTAGTTTTATATTAGGAAAAAGAATTTTTAAAACAACGCCAGGTATACCAGAACCTGAACCAATGTCTAAGACTTTTATGTTTTTTTGAAAATTAACATTTTTATAAACAAAAATTGACTGATAAAAATATTGATCATAAATAATATCTTTTTTATTAAGTCTAGTTAAATTAAATTTCTCATTATATTCAAATAATAAGTTTTCATAAATATCAATTTTTTTTGAAACATAATCTATATCAATATTTTTAAAATCGTTTTTCAATTTATTTAAAAAAAGTTCTTTAGTCATTTGATTTTCCCTTTTTTTGGTTAGTTAAATAAAGTTTTATATTTAATAAATCTACAAGGTTTATGCCACTAATTCTAGATGCTTGGTCTAATGAATGTGGTTTTATTTTATTTAATTTATCAATTGCTTCTAATGAAATATTTGGTACATCTTTATAATTTTTTATTGATGACAATAAAACATTAGCTAGGTTATTTGATTCTTCAATTAATTTTTTTTGTGAAACAATGTAACCTTCATATTTTATTTTGATATCTATTTTTTCTTTTCATATATCATCTAATAAGTTTTTGTTATCAAGATATTGTTCAATATCATTAAAGTTATAGTCTTGTCTTTTTAATAATTCATATAAAGTTACGTTTGTTTTTTTGAAATTTATTTGCATTCCCTTACAACTTGATAAAGTTTTATTTCTTAATTCATCTAAAGTGTTGTTTAATATGTTCATGTTATTAACAAATTCATCATATTGATTTTTGCTGATTGTTCCAAGTTCATAACCATATTTTAAAAGTCTTTCATCAGCATTATCATTTCTTAACTCTAGTCTATATTCTGCTCTACTTGTAAGAAGACGATATGGTTCAGTAATTTCTTTTGTTACTAAATCATCAATTAAAACACCAATATAAGCTTCGCTTCTTTTTAAAATAAATTTAGGTTTATTTTCAAGTTTACAAATGACATTTATTCCAGCTATTAAACCTTGACAAGCAGCTTCTTCATAACCACTTGTACCATTAACTTGTCCTGCAAAAAACAATCCATTTATTTTTTTAGTTTCCAAAGTTGGATATAGTTGTATAGGATTTATAGCATCATATTCAATTGCATATGCATATTTTTTTATAATAGCTTTTTCAAATCCGGGAAGAGATTCAATTAATTGTTTTTGAACATCTTTTGGCATTGATGTTGAAAAACCTGATAAATACATAGTATCTAAATGAATAGATTCTGGTTCTACAAATATTTGATGTCTTTCTTTATCGTTGAATCTAACTATTTTGTCTTCAATAGATGGGCAATATCTTGGGCCTGTACCAGTTATATGTCCACTATACATAGCAGATTTATTTAAATTATTATTAATTATTTCATGAGTTTTTTTATTAGTGTAAACAAGATAACATGGTAACTGTTTATCAAAATCAAGATAAGTTGGATTATAATGTCCAAAACTTAATTTTTTATTTGTTCCCAATTCAATAGTTAATTTAGAATAATCTATTGAATCACTAAGAATTCTTGGTGGTGTTCCTGTTTTTAGTCTTAATGTTTCAAAACCAAGTTTTTTAATATTATTCAATAAATTTATAGAGTTTTCAAAATTATCTGGTCCTTTTTTAATTTGTTCATGACCTATATGAATTGTTGAATCTAAAAAAGTTCCACTTGTGATGATGACATAATCACTTTTATATAAGATGTTATCTTTGTCAATTACACCTTTTATATCATTATTTTCAATTTTTAAATCTATTACTTCTTTACAAATAAGATCTATAAATTTGTTTGACTCTATTTCTTTTTGGAAATATTTTTTATATTCAATTTTATCTATTTGTGCTCTTAAAGCTCAAGTGCCAGCTCCTTTTGAACTATTTAATATTTTCATTTGAAGTTGGGTTTTGTCACTTGCTATTCCTTGCATTCCACCCAATGCATCAATTTCTCTAGTAACAATACCTTTTGCTGGTCCGCCAACAGATGGGTTACATGGCATGTTACCAACTAATTCTATATCTAGTGCAAATAGGGCAACATTATATTTTTTCTTAGCTAAAATAAATGCAGCTTCTAAACCTGCATGACCAGCACCTATAACAATACAATCATAAATTTTATTATTAGTTTTCATAGCATATATATTATATGTTTAGTTTTTTTAATTGAATATGTTTTTCATTAATTCAATTCTATGTTCGTTTCTTAAATATGTTCTTGTTGTATTAATATTGTCATGACCCATCATCAAAGATAATTCATAAATACCAATATTTTTATCAATACAATATGTTGCAAAACCCCTTCTAAACATATGAGGAGTTAATTTCTTATTAATTATTTTTTCAAAAGAACCTATTACTTTGTGTAAATATTTATATGAAAAATTAAATAAATATTTTTGATTAATTCTAGACTGAATATAAGAATTTATTATTTTTTCAAATGAATGAGAAATATATACAATTCTTTCTTTACTATTTTTTCCAAAAATTTTAATTTTATCTTGATCAATATTTTTTATTTCAATATTTAAAAGTTCACAACTTCTAATTCCTGTTTCAAACAACAATTTAGTAATTATTATTTTTGTAATGTTTTTTACAGGTTTTCTATATAAATATTCGATTATTAATTTATATTCTTTAAAAGTTAAATAATCTAACACTCTTTTTTCTTTTTTTGGCAATTCTATTTCATAAAAACGATCATCTTTAGCATATTTATAATACGCTTTTATTGCACTTAACATAACTCTTTTAGTATTGTTTGAATTATCTTTGTGTAAATTTAACATAATTTTATAATCGAATTTATTTTGACAAAGTCTATCAATATATTTCATATAAGTTTTAATTGTTGTTTTTGAATAACACTTTACATTGCATAAATATTTTTTAAAATCGCTTAACATTTTTTTCTCCTTAAAAAAAGCGTTTATAGTTTATTCTGTTTTTTAAAAAATGTTAGCGTTAAAAAATATTAAATTTGTACGAATAATTTTTAATTTTTTTATATTTTATAAATAAAAAAAACTCATTAGTTATAGAACTAATGAGATAAGCTTTTCCAAGCTATTTTCTTTTAAATGAGTCATAAGGGAAAATTATGATTAAAAACAAAAGAATTAAATCAAAAAAATAAAGGAAGTTAAAAAACCCTTATGACATATAATATTATACACACTTTCAATATTGATTTAAATAATTTTACTATAAATTATAGCATTTTTTTATTTTATATATACAAGTTTAAAGAAATAGGATGTATTTTATATGGTTTTAATACTTCAAATTTATGTATTAAAAATAATAATTTAATAATTTAAATGGTCAAAATACAAGCCAATGATTAGAGTTAACTATAATTTTATACAAGGTTTATTAATAACAAACTGTAATCAATAATGATATTTCAAAAAACGTAAAACAAGTTGCAAAAAAATTATGTCATTTTTATGAACAAATAAAATAAAAAACAACCGATAAACATAGATTAAAAGAATAATATTTTTTAACAATTAATAACATTTATAAAATATTTAATCGAATGAAATAAATATTATACACAATGACAATAATCAAAATTGAAAACATGAATATTAAGTCATTAGAAAAAGGATAGATTTAAAATCTCAATTAATATAAAAAATAATTCATATTATTTAAATCATTAAATAAAAAAACAATTAAAGATCAACGTGCAATTAATTCAAATATTAAACTAACTAATATTTTTACTGATAAAATATGTGTTCAAAATTAATCTTTTTGAATTAATTTTTAAATTTGAATTGTTTTAAAAACAGAGCAAATTAATCAATTACAAGCAATTTAAGATATGAACAAGAACTAGTTTATATATAAATACATACATCACCATATATGATTTTTATACAAACTTATTGATATAAGTAGGAAATATATAAGTTCTTTTTTGACCTAAAATATAACAATAATTTTCTAACCTATACTCATATGCTTGTTGTTTTTGAAAAATCAGCAATTTCATAAAGACCATTTTCACTTTTAACTGTTTTATAAATTTTTAATATAGGTTGTTCTTTTTGGCTTATTTTATAGTATATTTGTCCATTATCTATAAAACATTTAACATCTATAACATTATTATAAAAAAGAAAAAATACATAATTGGTACTATTTGTTTCAAAAACTTGTACGTATAATTTGTCCTATCATAAAAAGCTTGATTAAACTTATATCCTTCATAATAAAAGAAACTTTAATTATTATCTATATTATTTGTATTTAAACTTAAAGAAGAACCATCATACTTGTTTTGATAATAATTAAATAATTGATAAGAAACAATAAATATTTTTTATTATTGCCATAATATTGATATGCACCTATATTAGCATCTAAAACCTAATTTGACAAAAAGAAGGAATTTTAAATCCAAAAAATTTATATAATTATCTCATTTAATATACTTATAAAAAGCGTTTTAACTTCATTAATTATATTTTTTAACTTACTTTAATTAGTGTATGTCAATTTGTTAAGTTTTTTTAATCCCCTTATTAAAGTTATCTAAACCACCAACAAATTTATTTCTTTAGCAAAATCTTCAACTCATTAAGGTAAATCTAAACCAACCACATCCAACATATAATTTGGAAAACACATTACAATATAACCTACAATGTTTATAATGTTATTTATTTGATACAAACTTACAGTATTACCAATTAATTTGTCTTTAATATATTTAAAACCTTCACAAGTAAATGTGCTAATAATTCCAGTTATTCTTTTATAAATTTTTCATTTAACTTACCCACTTAATATTTGATAGTTTCATCAACATTATTTTATTTTGTTACACAACTTGTTAATGATATTGTTTGTAGGAATTTATAGGTATTGCTAACAATGGTAGAAATATTTTTTGTTTTATATCATCAAAACATCAATTTAAATATATTTCAAAAAAATATATCATAACTCTAAAAAATTAACGCTAATTAAATTGTGGCAACTTATAAAAGGAAAAATCATGCTGTCTAGTGTGAATAAAAAACTTACAACCAACTAGTTGTAAGTTCAATATTATAAACTAATAAAATTATTTAGCTTCGTTAACTATAGATCCAGAAATTGATTTATCTGTCATGTTAAGGAATTGAACACCATCACTCATGTTTACATATCTGTAGTTTAAAGAACGTCCAAATGTCATAGTTCCTTTGAATGTAAATCTACCAACATTAGCATTAGTTCAATTTCCATCATATTTTTCATCAAGAACAATTGAACCATATTTACCATTTTCAGCAATACTATCAGTGCTATTATTGAAGAATGCTAAGTTTCATCCACTTGGTGCATATTTTTCAGCTAATTCTTTAGTTACATTTGTATCCATAATTAAATTATGTCCATTTAAGTAGAAGAATAAATTAATAGGATTTTTAATATCATCATTTTTGAATGCAGCATATTTAGTTAATAATTCAGAGAATTTAGTATCTTTATCAAAGCTGTAAACATATCCATTTATAGCTTCCATGTAAGCACCATGAGTTCATTCAACTGTTTGACCATTTTCTCCAATATCAGAAATTATAAATGATGGGTTAATTGTGATCGGAGTGTCATTAGCATATAATCAACTCTCACCAGTTAATTTATCAATTGTGTCTTCATATCTAGGCATTTCAGCAATGAATTGACGTTTATCACTTGCATCATTTTTAGTTGGAACATAGTAAGATTCATTAGCACCAGAAATTTTGAAATCTCTTACTGTGTAATTTTCATATCCTTTATTTGCTTCAAATCTTAATGTAATTTTGTCTCCTGGTTTGAAAGTTATAGTATCAGTTGTAAATTTACCATTAACTACAAAATAAATTGTTCCTTCTTTTTGTTCGTTATTTTGTATAGTCATTTTATAACTTTCAGATACACCAGCTTCTCTAGTAAAGCTTGATAATTTTGTTACTGTCATTCTTAAAGCAGTAGAATTTGCATCACTACTTGAGTTTGAGTTGTTGTTTTCTCCACCAACTACTGTTTGATTACCTGATGAAATTGGAGCTTGTGGTAAATCAATTTTATTATTATCATTGATAGATACTCCGCTTCCATTGTTAGTTGATGTTGTATATTGATTAGTTGTTGGATGAACACCTAGTGCAATTCCACCAATAGCACCAACACCTGCTAATACACTTAATGATCCTATAATCATTTTTTTCTTTTTTGAAATCATATTCATAAATTTCTCCCTATTCGTACTTGGGTTAATTATATACGACTAATTTTAAAGAATCAACAAGTTATTAGCACTTATTTACTAAAAGCGATAATTTTAAATTATTTTAACTAAAAATAACTTAATCAGTTCTAAATGGTTTTGGTCCATTATAAAATCATAGTTTAATTCTGTTATAAGTGGATTATCAACTTTCTTAAATCAAATTTAAATTACAAAACATTTGTAATAGTAATGATAGGAAAATGTTAAAAATTCATTATGTTATATTTTTATATTACTAATAAATTAAAAACAAATTTTCAACAAGAGTACTTTTCACAAGAGTAGTTAATGATATTCTAGCCAAAAAATAAATAGACATTAAAAACTAATTTATATAAGATAAATGTGTAATTAAAAATTTCAATAGACCAAAAATTATAAATTATATTAATATGAATAATAAAAATATTGTCTGATATAAAAAATATAATATGAATTAACACACTCCATTTAAAGTAAGTAAACTAATCAACCATTGCTTGAAATGTTATGAAAATTTAATCATTTAAAAAAAGTAATCAGACATTTATTCAATGTATCTAATTACTTCTTTGATATCACCATCATTACAATTTTTGGTTGATATAGTTAATTCAAGATCTATTAAAAGATTATCATTTATCACGCTTATTTTTGGTAATGATTCATTTTTAATTTTAAATATTTTCGTATTGTCTAGATTGACAAGATAGTATGATTCGATTTTTTTCTTTCCATCTTCTTCAGAATTCTTATAATTATTTCATTTATCATATTTTGATTTTATTATTTCTGAATGTAAACCAATCTCATTATATAATTCAAAAATGTTCTTTCCTGTTTCTTTATCATTAACAAGTTGGTATTCTACAACATAAAAATCTCTATTAAATTCTTTTTCACTTAGTTGTCTATAATTTATTTTTATGTTTGAACTTAATTTTGTTGTTCCTTTTATATCAACACAAACTTTTTTATCATCAAAATAGAAATCATATAAATTATCATCACTATAATAATATTTTGTTAGATCTATATTAAGTTCTTTCTTAGCTTTTAATATAAATAAAGCTTCACAAATATCTCCTCTAATCTCACTATCAAGTGAACTTGGAAATATTTTTTTTCTAAATAATGAAACTACATAATTCAAACAATCATAGAATGATACTCTATAATTTTCTTTTTCTAATTGTTCATCAATTAACAGACATACTTCATCAATCATACTTTTTGGGATATCTATAAATTTAATAAAATGATAATTTTTATTTGTGATTTTATCATAACAAAGACCATGGTATTTTATGAATTGAAAATTTATATTATCTATGTCTTTGATTAAACATTCCTTTTCTTTTTCATCTAGATTTTCAACTTCAACACCTATGCCTATCATCTCAGAAACTTTAACAAAACGTATATATTTTCTCTTATCTAGATTTTCCATAAGATGTGCTCCTAATGTTTTTTTGACTATACAAAGCATCAAGATTTTTAATGTATTTTTTTAATTTATGATAATTAGATATTCCTGGTATAAAAATCTCCAAATATCTTTCAGTAATTTTAAAAATATCAATTAATTCTTTAGTCATTATGATTTTCATATATTTAATATCATTTTTTCTATACCCAAATCATCTAGCTCTTTGTAATAGAGTATCAACTGCTATTGTTTTTTTAGGATAATTTAATATAAGTTCAGTAATAAGGTTTTCATATGTTACACCACGAGACAATAAAACCCCACCAATTATTATTTTGTGTTTAATACTTTTGTCATAAAATAAATCTTTTTCTTGATTTTCTGAACTATTTAAAATAATGATAGTTTTTTCTAAATTATCAATTATATACTTAACCAATGTAAATATTTTTTTAGAATAAAATTCTTGATACATATCTTCATCAAAAAAACTAGGATTATTATTATTTATAAAAACCTTTCTGAACTCATTAAGTATTGCTACTTTTCTTTTTTCTATACTAGTAAAAGTATTTTTTAAAAAATCTATAAGTGTTTTATATACATTTAAATGAATATCATTTTCACAGTCTATATTAATTAGCATTTGGGTTTCAAAACATTCAATTGACTCATATCCATTATCATGTCACTTTCTAGCTGCATCATAAAGATAAATTAAAAAAGTATCTTCTATTGAATTTTTATAACTAACTTCAACATTGTGATTATTTTTATCTTTATATCTATATAAATAACATTCATTAGATCTTTTATTAAACTCAACTAAACCGCAATATTCATCACTATTTTTTAAAACAACAACTTTTGGAATTTCTTGCAAATTAAACAAGTCTTTGGAATTTAAAATATTTGCAAAAGGTGTAGCAGTAAAACTTATAAGTGTAACATTGTATAATCTATCATAAATTTCAAATATTTTTTTGTGGTACTCTGACGAACCTATTTTTGATGTGTTCACACTACCATAATCACATTCATCATCTATTAACATTACTTTTTTATCTTTTAAATTTTCATTATTCAAAGACTCAAATATTTTTTGAAAAGAATCCTTGTTTTTCATAACTGTAATCACATAAGTATAATTACCAGACAAATAATTATTTAAACCTGTTGAAACATGTTTTCCTAAAATTTTTATCTTTTTATTACAACTTAATACATTTAATCTATTTTCACTTTGTAATCTAAGAACTTCGGTATTACCCCCAAAGAAAATAACTAAATTTATACCCCTATTTGAAGCTTCATTTATCACATTTATTATGTTTGCTGTTTTTCCACTTTGAACATTACCAATGCAAATTATTCTTTGTTTTCCTAAATTTTTAAAATCAGAAAATATATTTTTTAAATTGAATTCATAAATTTCATCATTTTTTATGTTAATTGTTTGAACAAATTTATCTTCTTTATTTAAATCTAATTCTTCTAGTTCCAAGTAATCGACTTTATTCATCAAGGTCACTATTATCATTTTCCTTTCAATTCTTAGTGATACTAGAGAATATGTCTATAAAATTTATATCCATTATTGTGTCATCAATATATCCTTCACTAGTTTTGATTTCTATTGATGCTAAATCAAGCTTATGTTGAGCTAAAGTCATAGCCATAGTAAATGGATAAACAAAATTTCTAAATTTAATAATTGCTTGTTCTGAATTGGTCTCGTTATAAGGATTTCAAAATGGATGCAATTTATTTATTTTTATTTCAAAACAAATTTCGTCTGAAAGACCATCACTATCAATTTGCATTTTTGTAAAAGGTTCTTCAATATCTGAACAATAGATTATGAATTTATACTTTTCATTTTTATAATTAAATTTTCATGATGTTTTAGCAATCTTATCATCTTCATCATCATAGTTTATTATTTCTGAATTAATAAGACTAGTTGATGTTTTGTTTTTTCAATAATCAATATTTTTATTTAAAGACTTACAAGTATACTCTTTATCAAAACCTTCTATTTTTTTTATATAATCTTCAAAGTTTACAAATATTTCTAATATTTTTTTAAAATCTTGTTTTCAAATATTTTCTAAATTAGCTTTAAGATCATTTGTTGTTAAATTTGAAAAATGAAAATTAGCTTTATTAACTTCAGTTTTAACACCATATATATCAGCTTGCCCTATTAACCGCATTGGTGTTGTATTACCATCAATTTTTTGACCATTTCTTGCAACTGTTATAGGTTCTGGACGCTTTCCTTTAATTTGTTTAGTGCCACTAAGTGGTCCCATTAATAATCCTCTATTGTGATGAAAGAAATATAAACCTTGTAATTGATTTAAACTAACTCAATCTTTAATTTTTTCAATTTCCACATTATACTCTGTTTTTAATGCAATATTATCTGATACAACATTTCCATCTGAATCATAAAAAATATAATTGGTAGAAGGTAAATTTTTAAATTTATTTACTATACCTATTTCTAATGTAAATTCTTTCCCTTCTATAAAAATATTTTCATCAATCTTAACATCATTACCATTACAAAATTTATTAGCTAATATTTGTGCATTTTTAGATGTTTTTCCATCTTTATTATTTGCTATTTCGTTCATTCTAGAAATTACTTCTTTTTCAAAAGCACTAATTTTTTCTTCTCTTGATAAATTATTTTTTTTATTTAATAAAGCATCAAAAAGATTTTTCTTATTTAAATATTTTCTTTCAAAACCTAATATTTGAAATTTTTTTAACGATTTTTCATCTTGAGTTTTATATTCAAAAGTAATTCTTAAACATTTTTTAATATATCTTAAAAATTTTATACCCAAAAAGATTTGCATATATAAAAGCAATGAATTTGAATTGCTAAAATAGTCAAATTTATCAACAGCTTTATTTATGTTTCTAATTCTTATTTGAGTACCTGCAAAATTTTCTTGTCTTTTTGAAATTGGAGATTGCCTAACCTCTATATTGCATTCTTCTTTTTCACTTTTCGTAGATGTTTCAAGGTTAAAAAAACTAATATTAAAAGAATTTTTTCTTCTTGTATGAACGGAAACATCTTTACCAAGTCAAAAACAAGCAGATTTCATACCTATACCATGTTGGTTTAAATCATTTATTCCTTTATCATCAACATCATACATTTTTGATGCTTGTTTTAATTCCTCATAAGTCATACCTGGCCCATTATCTACAACTATAATTTCTGACTTATTGTTTTCTTCAGTACCAAAATTATTAACAACAAATTTTATATGTAATTTACTATAATCTCTTGTATTAAAGCCTTCATCTATATCTTTATTTTCAGATGCAGCAAAAGTTTTTTCATAAGCAGATATTGAGTTATCGATAAATTCTGAAATCATTAATGGAAAATTATAATCTTCTGATGCAAACCTTGTGAATTGATGCTTAGTATTTTTTTGGTATATAACTTCTTTGTCTTTTGTTTCTGTGTATTCGTTATATTCATCATCTAAATTTATATAATCAACATTATTTTTTTCGTTCATTTTTTCCTCATCTTGAATTTTTATATATTTAACAAAAATCAAAAATGATACTACGAAAAAAACTTCATCATTAAAACCAACTATAGATGGTTTTAATGATTATTTGTAATTTTTAAAATCACTATATTGTTATTAAATAATACGGTGATTTTGTATGGAAATAAAGAATACTGGATTATCAATCAATTTGAAACAAAATAACGAAAAACTTTCTTTACAACAAACTAGAAAAGATCATTATGAAGAATTATGCAATCATATGCCATATAAAGATAAATTAATATGAGCAGAAGAGAAAATAATAGATTTTTTAAATTGATATAAAAAGGAAAATAAAAAAGAAGTTCTTGTTTCATTTAGTGGTGGTAAAGATTCAACTGTTTTGTTAGATTTAGTTGCAAAAGTACATAAAAAAATTAATTCTGATATATATCTTGTACCAGCATATGCTATAGAAATAACATTTCCTTCTACTGTACAATTCATTAAATCAACAGTTGAGAAATATCAGGATAAATTTTCTTACATAAAAAATCCATTATTTGTCAAACCAATTAAACCATGAATTGAAATTTTAAAATCTAAAGGATATCCAATTTATTCTAAAAAAATTTCGACAATGCTTAATAGATTAAAAAGAAGTAAAACAAAAACACTATTATCAAAAATTGCTTTTGGAATAGAGCCAAGTGCAAAATATAAAATTTCAAAAAATAGATTATTCTTATTAGATTCAGAAATGACTTATTTCATAGATGAAAATGGCAACAAAATAAATTATTTTTTTAGTGAAAAATGCTGTGATTATGTTAAAGGTGGATTAAAACATGATAAAAGACCTAGTTTTATAGGCACAATGGCAAATGAGTCAGAACTCAGAAAACAGTCATGAATAAAAAATGGTTGTAATATATACAATCAAAATCACCCAATGAGTAGACCAATATCAATTTGAAACACCAATGATATATGAACATACATTAAAGAAAATAAATTAATAATAAATGATGCATATGGATATCATCCAAACAAACACAATATTAATGAATTAAGATTTTCAAGGTTGGGTTGCACAGCTTGTCCTCTAGGAAGTTCACTTGAAGAATACATAGCAAATAAATATTCAAAAGATGATAAATTGTCAGATGAATACAAATATAGAAATAGATTTGAAAAACTATATGATTATATGCCAAATCTATATGAGTCTCAAATATGAAGAACCGGAATGTATAGCATAATAGCAGATATGGATATAAAGATTAGAAATGATCAAAAATACATGAAGTACTATTATGAGAGAAGAAAAAAAATTAATGAATGATATGAAAACTTAAACATAAATTTAATTAGAATAATGGTTCAAATTGAATTGAGTGATAATAATTCTACTAATTGAAAATATACAGTTTCAGAATTCAATAAAGCTCAACAACATTTTAAAACCAATTATCAAACAAATAAAAAAGAAATTGATCAAATTAGAAAAAAAGAAAAAAATTTGAAAGAAAAAAGCAAGAATGAAAAAAAGTAAAAATGTGGAAAAATTAGTTCCCACACCTTTGGAATTTGAGAATAATTACAAATCATTTAATATCGATGTATCAAATTTTTTATTAGAACTAAGAAAATTAATGAATAAAACTATTGATCAATTTGTTTATGATTTGGGTTGAGCAAACGACAAATACTATTCAAAAATTGTTAATGGATTTAAAAATAAAGATGGAACAAAATCATATTCCAATCCATCAGTTAATTATATTTTTGGGGCATTAAAATACGCATTCGAGAATAACGAAGAGTGAAAAAACAAAAAAGATGAAATAACATTATTAGTTTTTAAATATTTTTTATAAAAAAAATCACATAGTTAAACTATGTGATTTTTAACTAAATTAATTTATTATCAAAAACTAAATTTTCTTTATCTTTACTGTCTTGATAGGTTTTTAAGAACTTATTAAAAACAGTTGTTGTAACTTCTGGATTTGCCTGCCCATTAGTATCTTTCATAACCATACCTATGAAGAATTTTTCAACACGTTCTGGTCTATCATTATATTGCTCTAACATTTTTTTGTTTTGGTTTAAGTAATTAACTAAAACATTTGCAATTATTTTTTCATCAGTGATTTGTTTAAAGTTATTTTTTTCTATAATATCTTCTAAACTATCATTTGTTTCATAAATAAACTTTAAGATTTCTTTTGCTTGTTTTCCATTTATTTTTTTATCCAATAACATTTTAATCATGTTAGAAATTTTATTTATCTTTTCTATTTGGATATCATTAATTGATTTATTATCTTTTGAAATTAAACCTACTAATTCAACACATAATCATTTAACAACTTCATTTGCATTATTAACAACTTTATTCATTTCTTTAAAGACTTTAAATAAATCATAATCATCCATTAAAAGATTAATGAATTCATTGCTAACATTTTCTTTTTCTAAATTAGAAATTATGTCGTTAATGTTTACATAATTTTCTTTGATTGTTTCTTTTATAAATTTATCATCAATTCTTCTAACATGAATATTTGGTTCACACATATAGTGGTAATCTACTGCGTTAGTTTTTAATCTCATGAATACTGTTGAAAATGTTTTATCATCAAATCTTCTTGTTTCTTGTTGGACAGATTCATGTGTTGATAATGTTGTGTTAATTTGTCTATTAATTTCAAACTCAATTGCTTTTTCTACATTAGAAATAGAATTGATATTTTTTATTTCAACTCTTGTACCATATTGTTTAGAACCAATTGGCATTACTGATATGTTGATATCAGCACGCATAGATCCTTCTTCTAATTTGGCATCAGAAATATTATTAAATACTAATATTCTTCTTAAAGCTTTTAAAAAAGCTGATGCTTGTTTAGAATTTTTTATGCATGGTTTTGTAACAATTTCTATTAATGGTAATCCTGCACGATTATAATCTAATAAAATCTTGCCATCTTCAATTGTTTGTTTTGCTGTATCTTCTTCTAAATGAATTCTTTCTATATCAATAAATTCATTGTTTCCAATATCAAGTTTTCCATTTTTTCCAATCGGATAAAATTGTTGTGTAATTTGGAATCCTTTTGGTAAATCTTGATAAAAATAATTTTTTCTATCAAAAATAATATCTTTAGAGATTTCCATATTTAAAGCATGAGCTAAAATAATCCCTTTTTTTATACACTCTTTATTTGGTTGAGGCATAACTCCTGGATGCCCTAAATCAATTGGTGATATATTTGTGTTTGCTATATCATTATGTGAACTTTTAGAACTAGAAAACATTTTAGTTTTTGAATTTAAAACAACATGTACTTCTATCCCGATAACTGGAGTAAAATTATGTTTCATTTTAATCTCCTCCATTTAATTTGTTGTTTATATATTTTGCAAAAGATAAAACACTTGCATCTTCATTTATTTTTCCCATAATATTAATTCCAATTGGATACTTATCAATTTTTCCCATTGGAACTGTAACAGAAGGATAACCACCAAAATTAGCAATTTGTAAATAATCATCAGTTTCTGTATCATTATATTTTTTTGAATTTAAATCATCAATTAATGGTGCAACAGAAGAACTACCTGGCATTAAAACAAAATCATATTTTTTAAATACATCTTCAATTGCATTTATAATAAGTGTTCTCATTTTTTTTGCTTTTAAAAAAATGTCTTCATAGTTTTCTTCTAATGTACAGAAACTTCCAATAACAAATCTTCTTTTTAACTCTTTACCAAAATTTTTAGTTCTGGTTTTAATTATTTTTTCATCAAAGTTTTTACCATTTTCTTTTTCACCAAAAACTATTCCTGTAATGTTTTGGTAACAACTCACAGCTTCAGAATAACTAACAATTTTATAAACTGAAGGAATTAATCTTATTAACTCTATTGGATAATCTATAAAATCTATTTTTAAATTATTAAATTTTTCTTTAACAGTTTTTAAAAAAAGTTCTTTTTCCTTTGGTTGCATAAATTCAATAACATTTTTAAAAACTGCAATTTTAGAACTAGTTTTAAAACAATCTATATTTTTATAAAGCTCTAATGGTTTTATATTTTGGCTTGTAAAATCTTTTTCATCGTAACTTATCATAATGTCACTAACAATAGCAGCATCTGTTACTGATTTAGTTAAAACACCAACATGATCAAAACTTGGAGCATATGGAAAAACACCATATCTTGAAACTAATCCATAAGTTGGTTTGTAACCAACTATTCCATTATAGCTTGCTGGTTTTCTAATAGAATCACCAGTATCTGTTCCAAGTGCAAAAGCAACAGTATCGTTTGCAACTAAAACAGCACTACCAGAACTTGAACCTGAAGTAATTCTATTTTTATCTAGTGGATTAAATACATGCCCATAACTTGAAAAAGTTCCAGTACCACCCAATCCGAATTCATCTAAATTTGCCTTAGCAACAGGGATAGCTCCTGCTTTATTTAAATTTTCAATTACTGTAGCACTATATGGACTATTATAATTTTTAAAAAATAAAGAACCACCAGTTGTAATCGTATCTAATGCATTAATGTTATCTTTAATAGCATAAGGTATTTTATTTATTAAACTTTTAGGGTTATCAATAACATATTTATAATTTTTAACTAGTGTTATATAAGCATTATTATCTTTTTGTTTTTCTAATTTAGAATAAGTGTCTTTTAAAAGTTTTTGTGCAAAGTCTTTATCTTTTTTGTTATTAGTTATAAAATCTAGAATTTTTGACATATTAAACTTTAACTAAACCTTTTTCTATTTCTTTTGCACATTTTAAAAGTTTTTCTTTGTTTTCAAATTCAACAACAACATCTTCTCTAAAATCATTATTGACACTTATATTAACAAAATTAGTTGGGATAACTCCATCTAGATTCATTGATTTAATAGCATTTAAATCTGATATAGATTTGCTGACTTCATCTATAATAATTTCAATCTCTTTATCAGTTAGATCTATCATTAATTTATTTGATATTTCCTTCATAGTTTCTTTATCTATTTTTTTCATTAATAACTCCAGTTTTTTTCATTTCCAAATTACTTGGGGTTTTATCAATAAAATCATCACGATAATTGTATTTGATCAATGGGGCTACAATACTGTATACAGGATAAATAAATACCATATTGAAAACAATCATTGGTATAAACAATAAGATTCTAATTGCAAATCAATCAGTGTATTGTAGTGTACTTAAATCAGCATCAAAAAACGGCATCATTATAGTATTGATAATTGTTTCGTTAGCAATTACACAAACAATTGCTGGACAAAAAGTTAAAAATTTATCAGTTTTAGGTTTTTTTCTTTTACCACTTTTAGTGTATTCAATTTTATTTATGTTATTCCCTTCTCCAAATGTTGATGGATTAAGTTTTTTCAACAACATTTGTCTTCTTCAAGAAATAAAGTAAAACAATCAAATGATTCCTATAGTTAAACTAAAAAAAGATATAAATATAGAAATTATCATTGTAAAAGTAATTTCTGGAAGATCTATAAAAAAATTTAATTTAATTGGGTGGTTAAATGAAACACTATAAAAATAAAAAAAAGATAAAACTAAAATAACAATTAAAAATATAGTGGAATAAATTGAAAATTTAAATTTGTTGTTTGATGAATAAGTAACAATAGTTTTGATTAATCCACTTAATAAACCATAAGCCATTGCAGAAATAAAATAACCATAATGGAAAATACCAGCTGTCATCACAACAGATAAAATATCTGTTAATAATCCAATAAATATACCAGTAAAAGGACCAAATAATAAACCACCAATTTTTATGAGGATTCCCTCAATTGTAATTCTAGTACCGGGGAAAGCTCTAAATAAAACAGCAAAAGCATTAGCTGTAATAACTGTTAAAAGTAGCAATACTGCAACAGATAAAGAAACAACCATTGCTATATATGCGATCCCATTTATACTAGGACGCGGAAAAATATAATACTTGTTTTTATATCTTAATTTGTAAAAAACTTTTTTTACAGTGGCAACTGCTATTAAAGCCACAAAAAAAGCTAATACAATTAAAACTATTTGGACTGAAGATATGCTAGTAGTTTCCATAATATAACCCTTTTAATTGTAATTAATTTTAATATAACAATACAAATCTTATCAATTTAATTTATTCTTTCCTAACCTTAGTAAGGTTTCATTTATATCTTTAAAGACATTAGAACAATAAAATGCCTTTTTGTCTTGATCTTTAAAACCTTTTTTATAACTTAAAGGTGATGGATGAGAGGTTTTGAAAATAATATGAGAATTATTTGTAATTAGTTTTTCTTTTTTAAAAGCATTGTTGCCCATTAATAAAAAAATAACATTATTACATTTTACATTTATAAATTTAATAACATTATCAACAAATATTTCCCACCCAATTTTAGAGTGACTCATTGGTAAATTTTCTTCAACTGTAAGACATGTGTTTAATAGCAAAACATTTTGTTTTGCTATATCTTCTAAATTTGGATTTATTCTATTTACATTTAAACTTCTATTTATTTCATTGAAGATATTTTGTAATGATTTTGGAGTCAAACCATTACTACAACTAAATGCTAATCCATCTGCCATTCCTTTAGAATAATATGGGTCTTGACCTAAAATGACAACTGATAAATCATTGTAATTAAAAAAATTAAAGCATCTAAAAATCTTATCCTTTTCAGGGTATATGATTTTATTAGAATCATATTCAAGATTTATAAAATGCAATAATTTTTTAAAATAATCTTTTTCTAATTCAGCATTTATTATTTCACTTCATGTTGTGTCAACATTTATTTTCATAGTTTATTTAGATTATGAATTAGTAGAAGCATTTAAAGTAATAGTTTTTTTAAAACCAGAGGATAATGTATTTCTATAATTTATAATGTCTTGATTAGTTGTAACTTTGTTAAATTCATTAGCTTTATTTAATCATGTAGTTAGTGTACTACCATTTTCTAACTTTCTTTTTTCAACCTTTGGTTCATCCTTATTTTCTTCACCAGTTTTTTGTGCTGGTTTTTCTTGTTCTTCTTTAGGAATTAATGATTCAGTTAGAGCTTCTGCAAAACCATTTTCATATTTTTGTGTTGAACTTTCGGTTTTACTTTGAGTATCACCATTTTCATTAGTTACACCCATGTAACTGTATTGAACACCTGCACCAACTAAAGTTATTTTATCTTTTACTTCTTTATAAGTTACTTCATTGTTCGGCTTTGTTTGATTTGTTGTCTGTCCACTATTTGAACCAGAGTTATTTACTCCATTTGTTTTGTCATATGGAATGCTTTGATCTGATTTTACTGAATAAATAGGATTAATATTAACTTCTAATTTAGACGATAGAGTAAAAGAATCTTTTGTTGCTTTTGTTCCACCTCATAATTCACCTTTTGAACCAACATATGAATTAACTTTGTTGTGGTCTACTGATGTTTTAAAAGGATTGCTATCACCAGAATAAAAATATTTCATTGTGAAAGAAAAAGTTAACTTAGATGTGTTTTGAAATTGAAGATTACTCACTTTATATTTTTTTGTATTTTCTTTTGGAGTTTCTTTATCTTCTACAACATCTGTAACTTTAAGTTTGTCATTTTCATTTGGTAAAAAATTAGAACTTGCTTTGATATCAATTTCAGCAATACTTAATCTAATTTCTCCACTTCTTCCTTGGTTTAATGTATTAGCAGATGCATATAGAAATTCTTTTAATAAACCATTATTTCCATTTTCAGTATACATTCCAAATAATGGATTATCTGTTTCGCTTGAAGTAAAACCTATATGACTTCCTGTAATTAAACGACTAAATAAAGATATTTCTGGAATAATTCCTAATGAAAGTAATAAACTAAATTCTTTATTATCATCAACTTTAGTTTCTTTTTTATCTTTATAAAGTTTTGAATTAGTTCAATCATAAGCAAATTTTGAAAATTCATCGTCAATTGAAGTTTGACCATTAGAACCATCTCCAGCTGATTCTCCATTTTTTTCCGCTAATGTTTTTCCACCAACAGCACCATTCCCGCCAGTTCCACCACCACTACTACTAGGTGTTGTTGTAAATTTAATTGTTGCTGCAACACCATGTTGACTCATTGGAGCACATGAAGCTAACAAGAATGGGGTTGTAAGTAACACAGGAGATAAAAGTAATAAAGATAATTTTTTATTAATCATAATAATCCTATTCTAAAATCACTAATAATATTTTATATTAATATGGCCATTATTTATACTAATTCATTTTATTTTTACTTTCTTCATCATTTTGATTTAATGTAGTGAATAAATCAAGATATAAACTTGTATCTTTTTTAAACATTAAACTTGTTGATCCAGTTGACCCATTTCTGTTTTTAGCAACAATAAACTCAACCAAAACATCATCAGAAGTTACACTTGAACTATTGTTATTATATGGCTGATTAATTGGGTTTTTATTTTCTTGAGTTTCATTAATAACATAATTTAAAAAACAAACTAAATCAGCATCTTGTTCAATAGAACCAGATTCTCTTAAGTCAGAAAGCATTGGTTTTTTATCTCCTCTTCTTTCCTCTATCTTACGAGATAGTTGTGCTATTGCAATAATTGGAATATTAAATTGTCTAGCAATACTTTTAAGTGATCTTGATATTAATGTAACTTCTTGTTGTCTATTTAATTGGTTATTTTTTGTACTACCTTTTAATAACTGTAAATAATCAACAACAACTAATTTTATATCTTTATCATTTGACATTTGTTTTATTTTTGACTGAATGTCCATAATTGATAAATCACCAGTGTCATCAATATAAATTGGAAGTGAGTTAGCAAAATCAATCGATGTTAAAACACTTGCTCATTCATAATTTGTAAATCCACCAGTTTTAAAAGTTCCACCATTAACTAATGATAAAGATGATAAAATTCTTTGACATACTTGTGAACTTGACATTTCCATAGAAAACATTAAAACACCAGGTGTTCTTTTTTCGTTTAATTCAGCTGTGTCTTCTTTTTGCTCTTCTATTTCTTTTTGATCTGAAACTAATTTTTTGGCAGCATTAACTAAGAAATTAATTGCAAGAGCTGTTTTACCAATACCAGGTCTTGCTGCCAAAATTATCAAATCTCCACCTTGAAAACCATTAGTGAATCTATCGATTGTTGGATAACCTGATGAAATTCCTGTTAATTCTTGTTTAAAGTTTCTAAGTTCATTAAGTTTTGCTTGATATTCTTTTAAAACACTTTTTAATACTGATATTTCTTTACTTTTTTTGTTGCTTGTAATATTTAAAAAATCTCTTTCAAGATTTCAAAGTTTTTCTTTTGATGAAATAACATCTAGTTTTGTACCAGTTAATAGTTGACCAAACTCTTTGATTTTATTTTCAATGGAATTGTTTTTTATAATCTCAATAAATTGTAAAATGTTTGTTTGATAAGAATAAAGACTATAAACCTCAGTTACATATTGTTTAAAATTAGCAAATTGAATTTCAGGGTTATTTTCAAAATAAGTTAAAACACTTAAAAAATCTGTATTTTTACCATCTACTCTAAGTGAATTAATAACTATAAAAATACTCCTATTTCTATATTCGCTAAAATCATCACTTTGTAATTGCAAAAATATTTCATCAACATTTTCACCTCTTGGATGCATTGCATGTGATAAAACAATTCTTTCAATTTCAACAACTGAATTTTCTAAACCTGAATGAATTTTATCGTTATTATTCATAGCTTATAATCCTTTCAAAATACCATATATAAAAATATATGGAGAAAAAGTTAATTATATTATTAACACATGAAATATTATAACAATAAAAAACTAGAAACAATTTCGTTTCTAGTTTTTTCCCTAACTGACATGTGAAGTGCAACACTTCAATGTTACATTAAACTCTCGACTTTGAAATATAAGTTGAGAGTTTTTTTGTTTTAAATATTTTCTTGATACATTTGGTAAGCTGTTTTATAACCAAACATTTTTCTTGGGATGTTGTTTACTTTTCATTCAAGAGTTTTTATTTTATCTTCACTTACTAAACTGAAGTCAGTTCCTTTTTTATATCATCTTCTAACTATCCCATTTATGTTCTCGTTGGACCCTCTTTGGAATGAAGAATAAGGTTGGCAATAATAAACTTTAAAGTTGAATTGTTTTGCAGTTATTCCCATCATTTGAAACTCTAACCCATTATCAACAGTGATGCTTTTTATTGGGAGTTTTTCATCTCGAATAATGGTATACATTTTAGCCATCATTGATCTAGCGTTCTTCCCTTTTATTTTTCTAATAATTGCCAACCTTGTTTTTCTTTCCACTAATGTCAATAAGTGGTAATAACCACTTTGCCTTTTACTAACTATTAGATCAGCTTCTCAATGTCCAAATTCTTTTCTATTGTTTATCTTTTCTGGTCTTAGACTATAAGGAATGCAGTATTTTCCATCAATTTTAGAAAATATACCTATTTTTCTTCTTTTTCCTTTAACATATTTTCTTCTTAAACAATCTCTTCTTTGTATCTTTCAAATCTTGCTATTGATTCATCTAAATACTTGCCTAGCACTTGGAACTTTAACTAACGGATAGTTTTCTTTTATTCAAAAAATTGTAGCTTCTACACCATGAGATTTAGGATTAAATTTTTGAATAAAAAGATCTGTGAAGTTTTTGTACTTCAACATAAAAAACATATGACAATTTGATTTTCTTCTAATGTATTTTTTGTGAGCAGTTGATGAATAATAAATCCCTGTTGAAGATGTGTTTCTTTTTAATTCTCTTGATATTGTTGATTTGTTTTTATTTAAGATTTTTGCAATCTTATTCATAGAATATTTTTCTTTATTTCAAAGAAAATAAATTAAGCATCTTTCTTCTTTTGTTAAATGTTTATAAGTTTTCATAAGCACTCCTAATATTCATTATCTTTTTATTAGTGAACACTTACAAACAAAACAAATGAAGTGCACACTCTTTTTTGAGTGTTGCACTTCACATGTCAATCGAGCAAAAAACTAGAAACAATTTCGTTTCTAGTTTTTTAACTAGTCTTTAATGTAGGGTATTAATGCAACAATTCTTGCTCTTTTAATTGCATTAGCTACTCTTCTTTGGTGCATAGCACAAGCACCAGTTTGTTTTCTAGGAGCTATTTTTAAATTATGAGTTAAGTATTTAGAAATTAATTCTACATCTTTGTAATCAACATGGAAAATTCCTTTTGCACATAATTTACAGAATTTTTTTCTTTTAACAAATCTACCTTGTCCATAGTTGTTATATTTAGGTTTATGTGCTGGACTTGTAGTTTCAACAGGAGTTTTGTTTTCAACAGTTGTTTTTGTTTCTTTTGTAGTTTTTAAATTAGTTTTTTTATCTTTTTCAACTGAAGCAGCTTTTTTTGTTGTAGTAGATTTAGTAGTTGTTTTAGCTGCAGTTGTTTTTGTTTCTTTTGCCATTATTAACGCCTTTCTTATTATTTAAGTTCATTAACTCAATCTAGATCTTCTAAATCAATATATTCATCATCTGATTGAATTGAGTTTTCTTGGTTTGTTTTGTTATCAACAGCATATACATCAAATTCATCATCTTCAACACCGTTTGAATTACTTAATATTGCATCAATATCTTCTTCACTCATTGATGTTTGAGAAAATTCATTTGTACTGTTTACATTGTTAAAGTTTTGTTTATTTGAATAATTTTGGTTGGCACTTTGGTCAATGCCTGATTTTCTTGAACCACCAAAATGTTTGATTGTTTCAATAACAACTTCCATAATGTAAGTTGTTTTACCTTCTTTTGAAATATAACTTCTTCTAATTAATTTTCCATCCAAAACAACAGCATCACCTTTTTTAAAATAAGTGTTTATATAGTTTGCTGTTGATTGTCATGCAACACAAGGAAAAAAGTATGTTTCATTTTTATTTCAATTATCAGAACAAGCGATACTTAATCTTGATTGTGTAATTCCATTTTGTGTAACAAACTGTTGTGGATCACTTGCTAAACGTCCTGCTAAAAATACTTTATTCATAATATAATCTCCAAACTAAATATCAGTTAATTTAACTGGTGTGTTGTCTTTTTCTCTTTTTACTTTTTCTTGTTCTAAAGCATTAGCTTCTTTAATTCTTTTATATCTTTCAGCTCTAAATTTAGATTTAGCAACTTTTTTAGGATTAATAGTTGCTTTATAACTATAATCTTTTTCAATATTAATTATTAAATGTCTTAGAACATTTTTTGTTAATAAAGTAACTCTTCTAAATTCTGCTATGATTGGAGCGTTACTTGTTTCAAAATTAATAACATAATAAAATGCTTTGTTTTTTTTGTTAATAGGATAAGATAAGTCTTTAAGACCTAATTCAGTCACACTTAGCTTATCAGTTTTTTTCAATAAATTTTTTAATTCACTGATAGTATTTTTTGCTTCACTTTCTTTTAAAGTTCCGTCAACAACTACCATAATTTCGTATTTTGACATGTATAATTCTCCTCTTTATGGATAATAGCCTAAACTCGGCAAAGAGTGCATCTTTATTGAATGCATTATTATTATATCAAAACACCTAATAATATTAATATAATGTTCTATTTATGTATATATTAGATTACATACTAAATACCAATACATAAAAGTTCAGAAAATAATATTGTATGCATGGTGTTTTTAAAGTATTTGTTGCTGTGGTAGATTGAGTTAACTAAAGATAAAAAAAGGAAATTAGTAACTTTATGAATAATCAAAAATTATTGATTAAACATAAAATACCCCTAACTGACATGTGAAGTGCAACACTTCAATGTTACATTAAACTCTCGACTTTGAAATATAAGTTGAGAGTTTTTTTGTTTTAAATATTTTCTTGATACATTTGGTAAGCTGTTTTATAACCAAACATTTTTCTTGGGATGTTGTTTACTTTTCATTCAAGAGTTTTTATTTTATCTTCACTTACTAAACTGAAGTCAGTTCCTTTTTTATATCATCTTCTAACTATCCCATTTATGTTCTCGTTGGACCCTCTTTGGAATGAAGAATAAGGTTGGCAATAATAAACTTTAAAGTTGAATTGTTTTGCAGTTATTCCCATCATTTGAAACTCTAACCCATTGTCAACAGTGATGCTTTTTATAGGGAGTTTTTCATCTCGAATAATGGTATACATTTTAGCCATCATTGATCTAGCGTTTTTCCCTTTTATTTTTCTAATAATTGCCAACCTTGTTTTTCTTTCTACTAATGTTAATAAGTGGTAATAACCACTTTGCCTTTTACTAACTATTAGATCAGCTTCTCAATGTCCAAATTCTTTTCTATTGTTTATCTTTTCTGGTCTTAGACTATAAGGAATGCAGTATTTTCCATCAATTTTAGAAAATATACCTATTTTTCTTCTTTTTCCTTTAACATATTTTCTTCTTAAACAATCTCTTCTTTGTACCTTTCAAATCTTGCTATTGATTCATCTAAATACTTGCCTAGCACTTGGAACTTTAACTAATGGATAGTTTTCTTTTATTCAAAAAATTGTAGCTTCTACACCATGAGATTTAGGATTAAATTTTTGAATAAAAAGATCTGTGAAGTTTTTGTACTTCAACATAAAAAACATATGACAATTTGATTTTCTTCTAATGTATTTTTTGTGAGCAGTTGATGAATAATAAATCCCTGTAGAAGATGTGTTTCTTTTTAATTCTCTTGATATTGTTGATTTGTTTTTATTTAAGATTTTTGCAATCTTATTCATAGAATATTTTTCTTTATTTCAAAGAAAATAAATTAAGCATCTTTCTTCTTTTGTTAAATGTTTATAAGTTTTCATAAGCACTCCTAATATTCATTATCTTTTTATTAGTGAACACTTACAAACAAAACAAATGAAGTGCACACTCTTTTTTGAGCGTTGCACTTCACATGTCAATCGAGCGTAACTTTATGAATAATCAAAAATTATTGATTAAACATAAAATACTAAATTTCCTGTTTATTTAAAGTAAATTAGTTATTAAAAATATATTAATAAACTATATTAAACTTGTTGCTTTTTTAGCAAAATCAAGAACAACATTTTCTTTACTTAAAATCTTTCCACCTCTATATGTAACATCAACTTTGAAAGTTGGATTAAATTTTATATTTTGTTGTGGTATTTCTAGAATGTAATTACCAGATATTTTATTTATTTGTTCATCTAAATTTGTATCTTTATTATCTTTTTTTGTTATTGAAATTGAGATTTCTAAATTATTTTTATTTAATTTAATTGGTTCTTTAAAAAAGTTTATATTTAATTTTCTAATAAGAGTTGTTGTTATTTTATTATCTTTGTTTTCTTCTAAACTATTTAAAGCATTCTTCACTATATCATCTCCACTAATTCCGCTAAAAATAGTTTTTAGTTCTTTAATTGAATCAAATTTAATTATTTCACTTTTATTAGCTTGGTTGTTTCTTCCAGCTCAACTAAGTTTTTTTACTGTATTTTGTTCGTTACTACTTTGTTTAGATACTGATTCACTTTCTCACTTAGAATCATCCCCTGATGTTATTGTAGTTACAATTTTCAAATCATTTGCTTGTCCTGCACTATTGATACTTGAAAAATTTTCTATAACTAAATCTTTGCTTTCGTTCAATAGTTTATCTAATGACTTTTTAATTTGTTCATTTGTACCATTTGTTCCAAACACATTAGTTAAATCTCCGTCATAACTAACTGTTGATTTAACAACTGGAACAACTACACTTGTAGAAGTTTTTTTCTTAGAACAAGAGGTAGTTATTATTGGAGTTACAGCTACAACACCAAACATGCTACCTAATGCAACAAGTTTTAATATTTTACTTTTTTTCATAAAAATTTCCCCATATTTTTGTTTAGATAAAGTATACAAAAAAAAAAAAAAAAACAAGGGGGTCTGCAAATTTTTAATAAATTTTCACAAATTTGCTAAAAAAAACAAAAAAAGAATGTTATTTCAACATTCTTCTCATTTTGTTTTTTCTTAATATATAAGCACCTATTCCAAAAGAAACAATTCCTATACCAACTAATGTTAATGATGCTGCAAGAATAATATTTCTTTCTCTAATAGCTGCAAATTGTGGTGCTCAATCAATTGTAAATGAATATTGACCATTAACTGATTTATAAGTTTTTGATTGTGCAAAAACTGAAAAATGTAGTTTCTCACCATCTCATCTTTTTTCTCTTACAGTTATTTCATCATTTGTATAACCTTTTAAATCAAGTGAATTAACCAACATATCATTGCCAATCTCATCATCAACCCTATAAGATGTAACTATGTTCTGAACATCTCTTGATCCATAATTTTTTAATTGAACTGAATAAAGTTCACTAACTGGTAAAAAACCATAGAATACTGCAGAAATTTTACCTTCTTTTAAATTGAATAAATTTCTTAATGATTTACTTAATGGTTTTCTAGAACCATCTTCAGATGGAGCTGCATAATCTAATGTAATTTCAATATAACCAAACTCAACACCACTTGGTCCTAATGAAACTTCTATTTTTGGGTCATAACCCATTGTGCTAAGTTTAGCTATTCCATTAGAGTATGTATTAGCAATAGCTTTATCTACTGATGCTAATTCAGTTTTATAACCCGGATATAATCCTTGTTGAGTTATATCAATAAACTTTGTTTCTTTTTCTTTATCCTTATAAGCGTCCTTTATCCCTTGTGAAGGAAGATTTTCATATGATGTTAAATTACCTGTAAAATTAACAGCTGCACTTTGTGATGTTTGAAAACCAGTAAACTTTTGTTCAAAATCAGCTTTTGTATTTGGCGCAAGTCCATTATAATGAACTTTAACTGTTAATGACCCATCATTATTATTAACATCATCTATAGTTATGGTTCTTATTCCTTTTGCAATAGGATAAGAATCTTGAACCTCAATAAATGCTTCTCCCAAGATATCTTCATCTCTAGTTACAAGTGATGGAATATAGTTACCAAGATTTTTTAATGTAGGATTAATATTTGGTATTTGGTTAATATCAATAGCTTCAGTTGTTGATTCACTATTTTCTTGTTGACCATAAAATTTAAATTTATAAGCATCACTTTTTGCTGGCTCAACTTTAAACTTATGAGTTTCTAAGGCATATTGAATAGTTGTATTATATTTATCAGTGTATGTAAAAGTTGCTTGAACTTCCAGTTCCCCTTTTTGATTATCTACATTTGATATCAAAAAAGTTCTTTGAACATTAGAATAATTTGGACCTTCAGTTATTGTTCCAGAAACTAAAATTTGTTCACCTTTTTCAGCAAGCATTGCTTCACTTATTTGGCTTGCTGTTTTTTTCTGAAATAAAGCTTTAAATATTTCATCTGAAGCAAACTTAACAACATCTGATGTTTTTGAAAATGTATTAGTGTATCTAACAATTGATTTTGTAGTATCACTAGATAAATTAGAATATCAAGCTTGTCTAAATGCTAATACTGAAAGTTCAAGTTTACCAGTTAGATCATCAATAGTAAATTTAGGTTCATTTGTTCCATCAGCCTTTAATGCAAATGCATTGTTTGATAATTTAAAGTCATTGATACTAAATTGAGAAGGAACTCTATTACTTGATGATGATGAAAGAGTTAAAGTTACTTGATCAGATGTAAAATTATTAGTTTTTAAAATATTGTTTACAGCACCTGTAGCAAACTTAGAGTTTGGATCAACAATATAAGAAGCATTTGCTAAATTTTGAACATGGTTTTTATCTGTAGGTACACCATAAATCATTACATCATTAGTATTACTTTGGCCATCTGTTCCATTATTACTAGTAACTATTTTTTTAAGCTCATTATTAGTATCTGAAGAAAGATCAATAGCTTGATTAATAGTGTTTTGAGTGTTTAATGTTCATACAAATTTTTCATTTGTTTTCTTAAAATAGATTAAACCATTTGAATCAATAAAAGCAGAATTTAAATTATTTGTTGTATCAAAACCATTTTTATTTTGACTTTGATTAAATAAATCAGATACAGTAGTTTTACTATAATCATTTTTATTTAATCTTATTTCATAAGCATTTTTACCTACAAACAAAATCTTTGAACTTGTTTGACTTCTATCAATTGCTTGAATAAAAATAGAAGAATATTTTCCAGATAAGCCTGTAACAGTGAATTTTCCAGTTTGCCCAAAATTTTCAATACTATTTGTTGTTTCTTGTTTTTGTTCTTTAGGTTTTATTAAAGTTGTCGCCTCATCATTCACTAATGTAAAATTCAAACTCGTTATGTTTTCTAAACTTGTAGTTCCATTTTCAGTACTAATTGCTAAGTTATAACCAACATCCAAAGGAATTAAATCAAGCAATTTTTCACTAGCAAAACTTGTACTAGTAATTTTACTTCCACTAGATTTTAATGTATTTCTATCAACAGGTGTTATTTGTGGGTTAGGTGTTGAAGAACTTCATACATATAATGTATTGTTAAAATCAATCCCAGCAATTCTATCTGAATTAGCACTAATGCCACTTTCAGTTTGACTAGCTTTCGCTAAAATTTCACCAGTTAATGTATTTACTTTAATTAAATAACTTTTATCAGTAATTAAAAATAATCATTCTTGTTCTTGTAAATATTCTCAACTAGTTATTGATTTTGAATTTGTATCCAATGTTGAAATGTCTAAAGTTCAATTTAAAGAACCATATCAATCCCTACTTTCAATTGTTTTTTTATCTTTGTTTACAACTATTGGTCCAATTGAAGTAGAAATATTTTCTAATCCAGTATCTTTTGCAAAAGTACCATCATTAGTATTTTGTGTTGCTTTTAAATTATTTTTATTTATAGTTTGATCAAAATTTTTAGCAAGATTATTTTTACTAAAATCATTAAAACTTGATGCAAGAATTGGTGCAGCAATTGATGCTACTCCAATTGTAGATGTAAGAAGCAATTTAAATTTACTTTTTATGTTCATTCCAAACTCCATTTAGATACTTCATAAATAATTGTAAAGTTTATAAAATTCAATTTCAAACTTGAAAAATTTAGAAAAATATTATATAGAACAAAAAAAGAATGTTATTTCAACATTCTTCTCATTTTGTTTTTTCTTAATATATAAGCACCAATTCCAAAAGAAACAATTCCTATACCAACTAATGTTAATGATGCTGCAAGAATAATATTTCTTTCTCTAATAGCTGCAAATTGTGGCGCTCAATCAATTGTAAATGAATATTGACCATTAACTGATTTATATTCATTTGATTGAGCAAAGACAACAAAGTTCAATTTTTCACCATCTCAAGTTTTATCCCTAATTTGAATTTCATTAGGAGTATATCCATTTAATTCAAGAGAATTTATTAACATTTGGTTGTCAATCACATCATCAACTTTATAAGTTGTTACAATATTTTGAACATCTTTTGAACTATAATTTTTTAAAGTTATTCAATATATATCTCTTATTGGTAAAAAACCAAAATAGACAGATTTTATCTTCCCATCTTTTAACCCAAAACTATTTAATAATGAATTAGGTAATTTTTTTCTATTTTCATCACTTGGAGCAGAATAATCTAAAGTAATTTCAACATATCCATATTCAACACCAGATTCACCAGTAGTAACTTCAACTTTAGGTGTATATCCCATTGTAGCAAGAGCCTGTATTCCAGATGAATAAGTATTAGAAAATTGACCCAATGGATTAGCTATCTCTTTACCATAATTTGGATATAACCCATTTTGAGTTATATCAATAAAAGAATAATCACTATGATTTTTTGAATATGCTTCTTTAATACCTTCAGTTTCTAGATTATCATATGGTGTTTTAGTACCAGCAAAATCAACACGTGCTTGTGTGTTAGTTTTAAATCCAGTATATTTTTGTTTAAAACTACTTTGAATGGTATTTGCCAATCCATTGTAGTCAACATTTACAGTCAATGTACCATCTTCATCATTTCTTTCAGTTATATATACACTTCTAATTCCATCATCTATTGGATAAGAATTTTGAATTTCAATAAATGCTTTAGCTAAGAATTCTTGATCAGATGTTACAAGAGATGGTACAAAGTTTTTTAAGGTATTTAAATTTTGACTACTTGTTATCGTTGAAATATCAATTGCTTGTTCATCACCAGTAGGACTATTAGTTTTTGATTGTCCATACATTTTAAATTCATATGAATTAGTTGATGCTGGTTTTATAGTATATTGTTTGTCTGGTAAAGTATAAACAATAGTTGTATTGTATTTATCTGTATAAGTAAAAGTACCTTGTAAGTTTATTTTCCCATTTGTATTATCAGTACTAGTTATTAAAAATTTTCTTTGAATATTTGAATACCCATTAGCTGTTGTAATACTGCTTGAAACTATAATGTCACTACCTTTAGATTCTAATGTACTTTCATTAATTTGATTTGGAGTATAATTCCCAAAAAGGCCTTTAAATATGGAGTCATTTGCCCATATTACAGATTCATCTAATTTCTTAACTGTATTTTCATATCTTACTTTAACTTTAGTTTTAATATTTGCTAAAGAAGAATATCAAGCTTGACGATATGCTGTTATAGTTAATTTTATTTTTCCTTGTCTATCATCTATTTCAAATTTAGCATCATTATTTGTTAAATTAATTGAATCTGCAAATTCTGATAATTGAAAATCTCTTATGGAATAAAGAGATGGAAGTTTAGTTTGGTTTCCAACATATTTAATTTCTACTTGTGAATTATAAAAATTATTAGTCTTTAAAACATTAGATTGTGACCCTGTTGCAAATTTACTTTTTGGATCAATTAAAAATAAATTATTAGCAGAATTAGTTTTTTTATCTTGTTCTGTTGGAACACCAAAAATCATTAGATCATTATCATCTTTTGTAGTTATTTTATTTAAATCACTATTTGATGTATTTTTTAAATTAAATGTTCCATCTAATGTATTAGTTGTAGATAATTTTCAAATTGATGTTTCATTTTTTCTTTTGAAATAAATTAAACCATTAGCATCTATAAATGCTGAATTTAATGATTTATCATTAGTAAAAGTTTTGTTTTGATCAGATTTAAGAATTTCTGTAACAGTTGATTTTTCAATTGCATTTTTATATGTTTTTATTTCATATGCTGTTTTGTCAACAAATAATATTTTTGATTGCGTTTGACTTCTTTCAATAAATTCAATAAAAATAGATTCATATTTTAAATTAATATTATTAACAGTAAATTTTCCTGTAGTTCCAAAGTTTGTTAACTCATTTGTTATTGGTTTATCTTTGTTATTTATAATTGGTTTCATTTCATCATTAACTAAAGTAAAAGTTAATGATGAGATTGTTTCTACATTTTGACTAGTTGAATTTAAGGCTGTAACAGCAAGATTATATCCAACTTCTATAGGTAAAATTTTTAATAATTTTTCATCAGCAAAAGAAGTTGTTGTTATTTGATTACCGGTTTTTTTAAATGTATTTCTATCTACAATAGTGATTATAGGGTTTGACGTTTTAGAACTTCAAACATACAAAGTATCATTGTAGTCAATACCTCCAATTCTATCTGAATTGCTTGACACTTCTGATTCACTTTTAGATGCTTTAGCTAAAATTTCCCCAGTAGTAGCATTAATTTTAATAAGATAACTATTTGATGTTATTAAATATAAATTTTCATCCTTTTGTAAATATTCTCAATCAGATACTGTAGCATTATTTTCAGTATCTATTTGACTAACATCAACACTTCAGTTTATAGCACCATATCAATCTCTACTTTCTACAGTCTTTTTATCATTATTTAAAACTATAGGACCAATAGATGTTGAAATGTTTTCAAGCCCTGTTTCAGTAGCAAATGTTCCATCATTAGTTGTTACAGTATCATTTAGTGTATTTTTATTAGAATCTATAGTTTCATTAATTTTATTTGTGTAATTATAATCAATAGAATTTATAGATATAAAAGGTATAGATGCAGATGCAATACCAATTGTAGAAGCTATTAATAACTTAAATTTATTTTTAATATTCATTATTTACAACTCCAGAAATCATATAAAATAAATTTTAAAGAATCAAAAATTTAAAATCAACTTTGAGAATAAAAACTAATAATTCATAAAATAAAATAATTTAATCTTTTTTTAATAAAAAATTTATAAAGCAAATAAAAAATATTGTCTAAACAAATAGACAATATTTTGCTCGACTGACATGTGAAGTGCAACACTCGAAAAAGAGTGTGCACTTCATTTGTTTTGTTTGTAAGTGTTCACTAATAAAAAGATAATGAATATTAGGAGTGCTTATGAAAACTTATAAACATTTAACAAAAGAAGAAAGATGCTTAATTTATTTTCTTTGAAATAAAGAAAAATATTCTATGAATAAGATTGCAAAAATCTTAAATAAAAACAAATCAACAATATCAAGAGAATTAAAAAGAAACACATCTTCAACAGGAATTTATTATTCATCAAATGCTCACAAAAAATACATTAGAAGAAAATCAAATTGTCATATGTTTTTTATGTTGAAGTACAAAAACTTCACAGATCTTTTTATTCAAAAATTTAATCCTAAATCTCATGGTGTAGAAGCTACAATTTTTTGAATAAAAGAAAACTATCCATTAGTTAAAGTTCCAAGTGCTAGGCAAGTATTTAGATGAATCAATAGCAAGATTTGAAAGATACAAAGAAGAGATTGTTTAAGAAGAAAATATGTTAAAGGAAAAAGAAGAAAAATAGGTATATTTTCTAAAATTGATGGAAAATACTGCATTCCTTATAGTCTAAGACCAGAAAAGATAAACAAAAGAAAAGAATTTGGACATTGAGAAGCTGATCTAATAGTTAGTAAAAGGCAAAGTGGTTATTACCACTTATTAACATTAGTAGAAAGAAAAACAAGGTTGGCAATTATTAGAAAAATAAAAGGTAAAAACGCTAGATCAATGATGGCTAAAATGTATACCATTATTCGAGATGAAAAACTCCCAATAAAAAGCATCACTGTTGATAATGGGTTAGAGTTTCAAATGATGGGAATAACTGCAAAACAATTCAACTTTAAAGTTTATTATTGCCAACCTTATTCTTCATTCCAAAGAGGGTCCAACGAGAACATAAATGGGATAGTTAGAAGATGATATAAAAAAGGAACTGACTTCAGTTTAGTAAGTGAAGATAAAATAAAAACTCTTGAATGAAAAGTAAACAACATCCCAAGAAAAATGTTTGGTTATAAAACAGCTTACCAAATGTATCAAGAAAATATTTAAAACAAAAAACTCTCAACTTATATTTCAAAGTCGAGAGTTTAATGTAACATTGAAGTGTTGCACTTCACATGTCAGTTAGGGAAAATATTGTCTAAACAAATAGACAATATTTTTGGATTCATTATTTCAATAATCTTCTAATTTTATTTTTTCTCAATATATATGCACCTATACCAAATGCAACAACACCAATACCATCTAATGTTAATGATACTGCCAATATTAAGTTTCTTTCTCTAATAGATGCAAATTTTGGTGCTCAATCAATTGTGAAATTATATGTAGAAACAACAGATGGATATTTAGCAGATTTTCCTGTTACTTCAAAATTAAGTTTTTCACCATCTCATGATCTATTTTGGATTTTAATTTCATCATTTAAAAAACCTTTATAATCTAATGTTTTTAAAAGATCATTGTAGTCAACTAATGACTCAACATTATAGTTATTAACAATATTTTGAACTTCTGGAGAATAATAAGATTTTAAAGATATACCAAATCTTGTACTAACTGGTAAGAACCCAAAATAAACTTGTGATATTTTTCCATCTTTTAAACCAAACTTATCTTGAAAACTCTTTGGTAATCTTTTTCTATCTTGAGTTGATTCCCTTGTATAGTCTAATTCAACTTGTAAGAAACCATATTGAGCTCCATTGTCACTATGTTTAACTTCCGCTATAGGAGAATATCCCATTGCAGCCAATGCAGCAACTCCATCAGAATAAGTTTTAGCTAAATCATTAACCTCATCAGATATTTTATCAGCATATTCTGGATAAACATCTTTAATGTTTATATATGTAGTATCATTACTAAATAAAGATGTTATGTTAGTTGAAACATCTTCTTTTTTAACTTTATTACCTTTGAAATCAATTCTAGATTGATTTAAAGTTTTAAAACCTGTAAATTTTCTTGCAAAACTTGATGGAATTTTATTATCTAAACCAACATAATCTACTGCAACAGTTACAGTTCCATTTTCATTATCTCAATCTTTTAAATAAATATTTCTTAACCCTTTTGCAATAGGATAAGAATCTTGTGTTTTAATGAATGCATCTGCTAATAAATCTTGATCTGGATTGATGAAAGAAGGAATATATTTTTTCAAACTATCCAATGCTTGGTTTCCTGTTATTTGATTTATATCAATAGCTGGTAATTTTGTATAGTCATTATCATGTCCATTACCATTAGAGTCTTGACCATAAAATTCAAATTTATAATCACTTTGTGTCGCTTTTTTAACAGTGAAAGTTTCTGGATTTAAAGTGTAATTAATAGTAGTATTGTACTTATCTGTATATGTAAATGTGCCCTCTACTTTAATTAAACCTGTAGTGTCAGTTCTTTCAACAATTAAAAATTTTCTAGATATGTTTGAATAACCATTAGATGTTGTAATATTAGAACTTGGCATTATTAATTCTGCATTTTTATCTAATAGTTCTTCAGTTATTTGTCCTGGTGTATATTTGCTATAAAGATTTTGGAAAACTTGTTTAGCCCAAACAACAGCTCCCTCTAATTTTTTAAATCCAGTATTTTTATAATGCAAATATGTTTTAGTTTTCACAGAGCTAAATTGAGAATATCAAGCATTACGCGTTGAAAGTAAAGTTAGAGATAATTCTCCTTTCCTATCATCAATAACAAATTTTGCATCATTATTTGAGTTATTTATTTGATCACCATTTCCAACTATTTTAAAATTACTAATATTTAATTGTGATGGTAAAAGGTTCGTAATTGAAATATTATCATTGGGTTTTAATTCTAATTTTTCATTATAAAAATTAGTTGGTTTTGCAATATTTGATGTAAACCCTGTTGCAAAATTTGAACCTTGATCTACTAAATAAATATTATTTGCAGAATTAATATCTTCTCTTTCTTCTGTAGGTACACCATAAACTTTTAGTTTATTTGTGTTTCCAGTATCATTAGTAATTATCTGTTTTAAATCATTATTGTTAGCATTACTTAAATCTATTGGTGTGCTAATTTTATTAGATGAATTTAAATTACTAATGGTCTTATCACCATCTCTTTTAAAAATTACATTATTATTTGAGTCAATAAATGATGAATTAAATGATTTAGGACTAGTTGTTTCAGCTTTGTTTGCTTGATCATTATTAGTAATTAGTTTAATGTCTGATTTATTTGGAGTGTTTTTATTTAAAAATACTTCATAAATTTTATTATCAATAAACAATAAAGTTGATTGTGTTGATGATCTATAGAAACCATCTATATAAATATTGCCTCATTCAAGACCAGGTGTTATATCAATTTCTAATTCTTGTACATTTTCTTTTGAATCAACTTTTTCTTTTTTAACAAGTGGTTCTAATGAATCATTTACTAAAGTTAATTTCAATTTAGAAATTGTATTTTGATTATTTTCTTGTCCATTTGTTGTTACAGCAATATTATATCCAACATCAATTGGAATAATTTTTTGTAACTTATTCATTGTTAAAAAATTATTAGAATTATTTGTAGTACCTGTTTTTTTCAAAGTATTTCTATCAACAGAATAAATTGTAGTGGATGTAGTTTTAGAATTTCATACATATAAAGTATCATTGTATTGAATTCCGCCTAGTCTATCTGCATTTTGAATTTCAGAACTTGATTTATCAGCTGAAGCTAATACTTCACCAGTGGTAGCATTAATTTTTATCAAATAACTATTTGATGTAATTAAAAATAAACTATCACTTTTTTGCAAATATTCTCAATCAACAACCGAAATTGATCCATTATTTGTTTTATCAATTGTTGAAATATCTAACGTTCAATTAGTATATCCATATCAATCTCTACTTTCAATAGTTTTATTATCTTTTAAAACAATTGGCCCAATAGATGTAGAAATGTTTTCTAAACTTTTTTTGTCTAAAAAATTAACATCTTTAGTAGATGTTAAATCATTATTTGTTATTTTATAAGTGTTTAAATTTCCAATTGAATTATTGTTATTTTTTGTATAACTTATAATAGATGGAACCATTATTGCAGAAATACCAATACTAGATGCAATCATTAATTTGATCTTATTTTTCATAAAAACCGCCATTTACAGTCATTTTTTTGATTATATTAACTCAAAGATAAAAATCAACCCAAGCAAAGTTTTATAAAACAAATAAAAAATATTGCCATATTTGAATGACAATATTTTTGTTTTTATTTCAATAGTCTTCTAATTTTATTTTTTCTAAGTATGTAAACACCAATACCAAATGCTACAACCCCAATACCAGCCAATGTTAAAACAACAGCTAATATTAAATTTCTTTCTCTAATTGATGCAAATTTTGGTGCTCAATCAATTGTAAAATTATATGTTGATGCAACTGATGGATATTTAGCTGATTTACCAGAAACCATAAATTCAAGTTTTTCACCATTTCAATTAACATTAAGAATATTAACTTCACCTTGCAAATATCCTTTGTAATTAAGTGTTTTTAAAAGGTCATCATAACTAACATGAGACTCTACACTATAATTATTTACAATGTTTTGAACCTCTTGGGAATAATAATTTTTTAAAGTTATTCCAAATCTTGTACTAACTGGTAAAAATCCAATATACACTTGAGTAATTTTACCATCTTTTAAACCAAACTCATTGTAGAAACTTTGTGGTATTTTTTTTCTTTGTTCTGTAGTTGGTTTAGAATAATCTAATTCAACTTGAAGATATCCATATTGTGCACCATTATTATCACTTATTATTCTAACTTCAGGTGAATAACCCATTGCAGATAGTTTAGCAATTCCATCTGAATATGTTTTGGCAATTTCTGTTACTTCATCAGAAATTTTATCTGTATATTCTGGATAAACATCTTTAATATTTATAAATGTTGTTGTTTCATCTTTAAATATATTTTTTATTTCAGGACTTACTTGGTCTTTTGGCACATTTTGACCTTTAAAAGTTACCTTAGCAGTTGTAGTTGTTTGAAAACCACCAAACCTTCTTTCAAAATGTGATTTAACATCTTTTCTTAACCCTACATAATCAACAGCTATTGTTAATTGTCCATTTGCATCATCTTTATCTTTTATATAAACATTTCTCAATTCTTTAGCAATAGGATAAGAGTCTTGTGTTTTTATAAAAGCATCAGCTAATTTGTTTGGATCTGGTTCAATAAATGAAGGAATAAATTTTTTCAAATCATTTAAAGCACTATTACCTGAAATACTATTTATATCAATTACAGGCAAACTACTTGCATTTTGATCAGATCCATCTTGGTCATTAGTTTGACCATAGAATTCAAATTTGTAATCAGATGTTGATGCTGCTTTGATTGTGTATTTTTGTTGATTTAAAGAATAGTTAATAGTAGTGTTATATTTATCAGTATATGTAACTGTCGCTTCAATTCATATTTCACCTTTAGAATCATCTCTATTAACAATTAAAAAACTTTTCTTAATATTTGTATATCCATTGTTTGAAGTAATGTTATTAGATGGTAATATAGTATCTTTGTTTTTTTCTAGAATATCCTCTGTAATTTGGCCTGGAGTATTTTTACCATAAAGACCTTTAAAAATTTGTTCTGATGCTCAATTAATAGCAGTACTTGTTTTCATTAAACTATTACTAGAATAATGCAAATATGTTTTTGTTTTAATGTTATTTGTTCTTGAATATCATGCATTTCTTGTAGATAAAAGTTTTAAAGATATACTTCCATTTAAATCATCAACAGTAAATTTAGCATCTGCATTATCTGGTCTTATAGCATCAGCACCACTACCTTCAATTTTAAAATTTGATATATTCATTTGTGATGGTAATAATCTAGAAACAGAAACTGAATCTATTGTTTTAAGTTGCAATTGATCTTGAAAAAAATTATTGGATTTAACTATGTTTGATTCAAATCCTGTTGCAAACTTACTACCAGCATCTGCTAAATAAATTAAGTTGGCAGCATTGGCTTTTTTATTTGCTTCTGTTGGAACACCAAAAACCATAAGTTTATTTGTGTTGTTTGTATCACCATCTATTATTGTTTTTAATGAATTATTAGTTGAATTTGTTAAATCTAATACATTAACTTTATTATCAATTGTTAATGAACTAATAGATTTATCACCTTCTCTTTTAAAAACAACTAAATTATTTGAATCTATAAATGATGAATTAAAAGATTTTTGATTTTCTTTTTTCTCTGGAGTGCTATTTTGAGTTGTTGTAATTTCTGTTATATTTGATTTTTCAACAGCATTTTTATTTAATGAAATTTCATAAGCTTTATTCCCAATAAATAAAAGTGTCGTTTTTGTTGCTGATCTATAAAAAGAATTTTTATAAATATCATTTCAATTTAAACCAGCACCATTTAAACTATTTAAATCTATTTCGATTTCTTGTTTTGTTTGTGCAGTATTATCTGTTACCATTGCTGGTTCTTTTTTAGTTACCAATGGTTTGATGTTATCATCAACCATTGTTGCTTTAACTTTTTTAATTGATCCATCATTTTCAGAGCTTCCAATAGTTAAGGCAATATTGTAACCAACATCAAGTGGATAAATAGCTTGTAATTTATTTGTAGTTAAAAAGTCATTGCTATTAGATGAAGTGTCCATGCTTTTCTTATTACTTTTAAGTGTGTTTCTATCAACAGAATATATTGTTGTAGATGTAGATTTTGAATTTCAAGCATATAAAGTATCATTGTAAGAAATACCAGAGATTCTATCAGCATCACTAATACCTGATGTGTTTTTATCAGCACTTGCTAAAACTTCTCCAGTTGTTGCATTAATTTTTATTAAGCAGCTATTAGAAGTAATTAAAAACAAACTATCACTTATTTCTAAATATTCTCAATCAACAACAGTTGTAGAACTACTTGATTTAATTGTTTTATCAATTGATGTAATATCAAAAGTTCAGTTTGCATATCCATATCAATCTCTACTTTCAATAGTTTTCTCGTCTTTCATTACTATTGGTCCAATAGAAGTTGAAATGTTATCAAGACCTTTTTTATCTAAAAAACTAGTGTTATCTTGTGCTACTGCTTTAGCATTTCTAGATATAGAACTTTCCTTGTTTACCACATTAAGTCGTTGTTCATTTTTTGAAAAAACAGCCAAAGATGGTATAGCCATTGCTGACATACCTATAGCTGAAAATAATATAAGTTTAGTTTTATTTTTCATAATTAATTCCTAATTTACATGTGTTTCTTGATTATATTAATTCAAAGATAAAAATCAACCCAAACACATTTTATAAAGCAAATAAAAAATATTGTCTAAACAAATAGACAATATTTTTGGATTCATTATTTCAATAATCTTCTAATTTTATTTTTTCTCAATATATATGCACCTATACCAAATGCAACAACACCAATACCAGCTAATGTTAATGATACTGCCAATATTAAGTTTCTTTCTCTAATAGATGCAAATTTTGGTGCTCAGTCAATTGTAAAATTATATGTAGATGCAACTGATGGATATTGTGCTGATCTACCTGAAACTACAAAATCTAGCTTTTCACCATTTCACTTAACATCCATAATACTTATTTCGTTTTCTAAATATCCTCTGTAATCTAAGGTTTTTAAAAGATCATTATAATTAACTACAGATTCAACATTATAATTATTCACTACTCTTTGAACTTCTTGAGAATAATAGTTTTTTAAAGTTATTCCAAATCTTGTACTAACTGGTAAAAATCCAATATAAACTTGTGAAATTTTTCCATCTTTTAAACCAAATTTATCATAAAAACTACCTGGTAGTTTTTTTCTTTGATCAGTTGTTGGTTGTGAGTAATCTAATTCAACTTGAAGATATCCATATTGTGCACCATTATCATCATGTTTAATATTAACAACTGGTGAATATCCCATTGCAGCAAGTTTAGAAATACCATCAGAATAAGTTTGAGCAACTTCTGAAACTTCATCTGAAATTCTATCTGAATAATTTGGATACACATCTTTTATATCAATAAAAGTTGTTGATTCCTCTTTAAAAATATTAGTTATGTTAGAATCAACTTTTTCTCTTGGAACTTTATTTCCTTTAAAAGTAACAGCAGCAGTTGTTGTAGTTTGGAAACCTGTATATTTTCTTGAAAAACTTGATTTTACTTTGTTACTTAAACCAACATATTCAACTGCAATTGTTAATGTTCCATTAGTATCATCTTTTTCTTTAATATAAACATTTCTTAAACCATCAGCTATTGGATATGAATCTTGTGTTTTAATAAACGCTTCAGCCAATTTGTCTGGTTTTGGATCAATAAATGATGGAATATATTTTTTTAAATCATTCAATGCAGAATTGTCAGTTATTGTGTTTATGTCAATTGGATCTAAATTCTCACCTTTGCCATCAGAAACATCTTCTCCAGGTTTTTGACCATAAAATTCAAATTTATAATCTGAAGCAGTTGCTTTCTTAATTGTATATTCTTGCGGTGTTAGTGAATAGTTAATTGTTGTGTTGTATTTATCAGTATAAGACACTGTTGCTTCAATTTTAATTTTTCCTTCTGAATCGTTTCTATTAACTATCAAAAAGTTTTTAGTAATGTTTGAATATCCATTATTAGTATTTATATTATTTGATGGTAATATTGTATCTTTATTTTTATCTAATAACTCTTCAGTAATTTGTCCTGGTGTATTTTTTCCATAAAGTGATTGAAATATTGCTTCAGATGCTCATTTAATAGCATCAGATGTTTTCATAAAACTTGTTCCCTCAAAATGTAAATGAGTTTTAGTTTTTACTGAATTCAACTGTGAATATCAAGCATTTCTTGTTGCTAATAAAGTAACTGAAAGTTTTCCTTGTCTATCATCAACAATAAATTTAGCATTAGTATTATTAGGATTAATTGCATCTGCACCTGTTCCTTCAATTCTAAAATTATTGATAGAAACTTGTGATGGCAATAAAGTAGATTGACTGACACTATCATTTAATTTTAATTGCATTTGATTGCTATAAAAGTTTGTTGCTTGCACAATGTTAGAAACAAAACCAGTAGCAAAATTACTAGATTTATCTACCAGATAAATTAAATTACCTGAATTGACAGATTTATTTGCTTCAGTTGGTACACCATAAACAGTTAGTTTATTCTCATTATTAGAGTCTTTATCTATTATATTCTTCAATTCATTATTAGTTGTTGTATTTAAACTAATAGTTTGAATTGTGTTGTTATTACCAGATAAATAACTTATTTCTTTGTCTCCATCTCTTTTAAAAACAATAGTGTTGTTTGCATCAATAAAAGATGAATTAAATGGTTTTAATTGTTGAGTTTGTTCACCTATTTTATTATCTTTTGTCAAAGTAACTTCTTTAATATTTGACTTTTGAACAGCATTTTTATTTAAAGTAATTTCATAAGCTTTATTATCTATAAAAAGAAAAGTAGTTCTAGTTGATGGTCTATAAAAAGAATTTTTATAAATATTTTCTCATTCTAAACCATCAGTTGTAGAATTTATTTCTATATCAATTGTTTGAACATTTTTTTCAGTTTCTGTTTGCTTATTATTTCCAGCAGTTGATGGAACTAATTCTTTCATATTATCATCAACAAGCGTTGCTTTTAATTTAGCAATTTTTCCATTATTAGTTCCACTACCTTGATTTGATTCAGTTGTAATTGCAATGTTGTATCCTACTTCTAATGGATAAATAGTTTGTAAACGATTTTGTGTTAAAAAAGAATTACCAGAAGAAATAATTTGACCAGTTTTCTTCAAAGTATTTCTATCTACTTCATATATAGTTGTTGAAGTTGTTTTTGAATCTCAAACATATAAAGTGTCATTATAAGAAATACCAGCAATTCTATCTGGGGTTCCACTATTAATTTCTGCAGTTGTTTTATCTGTTGATGCTAAAACTTCACCTGTGGTTGCATTAAGTTTTATCAAATAACTATTTGATGTAATTAAAAATAAACTATCACTAGTTTCTAAATATTCTCAATGAACAACAGTTGTTGTTCCAGAATTATTTGTTGTTTTGTCAACTGATGTAATATCAAAACTTCAATTTGCATATCCATATCAATCCCTACTCTCAATAGTTTTTGCATCTTTCATTACTATTGGACCAATAGAAGTTGAAATGTTATCCAAACTTTTTTTATCTAAAAAATTAGTTTTATCTTGCTCATTTTGTTCTGCTAATAAACTTTTATTTGCAAAAGAATTTGAAATATTTGCTGCCTTATTTTGATCAAGTTTAGAAAAACTTGCAATTGATGGAACTGCTATTGCAGATAAACTCACAGTAGAAAAAATCATTAATTTAATTTTATTTTTCATAATACATCTCTTTTTGAACCACTTTTTTTGATTATATTAATTCAAAAATGAAAATTCAATATTGTAAAAAATAAAAAAACAAAGCATTAAGCTTTGTTGTTATCTTCATTTCCAGAACCATCAAAACGAACTAGAGTTTTTAAATCAATTCATACTTTAAATTTTTGAATTAATCATTGAGTTGTTTTTTCTTCTAGAATGATGTTTCTAATTTCTTCAAATTTTTCTTTGTTATTTAAGTATTCATTAATTGGTTGGTTTGTTGTCTTGTAATAATTATCTAAATAAGTTTTAACTTGAGCATCATCAATACTCAATTTATTTTGAGCTATAACTTGTTCAAAAACTAAACCTTTCATAATTAGTTTTTTTGCAAGCTCTGTTAACTTAGTTTCATCTGTTTCATTAAATTGAGCTTTAAATCTTTTTTTAAATTCATCAAGTTCAGTAGCATCAATTTGAAAACTAAAGTTTGAAGTTAGATATTGCATTATCTTATTAAAAGCATTTTCTTTTAGAATTATTTGATCAATTTGGGTTCTTATAAAATCATCTGTTGCATCTTTATAAACAGCTTTTAATCTTTCAGCATGGATTTGTAACATTTTTGGATCAGCTAATAATTGATCAATTGTAAATTGCTTATTGTAATCAATTTCAGATTTTTTTTGTAATTTAGATTTGAACATACTCATATTGGTTACCTCATATTTATAAAAATTTTAACACATAAACGTTTTTATTTATTTTCTAGAAATGTTAAAAAATCATATTTTATTGAATCAAGATTTACCTTGTTAATATCATTTCTTATGTAATATGAAGATAGTCCTCTTATCTCTTTTAATTCTTTTTGATCATATGGCAATGAAGGACAATCTAAAAAGACTGTTCAATACCCTTCAAAAAAAGCTGTTTCTCCAATTGATGGATCAGTGAAGAAAATGATAGTGTCTTCTTTTGAAAAATTAAATCTACTTGATGGTACTGCTATATCATCAAATGCTGTATCAACATCAATTTGCTCATCTTCTTTTGATTTAAAAATAAATTTAATATCATTTTCTAAAATTTTTAAATCATGTTTTTTTAAAAAAGATTTTATCTTTTCTTTTTGAATTGATTTCTTTTGTTGTTTTTCATCAATCTCAAATTCTTTATCAATAAGAAAATATGTTTTTAAACTTTTAGATTGCTTTCCTTCATTAATTAAATTACAAATTAAATCAGTGAATTGTTTGGTTTGTTCATCTTCTTCAACTTCTAGTAATTCATTAATACAAAAGACAAAGTTAATTATTTTTTCCATATATCAAGTACCTCAGTTTTCATTAGTTTATCAACTAGTTCTTTGTCTTCAATTTCTTTATATAAAACAAGTCTTTTATTAAAATTTTCAATGAACTTTAATTTTTCCTCATATTTTTCAAGTTCGATTAAAGACTTTTTAATACTATCAAAAACCGCAATTTTTGTAATATTATTTTGCTCTGCGATTTCATTAATAGTATAGTCATTAAAATAATAATCTTTTAAATAAGTTATCTTTTTTTCTGTTAATAGTTTGCCATAAAAATCTATTAAAAAAGCAATCTTTTGCAAATCATGTTTTTCCATAATCTAAATTTTTAACTCTTTTGTTATTCCTATAATAAATTTCTCTAAATCAAAAGGTGATAAATCTTCAAGTTTTTCTCCTAAACCTATATACTTAACTGGAATATCAAAATTATCTTTAATTGATAATATAATTCCACCCTTTGAAGTACTATCCATTTTAGCAAGTATAATTCCTGTAACATCAGTTATTTCTTTGAAAGCTTTTGCTTGTATGATTCCTGATTGTCCTGTTGTTGCATCTAAAACCAATAAAACTTCATGTGGTGCTGAATTATCAAATTTATGGATTACTTGATGTATTTTTTTCAATTCATTCATTAAGTTAACTTTGTTTTGGAGTCTACCTGATGTATCACAAATAATTAAATCATATTTTTCTTCATACCCTTTTTTAAGACCCATATAAATTACTGATGCTGGGTCTTGATTTGGTTTATCTGGTAATACTATATCAGTTCCAATTTTTTGTGATCAAACATTTAATTGCTCAACAGCACCAGCCCTAAAAGTATCACCTGCAACTAAAAGAATTTTCTTTTTTTCTTTTTTAAATTTATTTGCTATTTTTGCAATTGATGTAGTTTTACCAACACCATTAACACCTGTAACTAAAATAACATTAGTTCTATCATTTTTAACATTTAAAAAAGTATTTACATTAGTATCTTGAATATAATAAGTAAAAATTTTATCAACAATAATTTCTTTAATTAATTTTGGGTCTTTTACATTTTGAAAATTAATTTCATCTCTTATTGCATCAACAATTTTCATTGTTGCTGTTACACCAACATCATAAGAAATTAAAAGTTCTTCAATACTCTCATAAAGACTTTCATCAACTTCTTTATACTTTTTTGAGATTTCAGCAATTGCTTGACTTAAGTTGCTAGATGATTTTTTTAATCCATCATCAAACTTTTTTTGCGAAACACTTTCTTGTTTAACATAAACTTCTGCTTTGTTTTCTATGTTTTTTTCTTCAATTTTTTCAGATAGTGTTTTTTTACCTTTTATTTTATCTATTAATTTTTTTAAAAAACCCATTAATATACTCCAAAATATTATTTATTTTCTAAGTCTTCTATTATTTCGTCGCTACCAAAATCTTTTTTAGCATCTTGTACTTTAACTTGATAAATTGAAGTAACACCTTGTGTTTGCATTGTAGCACCATATAATTTATCACATCTTTCCATAGTACCAGGTCTATGTGTAATAACTAGAAATTGTGTGTCAGTTGAATAGTTAGAAATAATATTTCCAAAACGTTCAACGTTTGATGGGTCTAATGCAGATTCAGCTTCATCTAAAATAACTAGCGGGAAAGAGCTAATTTTTAAAATTGAAAATAAAACAGATAAAGCTACAAGTGTTTTTTCACCACCAGATAATGCAAATAAAGAATTAATATTTTTTCCTGGTGGAGAAGCTTTAATATCAATTCCTGATTCTAATATGTTGTCAGGTTCTGTAAATTCAATACTACAACTTCCTCCACCAAAAAGATATTTAAATGTTTTTGGTAATTCTTCATTAATTTTTTGAATTGTGTTATAGAAATCTTCATGTGCTTTAGAATCAAGTTCTTTAATAACATTAATAATTTCTTCTTTTGCTTCAGAAATTTCAATTTCCTCAGCTCTCATTTTTTCATAACGTTCTGATTTTTCTTTAAGTTCATTAATAGCATCCATATTAATTGGACCTATGTAATTTAATTCTTTAGTTAGTTTATCAATTTTTTGTCTTGCGACATTATCAGATACTGGTAGTGGTTCACTATAATTTTGAATTGCAGTTTCAATTGTCATTTTATAGTTATTATTAAGTTTTTCTTTTGCATTTGAAATAATGTTAAAGTTCATTATTTCTTTTTTGTCAAATTCTAAAATAACATTATTGTTAAGACTCATTGTTTCTCTTATTTTTTCAATTTCATCTTCTATTTCATAAATTCTATTTTTTAATATTTTTTTAGAATTTTGGTTAACATTTAAATCATTTTCAACTTTTTCTTTTGTGTTAATTAAAGAATTTAATCTATCATTAATATTTTTGTATTCATTATCAACATTTGCTGAATCACTTGTATATGATTTTCTTGAAAGTTTTTCATATTCAACTTTGTATTTAATAAAGTCTTGTTCCAACCATTTAAGTTGATCACTATATTTTGATTCATTTAATCTACATTCATTACATCTATTTCTAAAATTAACTAATAACAAATCAATTTCATTTGTTCTGTTAGTAACTTTTAAAATTTGTTTATCAAGTTCTTCAATAGATTTGTTTAACTCTTTTCTTTTGTTTTCAAGAGTTGTTAAAGAATTTATAATTCTTCCTTCATTATAACCACCAGTAATTGAACCTTGTGGATTTATAATTTGACCATCTAGAGTAATAATTTTATATAGTTGGAAAGTATATTTTGAAATATCAATTGCAGTATCGTAGTTTTCAGCAATTATAATTCTTCCCAATAAAACATCAATAATTGGTTGAATTTTTTTATCAACTTTTGTTAATAATTGTGAAGCTAAACCAATAAATCCTGGAAGATGTTCAAGTATTTCTTGATGTTCTTTTTTTATTTCTTTTGGTTTCATTTCATAAACTGGCATAAATGTTGCAATACCAGCTTTATTGTTATTTAAAAAATCAATAGCTCTTTTAGCGTCTCTATGAGTATTAACTACAATGTTTGAAATGTTTTTTCCTAAAGCCAACATTATAGCTTTTTCATAATTTGGTTCAACTTTTATAAAATCTAAAACTGTTCCAAGAATTCCTGTAAGTGCTTCTTTATTTTCAATAATAACTTTAGCACCACCTTCATGACCCATTTTGTTTTTTATTAAATCTTCAAGGTGATTCAAATTAGCTTTATTTTCTGTATTTGCTTTTATTAGATCAACTAAAGTTTTTTGTTTCTCATTTTTTTCACTTTCAAGTTGCATTACTTGTTCTTCGTATTGTTGTGCTTCTTTTTTATTTCTTTCAACAATTTCAGATTTTGATTTAACTTCTGCTTCAGTTGTTGCAACAAGGTTTGCTAAAGCATTAACTTTAGATTGAAAATCTGTTGAATTCATGTCAATTTGAATATCATTGTCCAAAGCTGCTTTTTCTATTTCTAGTTTATTTATTTTAGTAATAATATTGTTTAACTCATTACTAAATATTCCAACTTTAATATCTGCTTGTTCAAGAGCTTCTTTATTAGCACTTAATTCTTTTCCAAGTTGTTCCAATTTAGGAGCTAAATCTTGATTAACAGATTTAGATGTATTCAATTTAGAACTAATATTATCAAGTTCACTTTGAGCTTTTACTATATCTTTTACTAAAATAGAAATTTCAAGTTTAGTTAATTCTTCTTTTTTTTCACTATATTCTTTTACTTTAGAAGCTTGTTGTTCAAGTTTTTTAATATCACGACTTAATTCTTTAGTGATATCAATAAGACGATTTAAATTGTTTTGTGTTCTTTCAAGTTGTCTTAATGATTCTTCTTTTTTTCTTGTGTATAACCCAATTCCAGCTGCTTCTTCAAATATTGTTCTTCTATCTTCAGGTTTACTATCTGCAAATCAGTTAACTGTACCTTGAGAAATAATACCAAGAGACCCTTTAGATAAACCTGTATCTACAAAAACATCCATGATATCTTTAAGTCTTGCTTGTTCTCCATTAATGAAGTAATCATTATTACCATTACCTCTATATAAACGTCTTGTAATAGAAACTTCATCAAGATCAATATGCAAAACTCTTTTTGAATTATCAAAAGTTAATGTAACTTCTGCAAAGTCATTAGCTGGTTTAGTTTTAGAACCATGAAAAATAACATCATCACTTTTTTTACCTCTTAATGACTTAATTGATTTTTCACCAAGAACCCACTTAACTGCATCGATTACATTAGATTTTCCAGAACCATTTGGACCAACTATCCCGATCATTGAACAGTCAAAATTCAATTTAGTATAGTCAGCAAATGACTTAAAACCTCTTGCTTCAAACTTCTTCAAAAAAATCATAGCTTCTCCTGTATATGTTTTTGTTACATAACATATAAATTATATGTGATAAGACTTTTTTTAATTAACAAACTTTTTGTATAAAACACTTTAATAATTAGCCAATAAAATAACTTATCTATACTAGTCTTTAAAATATAGAATAAAAATAAGAAATTAAATTGGAGAAATATGAAAAAGGTTTTAGTAATTGGTTCTTTAAATATGGACATTGTCATAAATGTAAATAAATTACCAAAAGAGGGTCAAACAATTTATGGTAATAATATTTCATATTTTTGTGGTGGAAAAGGCGCAAACCAAGCTGTTGCTCTATCAAAAATGAACTTAGAAACTTACATGATGGGTTGTGTTGGTAATGATGATAATGGCGATAAACTTATTAACTCATTAAAAGAAAATAATGTAAACACATCAATGATTAAAAAATGTAATAACCCTACAGGATTAGCATCAATTTATGTTTCAGAAGATGGTTCAAATAACATAGTGATAATTAAAGGTGCTAACTACAATAACACTGTTGATGACATAATTAAAAATAAAGATTTTATAAAATCTTTTGAAGCTATTGTATGTCAATTTGAAATTCCACAAGATGTAATATTATCTGCATTTAAAATTGCAAAAGAATTAAAAATTAAAACATTTTTAAATCCTGCTCCAATTATTAAATACGATGAAGAAATATTAAATTATACAGATTATTTAATCCCAAACGAAACAGAGTTCGAAGAGCTTTTTAAAATAAAAAAACCAATACAAAAAATTAGCGAAAACGATTTAAATTTAAAAAATAAAAACATTAATTTAATTGTTACATATGGTTCTAAAGGTGTATATCTTTGAAAAAATAATAAATTTAATTTATTTGAATCTAGAAAAGTAAATGCCATTGATACAACAGCTGCTGGTGATTCATTCATTGGTGGATTTGTATCCAATATATTAAGTAGTAATAATATAGATGAAGCAATTAATTTTGGAATTGATGTTGCATCAATTGCAGTAACAAGAAAAGGAGCTCAACAATCAATTCCAAGTTACCAAGAAGTTTTAGATTTTTATAAAAAATAAATTTAAATAAACAACAAATTAATTAAATTAATTCCATACTGGTACTAAAAACTAGGATGGAATTTTTTATATATAAAAACAATTTTGCAGTGATATATTAAGGTTGTATATATAACTAAAGGGGAGTATATTATGAGCTGACAAGATATTGTCGGTATTATTGTAGCTATCATTGCATTTGCTGCATTAATATACTTAATGATTAAAAAACATGATGCTAGATTGGTGTTATTGTTTATTGGTTTCATTATGTTATTGATTGCAGGATTCATTGGTAGATTATCACCTGTAAATTGATATGATCAAGGTTCAAATAATTTTAAACCAGATTATGGAACAGGGGTAGGAGAAATTAATGCATTCTATGTAATTGCATTAGAATTTAAAAATTATTTTGTTAGTGCTGGATTAATTATTATGGCACTATTTGGTTACACAAAATTCATGAGCGAGATTGGTGCAAATGGTGTTATTGTAAATTTACTAACAAAACCTTTATTAAAAATAAAACATAAATACTTATTGTTATTTATGATATTTATTTTGGGAAACATATTATCAATTGTTGTTCCAAGCGCTAGTTCTCTAGCTGTTATTTTGATGACATTGTTATTTCCGATATTAAAAAAAGCAAAAATTTCAACATTAAGTAGTGTTGCTATCATTGCAACAACAGCAACTATATTTCCAACACCATTAGGAAGTGACAGTGCATTTGTTTCTACAAGAATGAATTGAGACTTAATTGGTTATACTTATGCAAGACTTGCTATAGTCGCTATTCCTTCATTGATTCTTATGGGAATAGCACATTTATTTTGACAAAAATTTATGGATAAAAAATTTGAACAAAAAAACAATAAATTAGGATTGGTTGTAGAACAAGAAGTAACTTTTGAAACAAAAACTGAGCAACAAAATTTACCACCGAGTTGATATTCAATATTACCAATTCTTCCAATCTTTGTTTTATTAATACCTTTTATTGTTAATTTAGTTGACCCAAATATTGGATTTAAGTTTGGAATAGTTGAAACAATCATTCTTTGTACAATAGTTACAATAGTTATTCAAATGATTAGACAAAGACAAGTAAAACCAGTTCTTAATGAATTTACAGGTTTTTTTAAAGGAATGGGAGATGGTTTTGCTTCAGTTGTGGTTTTATCTACTGCTGCTTCTATTTTTTCTAAAGGATTAATAAGTCTTGGGGTAATTAAATTATTAACAGACTCTGTCAATAATATTTCTGGGGCTGCATATGGATATTTATTTATATTTGCATTAATAATTTTATTAATAGGTTCTTTAAGTGGTAGTGGTACATCAACAGTATTTGCTTTTGTTCCAATTGTTGCAAGTATTAGTGAAACAGGTGGATTAACTGGAAGTGAACAATTAATGGTTGTAATTCCAATTCAAGAATTAGCAAATCTAAGTAGAAGTTTTTCACCAATTGCTGCTGTAATTATTATTTGTGCTCAACAAGCTAAAGTTGAAGCTTCAGCAATATTAAAAAGAATTGCTCTTCCAGCTGGAGTTGCTGTTGTATCAGTAATTATTTTATCAATTGTATTCTATGGATTAATTGGATTACAACCTATTGGTCCTGGAATTGGAGCACCAACAATGCCATCTTAAAAAAAATAAGGAGAATATTATGGAAAAAGAAAAAATTATAATTGATACAGATCCAGGAATAGATGATGCAATAGCAATTATTTTTGCTTTACATAATCCCAAATTTGATATCAAATTAATTTCAACAGTTGCTGGAAATGTAGATGTGGAAAAGACCACAACAAATGCATTAAAAATTTTATCTGAATACAAAAAGGATATCCCAGTTGCAAAAGGAAGTGAATCTCCACTAATAAATACATTAGAAACTTGTGAAAGTGTTCACGGAAATACAGGAATGGACGGATATGATTTTAAAAAACCTATTAAATCTTGTTTAAACAATCATGCAGTAAATGAAATTTATAAAATATTAAAAGAATCAGACACTCCAATCACAATAGTAGCACTAGCACCACTAACAAATATTGCATTGTTATTATCTTTATATAAAGATGTAAAACACAAAATAAAAAGAATTGTATTAATGGGTGGAGCAATTAATAGAGGTAATTCATCTCCAAGTGCAGAATTTAATTTTTATATAGACCCAGAAGCTGCAAAAATAGTAATTGATTCAAAACTTGATATTGTCATAGTTCCATTAGAAATAGGGATGAAATCTTTAATATATAAAGATGATTGTGAAAAATTTAAAAACTTAAACAAAACAGGTGAAATTTTTTATAACCTATTTAAGCACTATAGAGGTGGAAGTTTACAAACTGGTTTAAAAATGTATGATCCAACTGTTATTACATATTTGGACAAACCAGAGATATTTACTACGCAAAAAGTGTTTGTGGATATAGAAACAACAAAGACATATGTTTATGGCCATTCAATAATAGATTTAAAAAATAAATTAAATAAAACTCCAAATGTAACTATATGTACAGATATAGATGAAAACAAATTTATTGAGTGATTTAATAATTCAATGAAAATGTGTGAATAATAATATAAAAATACCTACTTTCTAAAGAAATTAATCTAAAGATAAAGTAGGTATTTTTAATATTTGTAATTATTGATTTTACCTTTGGTATTTTTCATATGCCATTCTAGCAGCATTAATATCAGCTTCATGTTTTGTATTGCCTATACCAACACCATAAATAACATTATTAAAAGATAATGTAGATTTGAATTTTCTATTTTCAAGTTCTGTATGAACATATAGAATTTTGTTTTTTACTTTTTTATCTGTGGCCATACCACTTTGAAAAATCTCTTGAATTTTTGATTTATAATCAATAACATTATTTAATCTATTTGATTCATAGTATTTGATTAATGTTGATTTTAAAATTTCATATACTTTAATTTCGCCAAGATCTAAATAAATAGCTCCCATTAATGATTCAAAAATATCTTCACGAATTTTGGCAGTATCTGTTTCTATATTTACTCCCTTACCAAGAAATGCATAATTTATTAAATCAAGTTCATCGCTTGCTCTTTTTAAAGTTGCACTACTTACTAACATTTTCCTAATTTCAGTCATTTCTTGCTCATCAAGTTTTTTATAGAATAAATAGCATGAAATAATTTTAGAAATAATAACGTCACCTAAAAATTCTAGTCTTTGATATGTATAATCAATTTTACGGTTTTCATTTTTATATGAATTATGTGTTAATGCCTCTATATAATAGTGTTTGTTTTTTGTTTTAATACCTAGTTTTCTAAGTAATGATTCAACGGGGTACATTAATTAAATTCACTTTCAATTTTCTTTAAAACACTATTATCAATAGTTTCTTTCATCATTCTTAACGAACTGTAAAATTGTTTAAAATCAGCATTACCATGTGTTTTAAAAGCAATTTTTGACAATCCAATAACAAATGCTCCTGCATTGTTTTTATAATCAAATTTTTTCTTTATTTTTTTTAATGCAAAAATAGAAAATAATAATCCAAGCCAATTTCATGGTTTTTTATATTGGTCTTTTAAAGATCTACTAATTGTTTTGCTTGTACCTTCAAGAGTTTTTAAAACAATATTTCCAACAAAACCATCTGCAACCGCTATATCAACTTCACCTTCAATTAAATTTCTAGGTTCAATAAAACCAACATAATTTAATTGTTTATTTTCTTTTAACATTTTATTTGCTTCTATTAAATAATCTAAACCTTTATTATCTTCAGTTCCAATGTTTATTAACCCTATTTTAGGATTTTCTATATTTCTTGTTTCTTTCACATAAACATTTCCCATAATTGCAAAATTAACAAGATCAATTGGCGAAACTTCTTTATTAGCTCCAACATCTAAAATATTTAAACCAACATTATTTCTTGTTGGAATAAAAGGCATAAAACCAGCTTTAGATATTTTATTTAATTTTTTTAACAATAAATGAGTTAAAAAAACATAACATGCAGTATTACCAGCTGACAAAACTGCATGAGCTTTATCATCTTTAACTAATTCTATTGCTTTATACATAGAACTATCTTTTTTGTTTCTTACACTAATTGGATCATCAGTCATTTTAATTACATCACTAGCATCTTCTATTTCAAACTCTTCTTCATTTTTTAAATGAGAAAGAATTTCTTGTTTATTACCAACAAGAATTATTTTTACATCTTTATTTTTTGAAACAAATTTTCTACAAGCTTTTATAGCTTCACTAATATCATTTTCAAAACCCATTACATCAACTGAGAAAGTCATTATTATCACCCATAAAATAAAAGTTAAATTTATTTTAATATAGATTTAACAAATTAATAAAAATAAAAAAATTATTAAATAAAAACGCCCACCTTTAGGTGAACGTTTATTGGTTTTAAATAGATATTAAATTAAGCTTTTGTAGCAATTTTTGCTTGGTGTGCTTTTTTTGAAGTTGAAACTGCTTTTGCAATTACTGTAGCAACTGATGAAACAAAAGCTACAATTGCTGGTAAGAATCAAGCTCATTGACATGCTGTGTTAACATCAGCTAATACATAAGCACCAACTCCTAATGTTGAAATAGCTGTTAAAGCTCATAATACAGATAAAATAATTTTTGAAATTTTGTTCATAATTTTACTCCTAAAATTTAATAATACTTACTAGATTATAACTTATTGTCTATAAAGATGTTATTCCATAAACATATTTATCAAGTGCTGCCAATATGTCTTTATGATGTTCTTCCCCGTGTTTTTTTAAACTTTCTTCATATTTAAAAGTTACAAACATCATACAAAATAAGCTATACATTTTCGAGTCTTGTTCAAAGTATGACTTCATTTCACTAAATGGTGTATCTTTGAACATTTTAGCAAGAAGTGGCATAAGCATTGCTTGCTGCATTTTTCTTGTTTCAGTGACTTTAGCTGAATCAATAAATGCTTCCATAGCTTCTTTTAGTAGTTTAGTATTTTCTGAAGATAACATTTCTAACATGTTATCACTTTTAATAGCTGTTTTTATAAAAGAGAGTTTGCTTTCGTTATCTGGGCATATACTATTGAAATTTGTAACTACTTTGTTGATATTGTTTTCAAACTTTTGTCTTAGCTCTAATTCATTCATCATAACACTCCTTTCCTACATCTTTGGGAACTAAAAAGCACCTAAATTTATAACATACAAAAGATAGGTGCTAATAGTTTTATAAAAAAATAAACAATAGTTATTAATTGGCCCCCTAGATAGGAATTGAACCCACAACCTTTTGTTCCGAAGACAAACGCTCTACCAATTGAGCTACTAGGAGACATAGTGGGATTTTACCCCACTGAACCTTCCATGTCCAATTTTATCAAACGATTTAACTCTATTGCATATTCCATTGGTAATTCTTTGGCAAATGGTTCTAAAAAACCTAATACAATTAGATATTCAGCTTCATCCTTGCTCAAACCTTTCCCCATTAAATAATACAACTGTTCTTCTGAAATGTTTGAAACTTTTGCTTCATGTTCTAAAAAAGATTCTTTATTACCAATTATTTCCACTGGCACCGTATCACTTCTTGATATGTCATCAAGGATTAAAGTATCACATTCAACAGATGCATGTGAATTAATTGCATCTTTAGCGATTTTAACAAATCCTCTATATCTTGTATCCCCTCCATTAAGAGAAACTGATTTTGAAATAATTTTAGATTTTGTGTTAGGAGCTAAATGAATCATTTTAGCACCAGCATCTTGTACAACATTTTTAGATGCAACAGCAATTGAAATACAATCACTTGATGCATATTCTTCTGCAAGGATGCTTGAAGGATATTTCATATTAATTCCAGCACCTATGTTACCATCTATTCAAGACATATTACCTGAACGATATACTTTAGCACGTTTTGTAACCAAATTTAAAACATTTTTACTTCAATTTTGAATTGTTGTATATCTTAAGTTGGTATTTTTATGTACAAAGCATTCAACAACTGCTGCATGCAAATTATGTTCACTATAAACTGGAGCTGTACAACCCTCAACATAATGAACTTTTGCACCTTCATCTAAAATAATTAAGGTTCTTTCAAATTGTCCAGAACTTAAACCATTAATTCTAAAATATGCTTGAAGTGGTTTTTCTAATTCAACATTTTTTGGAACATATATAAATGAACCACCAGATCAAACAGCAGTATTTAATGCTGCATATTTATTATCATTTGCTGGAACTAATTTTCCAAAATATTTTTTTACTAGATCAGGATATTTTAATACTGCTGTTTCAACATTAGTAAATATCACACCTTTTTGCTCAAGTTCTTCTTCCAGTTTTTTATATACAGTTTCTGAATCATATTGTGCTGAAACACCATTTAAAAATTTAGCTTCAGCTTCTGGAATTCCAAGTCTTTCAAAAGTGTTTTTTATATCTTGTGGAACTTTTTCTCAATAAGATTCTGTTTTCTTAGATGATGTTGTATAGTACACATAATCATCAAATTTAATGAAATCTAAATTAGGTCCTCATTTAGGATTATTAAATTTTAAAAATTCTTGATAACCTTTAAGTCTTATTTCCAACATTCAGTCAGGTTCATTTTTTATTTTAGAAATTTTTCTAATTACTTCCTCATTTAATCCTTTTTCAAATTTAATAATTGCATTATCACCATCATTAAATCCATATTCATACTCAATATTTATTTCTTTTTTATCAATCATAATTAATTACTATCAATAATATTTTTTATTGAATTAACCCCCACTAAAGCACATTTAATTCTATTTAATTGTTGGTTTACATTTTTAAAAATTTTAAGATCGCCTATAATTGTTTGATCATATGGTTCTGAATTAATCATTGAAAAATAGTTATCTAAAATTAATTTAATCTCATTCTTATTTTTATTTTTTATCATTTCACATAATATATCTGTTGATGATGTACTTATTGCACATCCTATTCCATCAAAACGAGCATCTCTAACAATGTTATTTTCTATTTTTAAATAAACTGTAAGATTATCAATACAAGATTCAGATTTGTAATTATACTTACTATAAGTATTTATGACATCATCATCAATTTTTTTATTTATAGGGTTTTCATAATGATCTAAAATCATTTGTCTAAAAACCATTGATTCATTAGACGAGTCCATCAAGTTCATCCCCTTTCTTGTATTTTTTTAATGCGTCAATAAGTTTATCTATATCTTCTTTTGTAGTGTAAAAATGCATAGATACTCTTACAACATGTGGATAATTGATAATTTCATCTGCAAGTTTTGCACAAGATAAACCACTTCTTACAATTATCTTGTTATTACCAAGATAATTAGCTAAATCTTGACTAAAGACGTTATCAATTGAGAAAATTGTAACAAAAGAATTTATTCCCATATTATAAATTTTTAAATTATTAATAGATTTTAATTTCGAGTCAAGATAATGCTTTAATTCAAATATTCTTTCTCTTTCTTTTTCAAAATCTGTATTAACATAAAGCTTTAAAGCAGCATTTCAACCATATATTCCCATAATGTTTGGAGTACCTGCTTCAAACTTAAGATTGCCTTCCATTAAGGTATAATAATCTCTTCTAATTTCACCATTCATTCCACCACCAACAATTTTTGGTTTTATGAAATTTATTAAATTTTTATTTATATATAATGCACCTATTCCTGTTGGTCCCATCATTTTATGAGCACTACAAGCTAAAAAATCAATTGATGCTTTTTTTAAGTTCATTTTATTATGAGCTAAATATTGAACAGCATCAACAATAATAAAAATATTATTATTTATAGATTTTATTAAGTTAGACAATCTTTCTGCATCTATTTCATGACCTATAAGATTTGTACCATTAGCAAAAGCAACAACTTTTGTTTTATGAGTAATTTTATTTATTATGTCATTTTCATATATATTTGAGTTGCTAAAATCTGTTTCTGCAAAAATTAGCTTTAAGTTTTTTTTCTTAGCAAGATCCATTCATGGCAAAATGTTTGATGCATGTTCTGCATTTGTTAATATGATTTCATCTCCGCTTGATAAAAAATCCTCAAGAGATGATGCTGCCATATTTAAAGAAAATGTACCACCAGGAGTAAAGATTATTTCTTTACTATCACAATTTAATATTTCACTTAATAAAGTTCTTGTTTCTTCCATAACAATATGTGGTCTATGTGAAAATTGTGAATCATCATTATGTGGATTTGTACAAATATGATTTGTGTAGTAATTAATTGCTTCTAAAACACTTCTTGGTTTAAGTGCTGTTGCTGCACTATCAAGATATACATAATCACTATTATTTGCAAATCAATCAATTTTATTTCTTCATCTATTTTCCATAAATTACTCCACTTTACCAATAGTGTTATATATTTTTTGAACTGTTTCTTCCCTTAATTTTTCATCCTCTAGTTTGTACAAAACAACATTAAAATAACTTAATAAAATTAATTTTATTGCATCTCCTTTTTTAAGGCCTTTGTTTTGTAAATAAAATATATGAGCTTGATTAAGTCTTCCAATCGCTAAAGCATGTTTAGCTTTAATATTATTGGTGTTAATAATTAAATTTGGTTTTCCCTCTATTACAGCAGAATTGGATAATAAAATTCCTTTTATTGCTTGTTCACAATAATTACCCCTAGAAGTATCTTTTATAATTGCTTCTAGATTAAAAGTTGTTTTTGCATTATCTTTATTAACGCCAAACACTTGGCAATAACTTTCTGATTCATCACCCAAATGATTAACTAAAACATTAAAAGTTTTATTATGATTTTCAAGATTTAATGAAGATATAACTATATCAACTTTTGAGTTTGTTTCTATATCAATATTTATATGAAGGTTAACATCTGATTTTAAAGTATCTAGAATAAAAAGTTCTTTTATCTCTTTATCTTTAACTTTAATTGTATGGTTATAATTTTTATCATCTAAAAACACAACACTTGAAGACATTATTTTTTGTCTCCTAACTCTTTAGCAACCCAAGAATAACCTTCTTTATAAATTCTTTCTAGAATATCAAAACCACCTTGTTTAGCAATTCTACCATTGTATACAACAATAACTTTTGTAGGAATAATTTCTTTAAATAGTTTTTCATGGTGAGAAATAATAATTAAAGCTTTATTTTTATCAAACCAATTTTTTATTTCTCTAACTACAATCCTTAATGAATCAACATCTAATCCAGAATCAATTTCATCAAGCATTACAAAATCAGGATTAGCTAATTTCATTTGTAGTATTTCACATTTTTTCTTTTCTCCACCAGAAAAACCTTGATTAACAAATCTATGTAATAAATCATTATTCATTTCAAGAGATTTAATATTTGTTTGAATTAATTTATAAAGTTCTGGAAGTGATATTTTTGTTTCACGTCTTACATTAATAATTGTTTTTAAAAAATCAATCATTAAAACACCAGGAATTTCTTCTGAAGTTTGTGGAGCTAAAAACAAACCAGCTCTTGATATTTCATCGGTTTCCCACTCTTCAATATCTTGATCATCAATTAAGATATTACCCTTAGTAATTTCTGTCATATAGTGGTGAGTTAACACTTTAACTAATGTTGATTTACCATGTCCATTGGGACCAACAACAGCTATAATCTCTCCAGCATTAATTTCTAAATTAATATCTTTTAAAATTTCTTTATCGTTAATAGATGTATGCAAATTTTTAATTGTTAACTTTTTCATTTATCCCTCTCTGTAAATAAAATATGATACAACATATTTGGATTCACAAATATGCTGCATCATATTTATTATTTATTTTGTTATGTAAATATTATAATATATAACTCTATTTTTAATTAAAAAAATACTATATTTTATCTTATGCTTTTTAGTTCTAAATGATTTTTCACTTTATAAATTTGTTTATAAAAAATCAAGAAAGCAAAAATATTTAACAAGTGAAAAATGAAACATTTAGAATAAATAAAAAAATGTAAAAGTTTTTAATTTATAAAATTAAAAAGATTAATAATTACATAGAAAATAAAAAGGTTAATAGCTAAAAACTTTTACCAATAATTAACAAAGCAATGTAAGAGAGAGATGCAAAAAATATAAAGAAGTACATTGTAATCTTGTAATTCAAAAGCTAGTACAAAATTCATAAATGTTACTGCATAACTTTATAAAACAAAAGATTAAAAATAATAATAAATGATAGAAAAAAATTAACAAAGATTTTTTAAGTTTTACATTCACATAACAAGTAATTAACTTCTCATAGTTATAATATTCAATCTCTTTATTTTAAAAATAAGTAATGTTTGAATTGAAATTTATAAAAATAAAGACATAAAACAAAATATGGTTATAAAAAGTGTAATGTTTTATAAGAAATTGTTAATATCTAATAACAAAATAAAAATATATAAAATCAAACTATTAAACATGTAATAAAAATTTATTTAAAAAAGAAATGTTAATATAAAAATAACATTTCCCTTTTAAAATTATGTGAACAAAATCTTTTTTATCAAACACAAATTAAATAATATAGCATTATGTGTTTATTGTTTTTTTGAATTATGTTTTATTACAAATAATAAATATTGTTACATTTATTCTAACAATGTTACTTGCTTATTAAATGTATCCAACTTTACTTTACCACCTATTTTTAGTACATTCATTGGTTGACAATGAGATGAATCAAAATTAGTTAATACAGGTATTTTTCTATCTAAAAATTTCATAAATAGTGATTCATATGTTTCATTAGATGACATTTTATTAAAATTTTCAGATTTACCCAATATAACACCAGAAACTTTATCAAGGATTTTAGAGTTTTTTAAAAAAGCAAAATTTCTTTCACATTCATCAACTGACTTATTTGAATCCTCAATAAAAAGAATGTCTCCTTCTACTATTTCAGGCATAAATTCAGTGTTATAAACAGATACCATTGTATTTAAATTTCCACCAATTAATCTTCCAATAACAACACCATCATTATAGGAATATAGTTTATTTTTTTGCATTTTTTTAATGTAGTTTTCTTTGCTAACTTTTTCATCTTCAAAATTAAATCAATCAATTTTTTCTTCTGTTCATAATTTTGGATTATCAATTATTCCTATTTGGTTATTTACAACATACTTATTAAATGAATTTAGATTTCACCTCTTTATAAAATCTTGTTCATCAAAACTTGGTAATAATGCTGGTCCATAATATGTTGGTATTTTTGTTTTTTTATAAACTGCTAATAAAATAGCAGTTGTATCTGAATATCCAACTATTTTTGTTTTGCGCTCCATTATTTTATCGTAATCTATATATGGTAATATAGAGCTACTATTCATTCCACCAATCATCGACATCAATATATCATTATCAGATAACAAATTATTAAATTCTTCAGATCTTTCCTTTGCATTTCCAGAAGTATATCCTATTGATTTATTTCAAAGATTTCCAAGATTAACTATATATCCTTCTTGTTCTAAAATCTTTTTAGAATTATTTACTCTTCTAGGTAATTTACTTGATAAGTCACTTGAAGAAGTGAATATACCTATTTTAGTTTTGGTGTTAATGAATGATATTTCTTGTTTATCAAAGGTATTGTAATTAAAAATTATTTTTTTCTCAAATGATAATGCAGAATTAATATCATTAAAAAATCTAACCATATCACTTATCACATTAGATGCAGAAAACATATTCATTGAATCAAATGATAGCAATTGGTGTTTTTTGTTTTGAACAATAAATTCTTTGGGTTTTCTATTTTTTAATTTTGTTGTTTCAATATATTTTTCATACATTTCATTTTTTCTATATATTATTGGACCAAAAATAGAAAAATCATTTAAGTGACAAACTGTTGTGTATGGAATATTTAATTTTGTGAATATTTCATATGCATCAATAGCTATAGTAACAGGATCACTGGTTGTAACTATTGCAAAGTCAATTTTTTTATAACTATTAGTATTACTTAGTTTATCAAATATATTGTTATTAAATTCTGCATTAAAAAGAGTGATGTTTGCGTGCTTATCAAATTTTAGTATTTCTCTTTTAAGAATATTATTTTTTTCTTTCCCTACATCTTCTTTGTCATATAAAAATGGAATACTTAAATTAGAAATTTCTATAATATCTTTATCAACTAAAACAAAATCTCTAATACCCATTTTCATTAATAACAAAATAACATTATTTGCTATTTCATTAGTTCCAACAACTAATATTCTTTTATTTATTATTTTTTCATTTATAAAATTATTTTTTTTAAATGACATATCATAAAATAAATCATGGTAATCAAATTGAAAATTATTACTTTGACTTGAAAATGTCAGAACTTTTTTTTCATCAAATTTTTGAAGCAATTGAAAAATATCATTAAAACTATTATTGGATAATTTTACAATTTCGTTTATTGAATTAGTGCCGTTTATTAATTTAAAAATATCAAATTCTTTTTTTGTTAAACTTATATTAAAGTTTCTATTTGAACTAACTAAAAAAGATAATTCATAGTTATCATTATTTTTTAAAACCTCCATTAATCTTACATTTCTTTTTATTAGAGGTTTGCTTTCTATTTTAATATTTTTCATAAACTAATTTAATATAAGATTTAATCAATAAATTGGCATAATTCACCTCGCTGAATTCATAGTATCACAAAAAAATTTTATTACTAAAATAATTAGTTTATAAATTCTGCCAGTTCTAAACACTTCTTTTTTTTATAAATTTGTTTACATAAATTATCAAAGTGAAATTATTTAATAAGTGAAAAATGATACATTTAAAATTAATAAACAAATATAAAAGTTTTTAATTATAAGCATTTAAAAAGATCAACAATCTTATATAAAATAAAAAAAGTTATTATCTAATAACTTTTGCTAATAATTAAAAAGTTAACAAAGCAATGTAAAAGATATGTCAAAAATTATAAAGAAAAACATTTTAATCTTGTAATCAAAATATTAATAGTGCAATATACAAATAATTAATAAATTGATTAAATCATTATATTCAGAACAAATTTTAATAGAACATTTAGATGATCTGTTTTTTGTTTTATTGTTCTTTTACAAAAAATCATAAACATATGAAATGATTTAAAAATGATATATAAAAAATAATTGATACTTGCAACAAGTAATTTTAAAAAGACTTTAATAACAAATTAAGCGCATTTAAAAGACTTATAAAAAAATTAATAAATCATTCTAATAAATTAAAAAATACAAAATACATAAATCTTTACATATATCTATAAAATAAAAGATTAAAAATAATAACTGAAAATAAAAAATATTCAACAAGGGTTTTATTAAATCTAACAATTAATAATAAGCAATAATCTTTTCATGGCCAATAATGATCAACACCTTTATTTTCAAAAATAAATAATGGCTAGATTAAAGTTTATAAAAAGAAATATTTAAAAACTACTTTTCACATTTGAAAAAAGAAAGACACAAGGCCAAAAACAAAATATATTTATAAGAAAAAGATTTTATAAGAATATTGTATTATCAAATTAAAAAAATTGAAAAGATAGCAAATTAAACTATTAAACAGATAACAAAAATATTTATAAAAAAGAAAAATATTATTATAAATAACATTTTTCTTTTAAAAGTAGTTAGACAAAATCATTTATATTCAACAACCTTAAACCAAAATAAAATTATCTATTTTTTAACTTATATCAAGTTAACATAGTAATTATTTTTTTATGATTAAAATAGTAACTAAAATTAGTGTATCTATTCAAAATAAAAATGCATACTAGTTTTAGTATGCATTTAAAGTCATAGTTTATATTGTTTAAATATATTATTAGAATAAATTTTTCTTTTTCAATCTAAAAGTAGTGTCGCTTTTCATCTTGTTGTATTGGTTTTCAAGAAATATTCAAGCAAAAGTATCATTGTCTTCACAACTTACTCTTAATAAATTATTACCTACAAAAGATACAATTTGTTTTCTAGTTAAATCTTTATATTCATCTGAATATAAAGTTTTTAGATATCATCTATATTTATCAAAAGGTCTTTTTTGATTTGGATATACATCAACTCATCTGACTGTATAATATTCATTTTCAAAAGAATTATTATATAATGCAAAACTTTTTGTTTTATCCTCAAGATCTAAAATTTCAAAAGTTTCTAAATCATAGAAAAATTTATATTTAACATTTTTTATATCAGTATAGAATTTTCTATTCCCTGTATTAAGTCTATAAATATTATTGTTGTTAGGATTTACTCATTCTAAACCCATGTCAATTAAATTATTTAGTGGTTTTTGGATTCTTAAAATTGTATGTTCAGTTTTATCTTTACTTACAACAACATATAAAATTTTATATCTTAAATTATTATTAAATTTTTCTCTAAGTACTAATTCTTTACTATGTACATCAAGATATAAACACATATTTTTATTTTCTACACTATCTATAGTAAATCAAAGTTGAGTTTCATTTTTTTGATAATCATACAAATTAAACACTCATTTTTGATCATCATTATTAATGCTACTTGTTTCAAAACTTACTCCATAAGTTTTTTCTGATAATTCCCTAGAATAATTTATTGTTAAAGAAACTGGATAATGAACTCCATCTAATTCAGTTGTTAATCTTAAATGAGCATCATAAAAAATATCAGTTGCAGAATCTAAATTACTTTCTTCAACACCTATAGCATTAAAACGATCATTATCTTTTTGAGCTTTTAAAGCAAAGTATGAATTACCACCTGTTGTAAATAATACCTTTTGTTTAATAATGTCTGGTTTTTGTTTAACATAAATTAATTTTAATTCTTCTTCTATTTCTTCAATTGCTAAAAAAGAGTATTTATAATTTTCTACAAGTGGTGAAATTTGAATTGGTACACCATACTCATCATAGTAATCATAATCTTCTTCATTATTATCTGCATCTCTTTTAGATCTACTATATGATGATAATGTTGCTACAACTGAACTTAAACCAGCTGTTGGACAAGCAAAACCCATTGAAATATCTGGTCCAGAAGGATCTGTTCCAACAATAGCTGTTGTTGTATTTGAAAAAGCTCTTAACGATACGCCACCTATTGCCCCAGAACTTGGAGGTGTAGGATGTGGTCCTAAATTAAAATGAGCTCCTGCAGTTGTATATGATTTTGTTGTAAAATCTGTTCTTCCTACTTCATTATGAGTAACAGTAATTTCTAGTGGTAAATGGTTAGCATAAGTAAAACCATCAACATAATTTGGATTTATATATTCTTCTCTTTCAAGACGAACTGTTGCATAAGTTGGATAATTATGTGTTCTTCTATTATATTTTGCATATCTTGGATCAACTGGAACAGCTTGAACTCTATGAACTGAACGAATATTTCTAGGTGAAATATTTCCAACATGAATTCATTCTCTTTGATAAGCAAAATCATAAAATAGTGCTCTTAAACCAGCTCATGCAAGTGTTGCAGCATCATTTGATAAACTATGTCTATTTTGATTTATTATTTCTAAACATCTATTTCCAGTTGCCATTGTACTATAAAAAGATTCATCAGCTCTTATTTCATATAAATACATTATGTGAGGATTATCTGGTTGATTAAAATGATGACGACTAGAAAATCTTGCTGCAAAAAATCTAAGCGCTGAATCTGGTGAATCAGTTGTTGATACATAAACACTTCTTAAATGATAAGGTAGTGAAGGGTTTTGAATAACTCCCAATATGTGTCTAAAAAAATCTGTGTTACTTCCTCAAGCTACAAATCCATCTCTAAATACAATTTCTGGAGGTCTTGAATCAATTCTATAAACTAATCTAGGTGCACCATAACTATTTCTATTTGGATTGTTCATAATTAATTATTGTTCCTTTCTTATATATAAATATTTCCATCAATTAAAAATGTTTTTTCTGAATAACTTTCTTCATCATATTTTGATGTAAATAGTTTTCCAAAATGTGTTCCTGTTGCAACTTTTAATCAATCATTATGGTAATATGATCTAATTCATCTAGATTCTTTTACACCTTCATGGTCTTCAATATCTTCTTTATAAATGAAATATCATTTATATCTTGGATCATCATTATCCATATCTAAGCTATAAATTCTTTTTCATTCAGCTCAATTTCAATTATCATTTTCATTTCTATTGTTATATAAAGCAAAAACATTTAATTTATTATCAATTCAATAAATTCTTTTTCTTCTTAAGTCATAAAAGAATTGGTTATATACTCATCTAAAATAACTTCAAGATCCTTTATCATACATATCAAAAGAATATGATGTTCCCTTGATTACATATCTTAAGTTAAGATCAACAAGTTCATCAAATGATGGTTGTTTTTGTAACATTTTTAAAGATGTATCATTTCTTGAAACTAATAAAAATATTTCTTCATAACTATCATCACTAGCTACATCTTCTAAGTTTAAAAGATACATTGGATAATCATCTGTGTCATTTCATTTTTCTTTTCTAACAACCAATCCAAGATTTTGGTATTTTTTATGTACTGGTAACAATTTTATAAGTGCTCTTGTAGTATTACCATCACTATCTTTTACTTCATCATAGATTTGATAGTTTCATTTTTGAAAATCATCATTTACACTTTGAATTAACGAACCAATTCTTAATCTTGTACTATTTAAATTAAATTGATTAATAATTGGTCCAAAAGATACACTTACTGGATACTTATAATCACTAAAAGATATTCTAGAAAAAGCATCATAGTATGAACTAGTTAATTGTTTTGTAGGACTTTTTGAAAGTTCTACTTCAGATCTAGAATCACTTAAAAGTTTTAATCCAATAAAAGAACCACCATTATCTAGAACTTGAAAATTAACTTTATATTTTCTTGTAAAACTTTTATTTGTAAATATAATGTCTGAAAATTCAATGTCATCAAGATCTTTTCTAATTCTTGAATCACTATCATTTAATTCTCAATTATGAACTTGATATAAAACATTTGCAACATTACAGTGGTTGAATCCCTCAAGATCTTCTTTATAATCACTAATTTTTGGAAGCTCTAAATCATCTCTTTCAAGTTCTAGCTGTTGTAAACTTGGAGTTGGTGTTACAGATGAAAGCATTGAATTCAAATTTCAATAAGATCTAGATAAATAAAGTACTGGTTTTGGTTTTTCCATTTTCTTATAGTAAACAGTTAACTCATCTGCATCTGGGTCATCATAATCTGATTCAAGATACTTTTTTAAATTTGGTTCTGGTGGATTCCATGGTTTTACATTTCCAGTGGTATTTCATATATCATAATAGACATTAAAAATTTCTTTGTCATCAATTATCATATTTTTATAATTTTCTTTAACATCTGTGCTTCTACCCATTAATTCTCAATTTAAGTCAGTGACAATAATTTCTCTTGCTGAAATAATACTTTCATTTGATATAGTACCAATTTTAAATCAATCATTTTGTCACAGAAAATTATGTGTAAACAATCTAAAAACATTATCTGCAAATTTTAATGATTCATCTTTTGAACCAGAGTTTTTTACTAATGTGGGCAAATAATGCATCATTGTTTTTGTTGTACTGTAGTATTCATTATCTGCTCTAATTTTATATAAGTAGTATTTTTCTGCATTGTAATTTGTTTTAACTGAACTAATAAAATTAGTACAAGCATTTTCAATTGTAGGAAATACAGAAATTAATGAACTTCTAAAAAATTCAGGTAATTTATAATTATTTATAAATCCTGCTACATAAGCAAAAAAATCATCATTACTTCCTCAAGCGGTAAATCCATTTTGAAATACATAATTTGGATCTCTTTTATCTATTTTATAAACGTATTTAGGATTTCTAGGATTATCATTCCCATCTTTTCTATCTAATTCTAAACTATTAATTATCATATATTCCTTCCTTTCTTTTTTTAGTTAATAGTTAACTAAATTATTTATTTTTAATAATACATAAATTTGCAATGATAACAATAAAAAGCAATAGTTCTTAATAAAAAATAAAATTAATCATTTTTGAACTAAAAAAAATAGAAAAAATTAAATTAAATAAATAAAAACAAAAATAATTTAATAACAAAAACTTTTTTTAAATTATGAAAATAAAAAACTAGAACTCAAAACAAATTATTGTTTTTGTTCTAGTTATAAATTTAGTAAAAAGAATTTTATTCTGTAGCAAAACCATTATAAGTTACAGTGTATGTAAGTAAAGAATTTTTATCAGTTATATCTGATTGATCAAAAATTATTTTTATAGTTAGATAGCCATATATATCATCACTTGTAACTTCAAGTTTAAATTTATTGCTATCAATTGCTGTTGCATATGCACCAGAATAATAACTAATATATTTTTTAATTTCTTCTTTTTTGGTTGAATCACTTTCTAATTTACTAGCTAATTCACTAGGTAATGTTTGTTTAAATATTGGATTATCACTCATTAATCTTGATTGAGTTTTAAAAGATAATATGTCATTTGTTGTTACTTGATTACCTTTTGCAAATCCAGTAAATCTCTGAATAAATACTAAATCTCCACTAACACCATCAATGTTTTTAAATGTTAATTTAATTGTTATTTCACCATTTGGATCATTATAGTAAACATTATATTCAAAACTATTTACACTATTAGACTTAAGGTCTTCTTTTTTAGGTAAATTTGAGCCAAGGCTATCTATTACAGAAATTGGTAAATCTTTTTCGTTTTTAATTTCTTCACCATTAATAACAAGTTTTGGTGATTCTTTTTCCAAAACATCGTTTTCTGTTTTATTTAAAGATTGTTCAATTTGTTTTGGTGTATATTTTTTTATATCATCCAACTTAGTGCTATTATCATCAATAAATTTAACTTCATATTGAGTTTGATATTCAGAATTAGTTTTAAATCCAGAAATTTTATCTTCTCTTACATAATAACCATTATCACTTTTAATAAAACCAGAAGCTTTAGCTATAGTTTCAGGATAACTATAATTTAAATTAAACTTTAAAACCAATTCTCCTGTATCATCATTTGGAATCAAATCTAAAAATAAATCGGATGAATTGAAACCTCTATAAGTAACAAATTTTTCATAAACTATTTGTTCTGTAATTTCTGATGGTCTATATTTTTTCTTTTCAAAAATCTTACCCTGTTTATTTACATTAAAACTATAGTCTGAAATTTTATTTAAACCTATGTATGTTTTTGTAAAAACTTTATTTTCCTCATTTGGATAATAGTTTGGTGGAAGTTTACCAGTAATAGTTATTGTTCCATTAGTATCATTTGGCTCTATGTTAAATATCATTTTACTAAGAGGATACCCTGAAGAACTTTCAGTATTAATAAATCTCAGAATACTTGATGTATCTGTTGTATTAAATGATGATGGTAGTAAATTAGCTAAACTTAATTCTTTCAATTCAGGAATATCTTTTATATTTTCTTCTTTATTTTCATTTTTTCCTATAAATTTAAAATCTCTATGATCATTAGAACTAAATATTTTATATTCTTTTTCTTCTTCATATGTTTTGACATTTGATGCTTTTAAATCAACACCTAATGGGATATATTTAAAAACAGCTTTTATTTTTACCTTCCCATCTGTATCATTAGCACTAATTATTTCATACTTTTTATTTGGATATGATACTTTGTTTAAACTCGTATTTTGAGATTGAATATTGATTGAAAAAGGATCAAATCTATTAACATCATCTATTGTTAATTTACTAGGTAAAGTGTTTTTAAAGTCATAATCTAGATTTTCATTTTTTCAAGTTACCCTTGTACTAATTTTATTAGCATCATTAGAAACAAAAGTTAATGTTTTAGGAGCGATATCACTTGGCATTTGTCCATTTGTCACAAATCATGGAATTTGATCTAGATTAACTTGTACTTTTAAATATCCTATTTTGTCATCTATTTCTTTTGTAAACTGAGGATATTTAAGTGAACCGTTTTCATCTAATGAATTATTTTTAGTTAAAAAACTTTCATTTAAATAATCAAAATCACTACTTGTTATTTCAGATGGTAATTTGTTTCTTAAAACATCATCTTTTATTTTAAAATTGGCTGCTTGTAAAAAAGCATTCTCAGTATTTAAAAGACCTTTTATATCACCTTTATCTTGTTCGTTTTTATTTTCACTAATAGCTACAGCTAACCCATATTGTTTTTCTAATATTTCGCTTTCTGGAATTTCAGTAAAATTTGGGTCTTCTTTATAACGAGAATTTATCATCATAATTTGTCCTGTATAACCATGGACATTATAAAGAATATAATTATCAGCATATTTATTTACATTATTGTTAACAGCACCTTTTATATCAAAATATGTAGTAGGACTTAAAAGATTATCATTTTGGGTCGACTGAATATTAGATGTATTAATTTTATATATGGAAGTATCATTTCTATACTTATAATACAAATTATCACTAGCATCAAACGTTCAAGACTGTACTCATTTTATATCATTAGTAAGTCTTAAAACTTTCATATTTGTAGTTTTTGGATCAAATAAAACAAGTTTATTGAATAAAACTGTAACAACAGTACCATTTGTAAGATAATAGTAATCTCTTTGTGGGGTTGTTTGTCTATTGTTAAATCCCTCAAGTCCATTTGCAATTAATTTAGGACTATTTCAAACTCCATTTTTAACTTCTTTTAAATTATCATCCACTAGTATTCCATAAACATCAAAATTTGATTTTGCTCCTGTTGGGAACTGAACAAATTCAGCAATATTAAGATTATTTCCAATAGAAATTAAATTAAAAAAATATCAAGTAAAATCTTTAGATTGAGTATTAATGGAGTTTAATGAATTTGTGAAATCATAAGGAATTTCACTAATTTTATTTTCTTTCTTTTTGTAAAGATAAGCTTTTGAGTTTGTACCTAGTCTGGCACCACCATACATCAAAATATCTCCTGACTTTAACACAGATAAGAATCTAACATCTGTTCTGTTATATGGAAAAGAAATTTCAGTATATTTTTGTGGTTTTGAATTAGAAAAATAGTCATTACCTGTTTTAACATCAATAGCTATCAGTTTTTGATTTACATTATCATTAGTTCTTCAATTACCAGCAGTCAAAATTCAAAGAACATCGTTTTCTCTATCATAATCTCAATTAAATCAAGCTCTTTTTCAATCTCCGTTATGTGTTGGAGATGTTAGAACGCTATTGATATCAACAGTTCATCTTTCAGCCCCAAATCAATCCAAAGAAGTTATTTTATCTCCTCAATAAACTATAGGACCTGTTTTTGCTGATAAATATGCATTTTGACCATTAGCTTGTGATGCAACTAATGGATATTCTTCTTTTAATGTTTCTGGATTAGAATTTTCTGGTAAATAATTTTTTGAAACAAATTCATCATTAAAAAATTGGTTTATTTTAGTAGTTGAAGAAATAGCAACAACAGATGACAAAACCCCCACAGTAAATATAGAAGGTAATAAAGCAAATAATAATTTATTTTTTTTATTCATACAAACCTCTTTTAAGAATTTAAGATAAACAATAATTAATAACACTTAATATAATTTTATTTTTAAAAAAAGTAATAATCAACCGCAATAAAAATATTAATTTTTATCGTCTACTTTAAATAACTTTATCAACAATTTTTTATAATTATTTTTAAATAATAGAGTTTGTTGTTGAAAAGCAATTTCGATTACAAACAAATTCAAATAATTAAAATAAACTTTTTTAAAAATCTTTTTAACTTGGTTTTCGTTGCTCGACTGACATGTGAAGTGCAACACTCGAAAAAGAGTGTGCACTTCATTTGTTTTGTTTGTAAGTGTTCACTAATAAAAAGATAATGAATATTAGGAGTGCTTATGAAAACTTATAAACATTTAACAAAAGAAGAAAGATGCTTAATTTATTTTCTTTGAAATAAAGAAAAATATTCTATGAATAAGATTGCAAAAATCTTAAATAAAAACAAATCAACAATATCAAGAGAGTTGAAGAGAAACACATCTTCAGCAGGAATTTATTATTCATCATCTGCTCACAAAAAATACATTAGAAGAAAATCAAATTGTCATATGTTTTTTATGTTGAAGTACAAAAACTTCACAGATCTTTTTATTCAAAAATTTAATCCTAAATCTCATGGTGTAGAAGCTACAATTTTTTGAATAAAAGAAAACTATCCATTAGTTAAAGTTCCAAGTGCTAGGCAAGTATTTAGATGAATCAATAGCAAGATTTGAAAGATACAAAGAAGAGATTGTTTAAGAAGAAAATATGTTAAAGAAAAAAGAAGAAAAATAGGTATATTTTCTAAAATTTATGGAAAATACTGCATTCCTTATAGTCTAAGACCAGAAAAGATAAACAATAGAAAAGAATTTGGACATTGAGAAGCTGATCTAATAGTTAGTAAAAGGCAAAGTGGTTATTACCACTTATTAACATTAGTAGAAAGAAAAACAAGGTTGGCAATTATTAGAAAAATAAAAGGGAAAAACGCTAGATCAATGATGGCTAAAATGTATACCATTATTCGAGATGAAAAACTCCCAATAAAAAGCATCACTGTTGATAATGGGTTAGAGTTTCAAATGATGGGAATAACTGCAAAACAATTCAACTTTAAAGTTTATTATTGCCAACCTTATTCTTCATTCCAAAGAGGGTCCAACGAGAACATAAATGGGATAGTTAGAAGATGATATAAAAAAGGAACTGACTTCAGTTTAGTAAGTGAAGATAAAATAAAAACTCTTGAATGAAAAGTAAACAACATCCCAAGAAAAATGTTTGGTTATAAAACAGCTTACCAAATGTATCAAGAAAATATTTAAAACAAAAAACTCTCAACTTATATTTCAAAGTCGAGAGTTTAATGTAACATTGAAGTGTTGCACTTCACATGTCAGTTAGGGATCAAACTTATTTTAATTTAAAAAATGTAATAATAATTTCAATTAATTTTTCTAATATAATGCATACTAAAAATGGTGCAAAATACTAGTAAAACAAAAGGTAAAAAATAAAATTCTTAGCTTCGAAATAAAAACTAAGAATTCTTACTATATTTTGAATTATTTATTAAGAAATAAAAATGAAGTAGCAATATTATTTTGGTTTATTTTAAAATGAAATAATTATTCAGTTAAAAAATTATTGTATGTTGCTGTGTACACAAGAAGTGAATCTTTATTAGTAACAACATCGCTATCAAATATTATTTTTAAAGTTATATAACCATATATATCATTTGAAACAATTTCTAATTTGTATTTTTTGTTATTCAAACCATTAGTATAAGCCTCTGATGAAAAACCTATAAATTTGTTTAAAAAAGTTGTTCCATTTTCACTATCTTTCAATTGACTTTCTATATCAGATGGTAATAAATCTTTAAAATCTTGGTTATCTACAAATAATTGCGCTTGAGTTTTGAAAGAAAAAATGTCTTCTGTTGGAACCTGATTTCCCTTAGCAAAACCTGTATATCTTTGAATAAAAACAAGATCTGATTCTGTGCCTGGTATGTTTTTAAATGTTAATTTAATTGTTATTTCACCATTAGTGTCATTGTAGTAAATTTCATACCCAAAATGCTGATTATCTCAATTGTCTGGAATGCTAGTTCCTTTTGATTCGATTACATTTTTTGCAAAATCTAACTCATTTTTAATTTCTACACCATCAATAAATAATTTATGATCATTTATTTTTGTTGCTTTTAATATATCTTTTATTTGGTTTGGTGTATATTTTTTAATTTCCCTTAGTGATTTCCCATTATCATCTTTAAATTTAACAACATATTGGTTTTCATATTCTTCAGTTGTTTTAAATCCATCAATAGAATCTGACTTAATATATTGATTGTTTTCTTTAACAAAACCTCAATTTGTCGTAACACTTGGAGGATATGAACCATCAAGAATTAGTTTTAGATTTAACTCACCATTTTCATCATTTGGTGAAAGTTCTAATTTTATGTCTGATGAATTAAAACCTTTATATTGGATAAAATGTTCATATATATCTTGTTCATCAATTTCAGATGGTCTATATTGTTTTTTGTTAAAAGAAGAATTAGATTGCTTATTAACAATAAAACTATAATCTGTTATTTTATTTAAACCTGTGTAAGTTTTTTTAAAAATTTTATTTTGCTCTCCTGGGTAATAACCATCTGGCAATGAACATGTAATTGTAATCGTTCCATCATTATCATTTGGTATTATATTAAATATCATTTTGCTAAGTGGGTATCCTGAAGAATTTTCAGTATTAATAAATTTTAGAATACTTGATGGATCTGTACTGTTAAATGATGAAGGTAATAAATTTGATTCACTAAGTTCTTTAAGTTCTGGAATTTGTTTTATATTTTCAGTATCATTACCACTATTACCTATAAATACTAATTCATGTTTTTGTTTAGAATTAAATATTTTATACTCTTTAATCTCACTATAAGTTTGAATGTTATTGCTTTTTAAATCAACACCCAAAGGTAAGTATTCAAATGTTGTTTTAATTTTAACAAGGCCTGTTTCATCATTTTTTTCAACAATATCATACTTTTTGTTTGGGTATGAAACATTATTTAATCTTATGTTTTGAGATTGAATGTTAATTGAAAATGGATCAAATCTATAAATATCATTATCAGTTAATTTAGAAGGTAATGTATTTTTAAAATCATAGTCAAGATCTGCATTTTTTCAAGTTACTCTTGTAGATATTTTATTCGCTTCAGTTGACTCAAATTTTAAAGTTTTTGGAGCTATATCATTTGGCATTTGACCATTAGAAACAAATCAAGGAATTTGGTCCAAATTTACTTGAACTTTTATTTCACCTTTTTCATCATCTATTTCTTTAGTAAATTGTGGATATTTTGGATTTCCATTTTCATCTACAGAATTATTTCTCGTTAAGAAACTTTCATTTAAGTATTCAAAATCACTACTTGTTATTTCAGATGGTAATTTATTTTTTAAAACACCATCTTTTATTTTAAAGTTAGCTGCTTGTAAAAAAGCGTTTTCTGTATTTAAAAGACCTTTTATATCTCCTTTATCTTGATCGTTTTTATTTTCACTAATAGCTACTGCAAGTCCATATTTATTTTTTAATATTTCTTCTTGTGAAATTTGACCAAAATTTGGGTCTTCTTTATAACGAGAATTAATCATCATAATTTGTCCTGTATAACCATGAACATTGTAAAGAATATAATTATTTGCATATTTGTTTACATCATTTCCGGTTGCACCACTTATATCGAAATATGTTGTAGGACTAAGAAGATTATTATTAGCCGATGACTGAATATTTGTAGTGTTTATTTTATAAATTATGTTACCATCTCTATATTTGTAATATAGATTGTCGCTAGCATTAAAAGTTCATGATTGAACTCATTTAATATCATCTGTTAATCTAAGAACTTTCATTTCTGTTGTAATAGGATCAAATAAAACTAATCTATTATACAAAACAGTAAGAACAGTACCATTTGTAAGATAATAATAATCTCTTTGCGGTGTTGTTTGTTTATTATTAAAACCTTCTAAACCATTAGCTATCAATTGTGGTTTTGTTCATTTTCCTTTTTTAACTTCTTTTAAATTATTATCAACTAATATGCCATATACATCAAAACTTGATGTACAACCTGTTGGGAATTGAACAAATTCAGCAATATTAAGATTATCTCCTATTGAAATTAAATTAAAAAAATATCATGAGAAACCATTAGTTGATGTTACAGCAGAATCTAAAGAATCTTTAAAAGTATAAGATATTGTTTCAATTTTATTTTTATCTTTTTTGTAAAGATAAGCATTTGAATTTGGACTCAAGCTTGCACCACCATACATAAGGACATCACCTGATTTTAAAACAGACAAAAATCTAACATCTGTTTTATTTGCTGGAAATGGAATTTCTGTATATTTATCTGGTTTTGAATTTTTAAAATAATCGTTTCCTGTTTTTACATCTATTCCAATAAGTTTTTGATTTATGTTACCAGTTTTTCATGTACCGGCAGTTAAAATTCAAAGTATGTCATTATCTCTATCATAGTCTCAATTAAATCAAGCTCTCTTTCAGTCACCTGCATGTGTTGGTGATGATAAGATGCTTCACACATCAATTGTTCATCTTTCAGCTCCAAATCAATCTAAAGATGTAATCTTATCTCCTCAATAAACTATTGGACCTGTTTTAGTAGATAAATATGCATTTTGACCATTAGCCTGTGCCGCAACAAGTGGATATTCATCTTTTGATGCATTTAATTCAGAATTACCTATTAAAGAATTTTCTGAAATCATATCATTTTTAAATAGTTTGTTTGTGTACCTTTGAGTGGATAAGGTAGTAACCGAAGATATAACTCCAATAGTAAAAATTGAAGGAATTATTGCAAATAATAATTTATTTTTTTTATTCATAAAAAACTCCTTAAATCTCATAAACTAAAAGTTAGAACACTTAATATAATTTTATTTTTAAAAAAAACAATAATCAACAACCTTAAGAAAATTATAAAGTCATAATATCTTCTTATAGAAATAGCAAATGCAAACTTAAACATTTATATGTAATTAAAAGTAATGGACATTAAATTAAATATAATATCCATTACTAAAAAATTATTCAGTTAAAAAATCACTATAAGTTACTGTATATGTAAGTAATGAATTTTCATTATTTACTACATTATTATCAAACATTATTTTCAAAGTTATATATCCGTGTATATCATCTGAAACAATTTCTAATTTATACTTTCTTTCATTTATACCTTTAGTATAAGAATCTGATGAAAATCCTATAAATTTATTTAATTCATTTATACCATTTGTTTCATCTTTAAGTTGTTTTTCAATATACGAAGGTAACATATTTTTAAAATTTGGATTGTCTACAAATAATTGTGATTGTGTTTTAAAAGAAAAAATATCTTCTGTTGGAACTTGATTTCCCTTTGCAAATCCTGTAAATCTTTGAATAAAAACTAAATCAGATTCTACACCTGGTACATTTTTAAAAGTCAATTTAACAGTTATTTCACCATTTGTGTCATTGTAATAAATGTTATAAAGAAAATGCTTTTCATCTCATTCATCAGGAATACTAGTTCCTTTAGATTCAATTACATTTTTAGCGAAATCTAATTCACTTTGAATTTCTTTTCCATCAATAGACAATTTATGTTCATTTACATTTTTTGATGTTAATATATCCTTTATTTGGTTTGGAGTATATTTTTTAATTTCTCTTAAAGATTCTCCATTATCATCTTTAAATTTAACAACATATTGATTTTCATATTCTTCTGTTGTTTTAAAACCATTAATAGAATCTAACTTAATATATTGGTTATTTTCTTTAACAAAACCTCAACTTGCAGTAACGCTTGATGGGTAGGAACCATCAAGAATTAATTTTAAATTTAGAACTCCTGTTTCATCATTTGGAGTAAGTTCTAATTTGATATCTGATGAGTTAAAACCTTTGTATTGAATAAAATGATCATAAATTTCTTGTTCGTTAATTTCAGATGGTCTATACTGTTTTTTGTTAAAAGATGTTGCCTTATCATTGATTATCAAACTATAATCTGAAATTTTATTTAATCCAGTATAAGTCTTTTTAAATGTTTCATTCTTTTGGTCAGGATAATAATCATCTGGCAAAGAACAAGAAATAGTGATTGTTCCTTCATTATCATTTGGTTCAATATTAAATGACATTTTACTTAAAGGATATCCTGCTGAGTTATCTGTATTAATAAATTTTAAAATACTTGATGGGTCTGTTGCATTGAAAGAAGATGGTAATAAATTAGACTCACTTAATTCTTTCAATTCAGGAATATCTTTTATATTTTCTGTTTCATTATTTTTATTACCTATAAAAACTAATTGATGTTGTTCATCAGAACTAAAAATTTTATACTCTTTTTCTACATTATAAGTTTGTATATTTGTTTCTTTTAAATCAACACCTAATGGAATATATTTAAAAGTTGCTTTAATTTTTACAATACCAGTTTTATCATTTTTTTCTACAATGCTATATTCTTTTTTAGGATATGATACATTATTAAGTTTTGTATTTTGAGACTGAATGTTAATTGTAAATGGGTCAAATCTATTAATATCATCGATTGTTAATTTAGTTGGTAAAGTATTTTTAAAGTCATAATCTAAATCTACATTTTTTCAGGTTACCCTTGAAGATATTTTATCTGCACTTGATGATTCAAAAGATAGAGTTTTTGGAGCTATATCACTTGGCATTTGACCATTTGAAACAAATCAAGGAATTTGATCTAAATTAACTTGCACTTTTATAGTACCTTCTTCATCATTGATTTCTTTAACAAATTGAGGATATTTAAGCTTACCACTTTCATCTACTGAATTATTTCTAGTTAAAAAACTTCCATTTAAATAATCAAAATCATTACTAGTAATTTCTGATGGAAGTTCCCTAACTGACATGTGAAGTGCAACACTTCAATGTTACATTAAACTCTCGACTTTGAAATATAAGTTGAGAGTTTTTTGTTTTAAATATTTTCTTGATACATTTGGTAAGCTGTTTTATAACCAAACATTTTTCTTGGGATGTTGTTTACTTTTCATTCAAGAGTTTTTATTTTATCTTCACTTACTAAACTGAAGTCAGTTCCTTTTTTATATCATCTTCTAACTATCCCATTTATGTTCTCGTTGGACCCTCTTTGGAATGAAGAATAAGGTTGGCAATAATAAACTTTAAAGTTGAATTGTTTTGCAGTTATTCCCATCATTTGAAACTCTAACCCATTATCAACAGTGATGCTTTTTATTGGGAGTTTTTCATCTCGAATAATGGTATACATTTTAGCCATCATTGATCTAGCGTTTTTACCTTTTATTTTTCTAATAATTGCCAACCTTGTTTTTCTTTCTACTAATGTTAATAAGTGGTAATAACCACTTTGCCTTTTACTAACTATTAGATCAGCTTCTCAATGTCCAAATTCTTTTCTTTTGTTTATCTTTTCTGGTCTTAGACTATAAGGAATGCAGTATTTTCCATCAATTTTAGAAAATATACCTATTTTTCTTCTTTTTCCTTTAACATATTTTCTTCTTAAACAATCTCTTCTTTGTATCTTTCAAATCTTGCTATTGATTCATCTAAATACTTGCCTAGCACTTGGAACTTTAACTAATGGATAGTTTTCTTTTATTCAAAAAATTGTAGCTTCTACACCATGAGATTTAGGATTAAATTTTTTAATAAAAAGATCTGTGAAGTTTTTGTACTTCAACATAAAAAACATATGACAATTTGATTTTCTTCTAATGTATTTTTTGTGAGCATTTGATGAATAATAAATTCCTGTTGAAGATGTGTTTCTTTTTAATTCTCTTGATATTGTTGATTTGTTTTTATTTAAGATTTTTGCAATCTTATTCATAGAATATTTTTCTTTATTTCAAAGAAAATAAATTAAGCATCTTTCTTCTTTTGTTAAATGTTTATAAGTTTTCATAAGCACTCCTAATATTCATTATCTTTTTATTAGTGAACACTTACAAACAAAACAAATGAAGTGCACACTCTTTTTCGAGTGTTGCACTTCACATGTCAGTCGAGCAACTTCCATTTAAATAATCAAAATCATTACTAGTAATTTCTGATGGAAGTTTATTTTTCAAAACGCCATCTTTTATTTTGAAGTTTGCCGCTTGTAAAAATGCATCTTTTGTATTTAAAAGACCTTTTATATCACCCTTATCTTGGTCATTTCTATTTTCGCTAATGGCAACAGCTAAACCATATTGATTATTTTTAATTTCTTCATCTGTTTTATGTGGAAAATTAGGGTCTTCTTTATATAAAGAATTTATCATCATAATTTGACCAGTATATCCATGAACATTATAAAGAATGTAATTATTTGCATACTTATTAATATTGTTGGTTGTCGCTCCACCTATATCAAAATAAGTTATAGGACTAAGTAGATTATTATTTGTTGATGATTGTATGCTTGTAGTATTAATTTTATAAATTGTGTTATCATCTCTAAATTTATAATATAAATTATCACTGGCATCAAAAGTTCAAGATTGAACTCATTTAATATCATCTGTTAATCTAAGAACTTTCATATCAGTAGTTAATGGATCAAATAATACTAATTTATTATATAAAACAGTAACAACTGTACCGTTTGTAAGATAATAATAATCCCTTTGAGGTGTAGTTTGTTTTGTGTCAAACCCTTTTAAACCGTTTGCTATTAATAAAGGTTTTTCTCAATTATTTTTTTTGATTTCTTGTAAATTATTATTAACTAATATTCCATAAACATCAAAACTAGAAGTTGTTCCCGTTGGAAATTGAACAAATTGAGCAATGTTTAAATCATTTCCAATAGATATTAAGTTAAAAAAATATCAAGAAAATCCTGTATTGCTTGTTCCAACTTTATCTAACGAGTTTTTGAAATTATAAGGAACAGTAACGATTTCTTTTTTATCTTTTTTATAAAGATAAGCACTAGAATTTGGACCTAACCTTGCACCACCATACATTAGTACATCGCCAGATTTTAATACAGATAAAAATCTAACATCTGTTTTAACTGAAGGGAATTTAACTTCAGTATATTTTTCTGGTTTAGAATTTGTGAAATAGTCATTGCCTGTTTTTACATCAATTCCCATTAACTTTTGAGTAATGTTGTTTTCTTTATAGCTTCCTGCAGTTAAAATTCAAAGAACATCATTTTCTCTATCATAATCTCAATTAAATCATGATCTTTTTCAATCTCCATTTTTATAAGGATTATTCATTACTTTACTGATATCAATACTTCATCTTTCAGCACCAAATCAATCAAGAGATGTAATTTTTTCACCCCAATAAACTATTGGTCCAGTTTTTGCAGATAAATATGCATTTTGCCCATTAGCTTGAGTAGCAACTAATGGATATTCATTTTCAATTGAATTAGATTCAATGTTTTCTGGAAAAAATTCATTTGAATTAATAATATTTTTAGTTATATTATTATTTTTACTTGAATATAATCCAATTACAGATGATATTACTCCCATAGAAAATATGGAAGGAACAATCATAAGCAATAATTTACCTTTTTTATTCATATAAAACCTTTCGTGTTATAATTCGAAATTTATAACGTTTATATAATTTTATGCGCAAAAAAACAATAGTCAATGATGCTTGTTTTTTTAAAAAATCAACAATTTTGTAATATTAGTAAAACTTTTTTTTAATATTTTTTATAACTAAAATAATGAGCACTTTATTAAATGCAAATATAAGAAAAATTTTCTTTATCATTTAAAAACAAATTAGATTAAATAAATTGTCTTTAATGAATTTAATTAAATTTTATTTAATCAAAAAGTGGCATATTAAAAAAAATTATATAAACAAATATTTTTATATATACATTATTTTGGCATTAATAAAAAATTTTATGAAAAATAAAAAAAATCCACAAATAAATGTGGATAAAAATTGATTTATTTACAATTGCAAATTTTTATAAAAAATTGATATCAAATTTTATTCTGTCATAAAACCGCTATATGTTGCTGTATAAGACAATAATGAACGTTCATCATTAATTGAAGATCTATCAAATACAATTTTAATAGTTAAGTAACCATGTATATCATCAGTAGTTATTTCTAATTTATATTTATTCTGATTTATTGCATTGACATAATCACCAGAATGATAATTTATAAAATCTTTGATATCGATTTTATTTGATTCTATTTCTTTTTTAATAGATGTAGGTAATGTATCTTTAAAAGATAAATTATCATTAAACAATCTAGAATTAGTTTTAAAACTAAAGACATCATTAGTTGTAACTTGATTCCCTTTTGCGAAACCAGTATATCTTTCTATAAATACCAAATCCCCATCATTAATAGCATTTTTATAAGTTATTTTTACAGTAATTTCACCATTTGGATCATTATAGTAAACATTAATATCAGGTTGTGTTTGTATTGATTCAATACTTGAACCTTTCTTTTTAATAAGTGCTTCAGCCAATGATTTTGTATCTTTAATTTCTTTTCCACCAATAGTTAGTTTTATATCACTACTATGAGATGCATCATTATTTAATGTTTGATTGATTTGTTGTGGCGTGTATCTTTTAATATCATTCAAAGATTTATCATTATCATCTAAAAATATCAATGAAAATTGTGATTCATATTCAGAGGTTGTCTTAAAATCTGTAATTTCATCAATCCTTACATAATTCCCATCTTCGCTTGCACTAAAGCCATTAAGATTGCCAATTGAATTTGGATAGCCGCCATTAAGAATAAACTTAAGAGATAATTTACCTTCAGCATCGTTTGGAATTAATTCCAATTTTAAATCAGACGAGTTATATCCACTATATTTTAAAAAATTATTATAAATATCACTTATAGTAATTTCACTAGGTCTTTTTTCCTTTTTGTTAAAATTATTTGGATTTGTATTTAATAGAAAAGTATAATCACTTATCTTGTTTAAACCAGTATATGTTTTAGTGTAAACTTTATTTTTCTGGTTTGGATAATAATCTGAAGGAAGATAACCGCTAATTGTAATAGTTCCATTGGTATCATCTGTTTTAATATCAAAAATCATTTTGCTTATTGGATAACCTTGTGATTTATCAGTATTTATAAATTTAAGTATATTTGAAATATCACTTGTATTAAAAGATGAAGGTAACAAATTAGATTCACTTAATTCTTTTAATTCAGGAATGTTTCTTATATCTTCAGAATCATTGTTAGTTCCAATAAAATCTAAATTTGCATCTGTTCCAAGTTTGAATATATTGTATTCTTTTTCTTCTTCATATTTTTTAACATTATTATTTCTTGCTTCTAAACCAAGAGGAATATAATTAAAAATTGCCTTAATTTTAATAGTTCCTTTTTTATCATCATGACTCATTATTTGATAAGACTTATTAGGATAACTAACACCAGAAATGGTTGTTCTTTGTGAATTTATATTAATAGAAAAAGGATCAAATCTTTTAATATCTTGATCAGTAACTTTTGATGGCAATGTGTTTTTAAAATCATAATCTAAATTCACATCTTTTCAACTTACTCTATCTTTAATTTTGTTTGCATCTTTTGATGAGAAAGTTAATTTTTTTGGAGCTATATCACTTGGCATTTGACCATTATTTACAAATCATGGAATTTGATCTAGATTTACTTCAACATTTATTTCACCTGTTTCATCATTAATTGTTTTTACAAACTATGGATATTTTAGTTCGCCTGATTCATTTCTTTCATTGTTTCTTGTCAAAAAACTTTCATTAAGATAATTAAAATCTTCACTAGTTATTTCTGAAGGTAATTTATTTTTTAAAACATCACTTTTTATCTCGAAATTAGCAGCCTTTAAAAAGGCTTTGTCTGTGTTTAATAAACCCTTCATATCACCTTCATTAGTATTATTTTTATTTTCACTAATAGCTACTGCAAGTCCATATTGATTTTTGATTTGATCTTCAGGAGAAATTGGTTTAAAATTTGGGTCATCATTATAAACAGAATTTATCATCATTATTTGACCAGTATATCCATGCACATTATAAAGAATATAATTATCTGCATATTCATTTACATTATCTTTCACTGCACCACTTATATCAAAATATGTTGATGAATTTAAAAGATTTCCATTTTCTGTTGATTGAATATTATTTGTGTTTATCTTATAAATTGATGTGTCTTTTCTATATTTGAAATATAAGTTATCACTAGCATCAAATGTTCAAGATTGAACTCATTTTGTTTCATCTGTTAGTTTCAATACTCTCATAGATGTGCTATTTGGATCAAAAATAACCAATCTATTATAAAGGATTGTAACAACTAAACCATTGGTTAAGTAATAATAATCTCTTTGTGGTGTAGTTTGTTTGTTATTATATCCATCCAAACCTTTTGCAATTAACATAGCCTTTGGTCAATGATCGTTTTTAATTTGATTTAAATTATCATCAACTAAAATTCCATAAACATTAAAACTAGATGTATTAGATGTTGTAGGAAATTGAACAAACTCAACTATATTTTTATTATTCCCGATTGAAATTAAATTAAAAAAATATCATTTAAAATTGTTATTTTGACTTACTGCTTCATTTAAAGTTGCTGTAAAATCATATGAAATTTTTTCTATCTGTTGTGTTGATTTTCTATAAATATACGCTTCTGATTTTGTGTTTAATCTTGCACCACCATACATTAACACATCACCAGATTTTAACACTGATAAGAATCTAACATCAGTACTAACACCAGGAAAATTTATTTGTTTATATTTAGTAGGCTTTGAATTAGTGAAATAGTCATTACCATTTCTAACATCTATAGCTATAAGTTTTTGAGTAACTTTATGTTCTGTTCTTCAATTTCCTGCAGTTAATATTCATAGAACATCATTTGTTCTATCATAATCTCAATTAAATCATGTTCTTTTTCAATCACCTTGACTATGTGGGTTATCGATTATTTTACTTATATCAACACTTCATCTTTCAGCCCCAAATCAATCTAAAGAAGTTATTTTATCTCCTCAATAAACAATTGGACCAGTTTTTGCAGAAAGATATGCATTTTGACCGTTTGCTTGTGTAGGAACTAAAGGGTATTCTTCGTTCATAGTGTTTGTGTCAAAAATTTCTGGTGAAAATTTTTCTGAATTAAACCCATTTTTAAAAATCTCATTTCCATAATTCAAAGATAATCCTGCAACTGAAGATATCATTCCTATAGAAAATATAGATGAAACTATTGTAAGTATGACCTTACTTTTTTTGCCCATATAAAATCCTCTCTCACTTTAAATTAAAAGTTTTAATAAGACTTATAATAATTCTATGGTCAAAAAAACAATAGTCAACATTACAACAAGACATATAATATTCATATTCAAAATAAACTAATATTTAATAGAAGCAATATTTTCAACACATTTTGTTAGTCATTTTATTAGATTAAAAAATTATTTTTTCAAATTATTAATTTAAATAAGTTTGGTTTTAAATGAAAAAGTTAACAACAAATTATGTTGTTAACTCCCTAACTGACATGTGAAGTGCAACACTTCAATGTTACATTAAACTCTCGACTTTGAAATATAAGTTGAGAGTTTTTTGTTTTAAATATTTTCTTGATACATTTGGTAAGCTGTTTTATAACCAAACATTTTTCTTGGGATGTTGTTTACTTTTCATTCAAGAGTTTTTATTTTATCTTCACTTACTAAACTGAAGTCAGTTCCTTTTTTATATCATCTTCTAACTATCCCATTTATGTTCTCGTTGGACCCTCTTTGGAATGAAGAATAAGGTTGGCAATAATAAACTTTAAAGTTGAATTGTTTTGCAGTTATTCCCATCATTTGAAACTCTAACCCATTATCAACAGTGATGCTTTTTATTGGGAGTTTTTCATCTCGAATAATGGTATACATTTTAGCCATCATTGATCTAGCGTTTTTCCCTTTTATTTTTCTAATAATTGCCAACCTTGTTTTTCTTTCTACTAATGTTAATAAGTGGTAATAACCACTTTGCCTTTTACTAACTATTAGATCAGCTTCTCAATGTCCAAATTCTTTTCTATTGTTTATCTTTTCTGGTCTTAGACTATAAGGAATGCAGTATTTTCCATAAATTTTAGAAAATATACCTATTTTTCTTCTTTTTTCTTTAACATATTTTCTTCTTAAACAATCTCTTCTTTGTATCTTTCAAATCTTGCTATTGATTCATCTAAATACTTGCCTAGCACTTGGAACTTTAACTAATGGATAGTTTTCTTTTATTCAAAAAATTGTAGCTTCTACACCATGAGATTTAGGATTAAATTTTTGAATAAAAAGATCTGTGAAGTTTTTGTACTTCAACATAAAAAACATATGACAATTTGATTTTCTTCTAATGTATTTTTTGTGAGCAGATGATGAATAATAAATTCCTGCTGAAGATGTGTTTCTCTTCAACTCTCTTGATATTGTTGATTTGTTTTTATTTAAGATTTTTGCAATCTTATTCATAGAATATTTTTCTTTATTTCAAAGAAAATAAATTAAGCATCTTTCTTCTTTTGTTAAATGTTTATAAGTTTTCATAAGCACTCCTAATATTCATTATCTTTTTATTAGTGAACACTTACAAACAAAACAAATGAAGTGCACACTCTTTTTCGAGTGTTGCACTTCACATGTCAGTCGAGCAGTTAACAACAAATTATGTTGTTAACTTTATAGATTAAGTTAAAAAAATAAATTTAATTAAACAATCAATAAATCTCATAATTATTTAGAAACTATTTTAAGCCAAAAATATTAAAATTTTATTCTGTCATAAATCCATTATAAGTTACAGTATAAGACAATAATGATTTAGTGTCTTTAATTGATAATTGATCAAAAGATATTTTGATAGTCAAATAGCCATATATATCATTAGCCACTATTTCCAAACTGTAATTATTCTCTTCTATAGCTTTTATATAATCACCAGAATGGTAATTAATAAAATCTCTAATATCAATTTTTTTATTCAAAAGATCGGTTTTTATTGATGAAGGAATAGCAGTTTTTAAAGAATTATTATCACTAAATAATCTAGAATTTGTTTTAAAACTAAATACATCATTCGTTGTAACTTGATTTCCTCTAGCAAAACCTGTAAATCTTTGAATGAATACTAAATCTTCACCATTATTAACATTTTTATAAGTTAATTTAATGGTTATTTCACCATTTGGATCATTATAATAAACATTTATATCAGGTTCTGTTTGTATTTGACTAATACTAGATCCTTTTTCTTTTATTAATGCTTGACATAGTTCTTTAGTGTTCTTAATTACTTTATTACCTATTTTTAAAACTATATTGTTATGAGTTTCTCCTTCTTGATTAAGTGTTTGATTAATTTGTTGAGGAGTGTATTTTTTAATTTCATTTAATATTACATCATTATCATCATAGAATTTTAATAAAAATTGTGATTCATATTCTTCTGTTGTTTTGAAACCACTGACTACATCTAATCTATAGTATGTTCCGTTAGTATCTTTTGTAAAACCATTTAAAAGTCCAATTGAATCATTATAATGACTACTTAAAATATATTTAATTGTTAATATACCATCCTTATCATTAGGAATTAATTCCAAACTAACATTAGATGAATTGTATCCACTATATGATACAAAATTGTTAAAAACATCATTAATTGTTATTTCGCTAGGTCTTTTTGATTTTTTAACAAAATTTGTTGGATTACTATATGTTGAAAATTTATAATCTGATATTTTGTTTAAACCAATATATGTTTTAGTAAAAGTTTTATTGTTATCGTCAGAATAATAGCCATCAGGTAAAGACCCTGTTATTGTAATAGTTCCATCTATATCGTTTGGAATTATTTTAAATGTCATTTTGCTAATAGGATAACCTGTTGATCGATCTGTATTTATAAATTTTAAAATACTTGTTAAATCTTTTGTGTTAAAAGATGATGGTAATAAATTTGATTCACTTAAACCCTTTAATTCGGGTATATTTTTTATATCTTCTTTTTCTCCTCCATTACCAACAAAAACTAGATTATGACTCATAGTTTTATTAAAAATCTTGTATTCTTTTTCTTCAGAATAAGTTAAAATATTTTTTTGTTTTTGATCAACACCTAATGGTAAATATTGAAAAGTTGTTTTTATGGTTACATTACCAGTTGTGTCATCTCTTTTTACTATTTCATATTTTTTGTTAGGATAACTTACATTGCCTATGCTTAATATTTGAGATTGAATATTAATTGAAAAAGGATCAAATCTATAGACATCTTCATCAGTCAATTTAGATGGAAGTGTGTTTTTAAAATCATAATCAAAATTTGAATCTTTTCATGTAATTCTAGAAGAAATCTTATCAGATTTGTCTGAGCTAAATTTTAATGTTTTAGGAGCTATATCACTTGGCATTTGACCATTATTAACAAATCAAGGTATTTGATCCAAGTTAACTTCAACTTCGATTTTTCCTTTTTCATCATCAATTGTCGTCTTAGTAAATCTTGGGTATTTTAAATTACCTTTTTCATCTCTTTCGTTATTTCTGGTTAAGAAACTTTCATTTAAGTAATCAAAATCATTACTAGTAATTTCTGATGGAAGTTTGTTTTCTAATACACCTTTTTTTATTTCAAAATTAGCAGCCTGTAAAAAAGCTTTATCTGTATTTAATAAACCTTTTACATCTCCAGTATTTTGGTTAAATCTATTTTCACTTATAGCTACTGCAAGTCCATATTGGTTTTTTAATTTATCATCTTCAGTGATATTACCAAAGTTTGGGTCATCTCTATAAATAGAGTTTATCATCATTATTTGACCAGTATATCCATGAACATTATAAAGAACATAATTATTTGAGTATGAATTGATATTATTTGTTGTTGCTCCACCTATATCAAAATAAGTAATAGGACTTAAAAGATTATCATTCTGTGTTGCTTGGATATTAGATGTATTAATTTTATAAATAAATGTGTCACTTCTATATTTAAAGTATAGATTATCACTAGCATCAAAAGTTCATGATTGTACTCACTTAATATCATCAGTTAATTTTAAAACTTTAACATCAGTAGTTCTTGGATCAAAAAGAACCAACTTATTATATAAAACAGTAACCACGTTACCATTTGTAAGATAATAGTAGTCTCTTTGTGGTGTTGTTTGTTTATTGTTAAATCCATTAAGACCTTTAGTTATAAGTTTTGGTTTGTCTCAAATCTTATTTTTTACCTGTTGTAAATTGTCATTTACCAAAATACCATAAACATCAAAACTTGATGTTTGCGCAGAACCATCAGGAAATTGAACAAATTGTGCAACATTAAGATTATTACCTATTGAAATCAAATTGAAAAAATATCATCTAAATGAACGATTGGCTCTTACAACAGAATTTAAAGCATCATTAAAATTATAAGAAATAGCTGTAATTTTATCTTCAGATTTACTATAAATATATGCTTCTGAATTTAATGGTAATCTAGCACCACCATACATTAATACATCACCAGATTTTAATACTGATAAGAATCTAACATCAGTCATATTTTTAGGGAATGGTATTTCTTTGTATGATTTATTTTTATTAAAAAAATCGTTACCTGTTTTAACATCAATTGCTATTAGTTTTTGATTAACATTTGTTCCAGGTTTTCAATTACCAGCAGATAATATTCAAAGAACATCATTTTCTCTATCATAATCTCAGTTAAATCAAGCTCTTTTTCAATCTCCATCATGAGTTGGCGATGTCAATACTTTATTCATATCAACACTTCATCTTTCAGCGCCGAATCAATCTAAGGAAGTTATTTTATCCCCCCAATAAACTATTGGACCTGTTTTTGCAGATAAATATGCATTTTGACCATTAGCTTGTGATGCAACTAATGGATATTTTTCATCCATTAAATTAGATGATAATGGTTCATCAGAAAAAGTTTTATTGTCTAAAGTCCCACTATCTTTTATTTTTAATGCATCATTTATTTGTATACTTGTTACTGTTAATGCGGTTCCCAAAATAAACGTAGAACCAATAACACTTATTAATAATTTGCTTTTTTTAGTCATTTTAACTCCCTTATTACATATAGTATTTTTATATTCTATTAAAAATAAAAATCATATTCAATAAACCATTTTTAACAAATTAGATATAAAAATGTTTTTGGAATTAAATTTTACATTAAAAAAATAAGAGGTTTTGTTAAGCGACAAATAATTTAAATTATTTTTAGAATAAAAAATTAAAGTTTTTAATTTTGAAAATACTAAAAATTTATTTAATTGTTTTTGATTTTTTGAAAATTAGAACAAAAGTTAAAAAAACAGATTTTGTTAAATTAAAATCTGTTCAAAATTAATTAATAATTAAAAAATATTTAACTAAGCTTTTTCTAAATTTAAAGGTATTTGTTGTGTTGGTTCATATGTATTAGAAGCAAGAAAACCCCTATACATTTTGTCACCAGATGCTGCAGTTGCAGTTATAGAACCAGATATAATAAGTTTTCTACTTTCTGAATTTTGATTATATGTAATATTTTTTTCATTTTCAGTAATATTAAAAGCTTTTTTAAATGTAAAGCCTTTTTTTGGTTGAATAGTAATTTCTAAAGATAAATTATCTGCATCACCTGTTACAGAAATACCAGTAAATTCTATATATCCAAATAATTTTATATTGTTTTCTTTATTTGCATCTATCTTTATTAACAATTCTTTAAATCTTTCTGAATTAACACTTGTAAAATTTTGTTTAAAAGCCGCAAAATAATTATCCTCATTTGTTTCATGACCTTTTGAACCAAAAGTAAGGGCAGATTCTAAATAATAATTAGCCATTTTTTCATTCCTAAGTCCTAAAAATATATTAGATTCGCCAATCTTATCTACATAATAAGCATTAGGAACATTTAATTGTAGTGGTACAGATGATTTTTTTTCTTCTGTTGGTAATTCAGAAACTATTTTATAAGTTGTGAAATTTAAATTTAAATCTATATCATTATTAGACTGTTGTGATAATGTTGTAAATATAAGTATAGAGTATTCACCATTAAAATCTGCACTATTTATGTCTCTTGTTTTCATTTCAATTTGAATACCCAATAATCTATCTTTTGTTAGATTTGTAATTTCAAGATCATTAATTATTTGATCCTCATTCAATTCAGTTGCATCAATTTCATTACCATCTACATGATCTGTTAATTCTTTTCCATCTGTAACTCATTTTAATGATTTTAATATATCAATATCCTTGATAGGTGATGTTATTAAACCAATAGAATTATTATCATTACTTTTTTCATCTAAAATAATTACTTTTTTTGAATTAGATTTGCTTGAAAAAACGTGCTCTTTTGTTTCATTGCTAGTAACAGTATAAACAAAAGATACATCTGATGATAAAGTAAGATTATTATCATCTGCACCATAAGTTGTTTCTATACTTAATTCAGGTAAAAAATTAACATTATCTGCCGGAATTGATAACACATAATTTTTTACACTTTCATCTGTTGTTTCTGAATTAAATTTTTTAATTGTAGCTGGTTGCTGATTATCGCTTACTGAAACACCAACTAATAATTCACCATTATCTCCTATTACAATATCTGAATTGGCCAAACTTGCTTTTTTATTATCAAAATTTTCTAGTGAATTTTTAGCAATCTTATCAAGATTAGTGTCAAAAAAATCTTTCAATCCAGAATTGGATTTAAAATCTATTTTCTCATTAGTATTCGGTGATTCTCCAAAACCTTTTCAAACCATAGTGGTTGGCTGATTTTTTGATGACCACTCAGAAAAAGTTTCTGAACCTCAAGAATTATTATCTCAATTTTTCACTTTTGAATTTATATTTATTAACTTTTGTTGATCTTCTGGAATATCAGTTCAATTACTAATAATTTGTTCTTTATTACCATTGATTACATTATTAAAATTTTTATTAACATCATCTGCCTTACTAGACGTAGTTATAAATTTATCCAAACTACCTATACCTTTTATTGATGATTTTAATTGCGGCTTAACAAATTCATTTGGTTTATTATCTTCACCACCATTGTTATTACCATCTCCATGACCATTATTTGTTGAATTTCCTGGTAACCTTATTATATTTGTACTACCAATAACTATACCAGAAGCTAAAACCAAAGAACTTAATGAAGTTGCAAATAATACTCATTTTAAACTTCTCTTCATTTTAATGACCTCTTATTATCATTAATATAATAACAAAAAAACATAATACTATAAAACCCAGCAAATTTAAATAAATGTTGCTTTTGAGTAAACCAAACTAAAATATTTAATTAAATTTTTATATAAGTTAAAAAATAATTTTTTCATTATTCATGCATAAAACCATTGTATGTAGCAGTATAAGATAATAATGAATTTGTATCAACAATATCAGTTCTGTCAAATACTATTTTAATAGTTAAATATCCAAAAATATCATCATAAACAACATCCAAATCAAATTTATTATTATCTATTGATTTTTTATAATCACCAGAATAATAGTTAAGAAATTTATTTAATTCTTTTACTCTAGAATTTTTATCATTTAACATACTTGCAATTTCACTAGGTAATAATTTTTTTAATTCACTATTGTCAAACATCAATTTATCTTGAGTTTTAAAAGATAATATATCATTTGTTGTAACTTGATTACCTTTTGCAAAACCTGTATATCTTTGAATAAAAACCAAATCACTATTTATGTCTTGAATATTTTTAAAAGTTAATTTAATAGTTATTTCACCATTTGGATCATTATAATAAATTTCATACGAAAAATTATTTTGATTCAAATCTTCTACTTTTGGAATTTTACTTCCTGTTGATTTAATCAATGCTTTTGCTAATTCTTCTTCAGTTTTTATTTCTTTACCATTTATTATGATGTTTTTATTATCATCTATTTTTGATGAAATGTTTTTTAATGAAAGACTTATTTGTTTAGGTGTAAATTTTTTAATGTCATTTAATGAAAAATCATTGTCATCAATAAAATTCACTTGATATTGTTTTTCATATTCATCATTAGTTTGGAAACCGTCTACTTTTACAACATATTCATAGCCATTTTCTGTTTTAACAAATCCATTATAGTTATTTGCTATTGATTCTGGATAATCACCATTTAAATAAAATGTTACTTGAAGTTCCCCTGTTTCATCATTTGGTTGAAGATTAATAGATAAATCAGAAGAGTTATATCCACTATACATAACAAAATATTTATAAATATCTTGTTCACTTACTTCACTTGGTCTATACGAATTTTTATTAAACTCTTTTGGATTGGCATTAAAAATAAATTTATAATTGGATGTTTTATTTAAACCAGTATATGTTTTAGTGAAAACTTTATCTTCTTGGTCCCCATAATATTCTTTAGGTAATACAGCAGTTATTTTTAAAGTACCATTATTATCGTTTGGAGTAACATTAAATTTCATTTTACTTAATGGATAACCACTAGATGTATCAGTATTAATAAATCTTAAAATTGACGAATTATCTTCACTTGATATACTACTTGGTAACAAATTTGATTCACTCAATTCCTTTAACTGAGGAATGGAATTTATGTTTTCTTCTGTTTGCCCATTTCCAACAAAATTAAATTTTTTCTCATCACTAGTTTTAAAAATATTGAATGTTTTTTCAAATGTTTGTTTTAAAATATTTTCACTTTTTGCTTCAACATCAATAGGAAGATATGAATATTCCATTGTTATTTTTATTTCGCCAGTTTCATCTTTTCTTTCAGTTATCTTATATTCTTCTTTTGGATAAGACACACCGCCAATTGTTGTTTTTTGTGATGTTATATTAATAGAAAAAGGACTAAATCTTTTAACGTCATCTACTGTTACCTTTGATGGTAATGTATTTTTAAAATCATAATCTAAATTAACATCTTTTCAGTTAACCCTATCAGAAATTTTTTGTTTTGTGTTAAATCATTTAGTTATTGTTAAAGGTGCAATATCTGATGGCATAACATTATTGTTAACAAATCATGGAATTTGATCGATGTTAGCTGTTATTCTTAAATTTCCTTGATCACCATTCTTTTTTCCATCATCATTTATTACTTCTTTGACAAATTGAGGATATTTTAATGTCCCATTATTGTTTTTTTCTGTATTTTGTGTAAAGAAACCATCATTAGTTATTGTTAAATCTTGTCTTGATATTTCACTAGGAAGTTTATTGTTTAATATAGAATCATCAATTGAAAAATCAGATGATTTTATAAATGCTTTATCTGTGTTTAGCAAACCTTTTATATCCCCAAATAAAGGATTATTTTCATTTGAAGTTATAGCCACAGCCAATCCATATTGATTTGCAACGATTTCTTCTTCTGATTTATCTTTAAAATTTGGATCAGTATTAAAATAAGAATTCAACATCATTATCTGACCATAATATCCATGGACATTATAAAGAATATAATCTTTAGCATATTTATTAACCCCATTTTGACTTGAACTATTAATATCAAAATAAGTGTTTAAGTTAACTAAACTATTATCTTGTGTTGATTTTACAGATGTTGAAGATGAAGCATAAATAAAACCATCATCTTTATATTTAAAAAATAAATTTTCTCCACTATCAAATGTTCATGATAAAACTCATTTATCTTCATCTGATAATTTTAAAGATTTAAAATCAACATCTCCATTAGGATCTACAATAATTATTCTGTTATAAAGAACAGTAACAACTTTTCCATCGGCAAAATAATAATAATCACGTTGTGGTGTTATTTTACTGTTTTTATAACCGTTTATTCCGTTTGCAGCTAGTTTTGGTTTAGATCACTTATTATTTTTTATTATGTTCAATTTATCATCAACTAAAATAAAATAAACATTAAAGTTTGCATCATTAACACCATTACCAATATCAACACCAGATTTAGTTGTAAAATTAACAATTTCAACAAGATTTCTATTATTTGATACTGGTATTAAATTAAAAAAATATCACTTAGAATCACTTGGTTTAGAAATAATATTCATATGTTCTTCAAATTTATGGTTAACTGTTTCAATTTTATTTTGATTTTTATCATATAAATATGCATTACCATTTAATCCGGTTTTTGCTCCACCATACATTAAAACATTACCGTTTTTCAAAACAGTAAGAAACCTAACATCAGAATTAGTTTGAGGGAAATCAATTGAGCTAATTTTGTTTTGCTCATTTATTTCTTTACCTGTAAATGCGTCTTTTCCAGTTTCAACATCTATTGCTAACAATCTTTGTTTAACATTACTTCAACTAGCACCACTAGTTAGAATATACAAAATATTGTTTGTTCTATCATAATCATAGTTAAATCAACTTCTTTTTCAATCCCCAGTTTTAAAAGGATTTTCCATCATTGTATCTAAATCAACACTTCATCTTTCTCCACCAAATCAATCCAAAGAAGAAATTTTTGACCCTCAATAAACTATTGGTCCTGTTTTTGCAGATAAAAATGTATTTTGACTATTTGCTTGAGTTGGTGTTAATTTATTTAATTCTTCATTTATAAGATTATTATTACTTAAATTATTTGATTGATCGTTAATATTTGCATTACTAATTTTATAAGATGATTTTTTATTAATCACAAAACTAGGTATAAAACCAATTGATGCTCCTGATAAAGAAGCTATAATTGTAGTTAAAATTATTTTTTTTCTTACCATAAAAAATACCATATAAATTTATTTAAGTTTTATCATAAATTATTTTTCAATTAAAGTTTGCAAACACAACAAGAACTTGTTTAAATAAAAAACAAATAAAATGATGATTATTAAAAAACTTATAAAAATAAACAATAAAAAATTAAAAAATTAATCATTTTTTTACAAATTTATTAATTCTTCTAAAAAGTTTTTAATTAAAAATTAATTAAGATTAAAACTTGTTATCTAAATTTTTATTAAGTAAATAATAATCTAGGGTTTAAAAATTATTTTTAAAATACATACTTTAAATATTTTTTTAATGCTCATACACATGAATTTAAAATAATAGATAAAAATAAAAAATTGAAATAATAAAATGATTAGTTAAATTTTATTATTTCAATGCTCGACTGACATGTGAAGTGCAACACTCGAAAAAGAGTGTGCACTTCATTTGTTTTGTTTGTAAGTGTTCACTAATAAAAAGATAATGAATATTAGGAGTGCTTATGAAAACTTATAAACATTTAACAAAAGAAGAAAGATGCTTAATTTATTTTCTTTGAAATAAAGAAAAATATTCTATGAATAAGATTGCAAAAATCTTAAATAAAAACAAATCAACAATATCAAGAGAATTAAAAAGAAACACATCTTCAACAGGAATTTATTATTCATCAAATGCTCACAAAAAATACATTAGAAGAAAATCAAATTGTCATATGTTTTTTATGTTGAAGTACAAAAACTTCACAGATCTTTTTATTCAAAAATTTAATCCTAAATCTCATGGTGTAGAAGCTACAATTTTTTGAATAAAAGAAAACTATCCATTAGTTAAAGTTCCAAGTGCTAGGCAAGTATTTAGATGAATCAATAGCAAGATTTGAAAGATACAAAGAAGAGATTGTTTAAGAAGAAAATATGTTAAAGGAAAAAGAAGAAAAATAGGTATATTTTCTAAAATTGATGGAAAATACTGCATTCCTTATAGTCTAAGACCAGAAAAGATAAACAAAAGAAAAGAATTTGGACATTGAGAAGCTGATCTAATAGTTAGTAAAAGGCAAAGTGGTTATTACCACTTATTAACATTAGTAGAAAGAAAAACAAGGTTGGCAATTATTAGAAAAATAAAAGGTAAAAACGCTAGATCAATGATGGCTAAAATGTATACCATTATTCGAGATGAAAAACTCCCAATAAAAAGCATCACTGTTGATAATGGGTTAGAGTTTCAAATGATGGGAATAACTGCAAAACAATTCAACTTTAAAGTTTATTATTGCCAACCTTATTCTTCATTCCAAAGAGGGTCCAACGAGAACATAAATGGGATAGTTAGAAGATGATATAAAAAAGGAACTGACTTCAGTTTAGTAAGTGAAGATAAAATAAAAACTCTTGAATGAAAAGTAAACAACATCCCAAGAAAAATGTTTGGTTATAAAACAGCTTACCAAATGTATCAAGAAAATATTTAAAACAAAAAACTCTCAACTTATATTTCAAAGTCGAGAGTTTAATGTAACATTGAAGTGTTGCACTTCACATGTCAGTTAGGGATTGAAATAATAAAATGATTAGTTAAATTTTATTATTTCAATTTTGCATTATTAATTAGTTTTAAAGATTATTATAGTTAATTGTTATTCTCACTTAGTTAAAATTCATAAGTTAAATATTTAAATATAAAAGTAATTATTCTGTTAAGAATCCATTATATGTTGCTGTGTATGACAATAGAGATTGTTTATTAGTTATATCTTTTTCATTAAAAGAAATTTTTATAGTTATGTAACCAAATATATCATCTGCAACAACATCTAAATTAAAATTATTTTTATCAATCATTTTTTTATAATCACCAGAATAGAAAGATAAAAATTTATCAATCATATCTTTTCTAGTTGAAACATCATCTAAAGATTTTTTTATTGAAGATGGCAAAACTTTTGTAAATTGTTCATTATCAGAAAATAATTTTGATTCTGTTTTAAAAGAAAGAATATCATCAGTTGGAACTTGGTTGCCTTTAGCAAAACCTGTAAATCTTTGAATGAAAACTAATTCATTTGATAAACCTTCAATACTTTTAAATACTAATTTAACAGTGATTTCACCATTTGGATCATTGTAATATATATGTTGTTCAAAATTTTCATTTGTTAATTCTTTTGGTATTTTTGATCCATATTTTTCAACAACATTTTTAGCAAAATCCATTTCGCTTTTTATCTCTTGGTTTCCAATGTAAAGCTTATTATCTTCTTTAGTTTCTTTTTTTAATATTTGTTTAATTTGATTTGGAGTATATTTTTTTATTTGATCAAAATCTTTACTATTATCATCTTTAAATTTAACAGAGTATTGTTCTTCATATTCTTTTGTTGTTTTAAATCCATCAATAACAAATTCTTTAATATAAGAATCTTCTTGTTTTAAAAAACCAACATTATTTGCTACACTTTCAGGATAAGTCTTATCCAAATTAAATCTGACAGACAATTCACCTTTTACATCATTTGGAATCAAACTTAATTTTATATCTGATGAATTAAAACCATTGTAATTTGCAAAAAACTTGTAAATTATTTGTTCATCTATATCAGATGGAAAATAATCTTTTTTGTTAAAGCCCATTGGATTTGAATTAACATTAAAGCTATAATCTGATATACGGTTTAACCCTGTATATGTTTTTGTAAATTCTTTATTTGTATAATTATCTTCATAATATCCATCTTGAAGTTTACCAGATATAGTTAAAGTACCGTTTATATCATTTGTTGTAATTGAAAATTTCATCTTGCTAAGTGGATACCCTTTAGATGAATCTGTATTAATAAATTTTAAAATACTTGATGTATCTTCTGCTTCAAAACTACTAGGCAATAAGTTAGATTCACTTAATTCTTTTAATTGGGGAATATTTTTAATATTTTCTTCACTACTGTCATTTTTATTACCAATATAATTAAAACTTTTATCATCTGTTTTTTTGAATATTTGGTATTTATGCGAAAATTCTTGTGTTATAAGATTTTCTTTTTTTGCTTCCACATCTATTGGTAAATATGTAACTACTGCTTTAATTGTAATTGTTCCATCATTATCATTTTGATTTTCAAATTTATAATTTTTAGTTGGATAATTAATACCTGATATAGTTGTGTTTTGAGAAGTAAGGTTTATATAAAAAGGATCAAATCTTTTAACATCATCTAATGTAACTTTTGAAGGAATAGTATTTTTGAAATCATAATCTAATGAAACATCTTTTCAATTCACTCTGCTTTGAATATAGTTACTTGTATTGAATCATTTAGTAATTGTTAGTGGGGCAATATCTGATGGCATAACATTATTATTAACAAATCATGGAATTTGATCTATGTTAGCTGTAATTTTTAAATTTCCATCTTGTCCATCTTTTTTTTCATTATCATTTATAACTTCTTTAACAAATTGTGGATATTTTAATGTACCATCTTCTTTTTTCTCTGGGTTTCTTGTAAAGAAACCATCATTTGTAATTGTTAAATCTTGTCTTGATATTTCACTAGGAAGTTTATTATTTAATATTGAATTATCGATAGTAAAATCTGAAGATTTGATAAATGCATCATCAGTATTCAACAATCCTTTTATATCACCAAAAAGAGGATTATTTTCATTTGATGTAATAGCTACAGCCAACCCATATTTATTATCAATTATTTCTTGTTCAGTTTTATTTGGAAAATTTGGATCTGTATAAAAATAAGAATTTAACATCATTATTTGGCCATAGTAACCATGAACATTATAAAGAATATAATCTTTAGAATACTTATTAATATCATTTTGGGAATAACTATTAATATCAAAATATGTATCTAAATTTACTAAAGTATCCTTGGGTGTTGATTTAACAGATGTTGAAGAAGATGAATAAATAAATCCATCATCTTTATATTTGAAAAATAAATTTTCTCCACTATCAAAAGTTCAAGATAAAACTCACTTATTTTCTTCAGATAATTTAGATGATTTAAAAGTAACTCCATTATTAGGATCAACAATTATTATTCTATTATAAATAACTGTAACTACTTTGCCATCAGCAAAATAATAATAATCACGTTGAGGTGTTATTTTACTATTTTTATACCCAGAAATTCCATTTGCTGCTAACGCAGGAGAAGTTCATCCATTATTTTGAATAATATTTAAATTATCATCAACTAAAATAAAATAAACATTAAAGTTTGCATCTTCTGGTTTGTTCCCTATTTCAGGACCTGAAAGAGTAGTGAAATTAACAATTTCAACCAAATTTCTATTATTTGATACAGGAATTAAATTAAAAAAATATCATTTTGAATTTTTTGGCTTAGTAATTTTATCCATAAATGTTTGAAAATTATGCTGAATTTTCGTTATAGTTTTTTTATCTTTTTCATATAAGTAAGCGGAATCATTTAAACCTGTTTTTGCACCACCATACATTAAAACATTACCATTTTTCAAAACTGTAAGAAATCTAACATCAGAACTTTTTTGTGGAAAATTAACATAGCTAATTTTGTTTTGAACGCTAATTTCTTTTCCTGTAAAAACATCTTTTCCAGTTTCAACATCTATTGCTAACAATCTTTGATTTGCATTACTTCTACTAGAACCACTTGTTAATATATATAAAATATTATTTGTTCTATCATAATCGTAATTAAATCAGCTTCTTTTTCAATCGCCATCTTTGTATGGATTATCCATCATAGTATCTAAATCAATACTTCATCTTTCTCCACCGAATCAATCCAGAGAAGATATTTTAGACCCTCAATAAACTATTGGTCCAGTTTTTGCAGATAAAAAAGTGTTTTGACTATTAGCCTGAGAAGCAATTAATTTATTTTTTTCATTTACTTTATTATTGGTTTTATCACTTATTTCTTCTTTTGATTTTTCTTTATTAACATAACTAGTTGTTTTATTATTTCTAAATAAAACTGTCCCAAAAGTCCCTACACCAACACCAAATAATGATATAAGGGCTGTTAAAGAAATTATTTTTTTTCTAATCATATTTACCTCATAATACAAGTAAATTTTATTATAAAAAATAAAGGCCATCAAATTGGTAAATAAATAGATTATTAATAATAGATACCTTTTACAAACTGATTTTTGATTTAAAAAATGAAAAATCATATTAGTAAAAACTTATAATATAAATGATATTTAATTGAAATTTTTTAATTAAAAATTGACATAAAAAAAGAACACAATGTAAGAATTTATATTCTTGGTCATGTGTTCTTCTTTATATTATTTTTAGTTTATTTTTTAGTAATATTATTCTGTTGCAAAACCATTATATGTTACTGTGTAAGAAAGTAATGATTCTTGGTTTTTTATATCTTGTCTATCAAAAATAATTTTTATAGTTAAATATCCATAAATATCATCTGAAGTTATTTCTAATTTAAACTTATTAGCATTTATTGCTGTACTATAATCCCCAGAGAAATAACTTATATATTTTTTAATTTCTTCAACTCTTTTTTCTTCATTACCATTTAACAATTTTGCTAAATCACTAGGTAATGTTGTTTTGAAAGTTGGATTATCACTCATTAATTTAGTTTGTGTTTTGAATGATAATATATCATCAGTTGTAACTTGATTACCTTTAGCAAAACCTGTAAATCTTTGAATGAACACTAAATCACCACTAACTCCTGTTATGTTTTTAAAAGTTAGTTTAACAGTAATTTCACCATTTGGATCATTATAATAAATGTTATATAAAAAATTATTATTGTTTTTTAAATCTTCTTTTTTTGGTAAGTTTGTTCCAAGGGATTTAATGACTGATATTGCTAAATCTTTTTCTGAAGTTATTTGTTGTCCGTTAATTGTAAGTTTTGGATTTTCATTAACTGAAGAATTAGAGTTTTGACTATTTATAGATTGTTTTATTTGATTTGGTGTATATTTTTTTATTTCATCAAGAGATTTATCATCATCACTTATAAAGTTAACTTGATATTCTGTTTCATATTCTTTATTTGTTTTAAATCCAGAAATAGTTTTACTAAAAACAAAGTAGTTATCTTTTTTAATAAATCCATTAACTCCATTCGCAATTGAATCTGGATATTTACCATCCAAAATAAATTCAACATTTAATTCTCCTGTTTCATTGTTTGGATTTAAATTTAAAGATAAGTCAGAAGAATTATATCCACTATATGTTACAAAGCTATTATATATGTCTTGTTCTTTAACTTCACTTGGTCTAAAATTCTTTTTTATAAAACTAGTTGGTTGATCATTAAATATAAATTTATAATCACTTTTTTTATTAAGACCTGTATAAGTTTTAGTAAATGTTTTTTCTCCATCACCATAATAATCCGATGGTAAAGTACCAGTAATTTTTAATGAACCCAAATCATCATTTGGTTCAATATTAAATTTCATTTTACTTATAGGATAGCCAGCTGAAGAATCAGTATTTATAAATCTTAATATTCCATTTAAATCATTTGCAGTAATACTACTTGGTAATAAATTTGATTGACTTAACTCTTTTAATTGAGGAATTGTGTTTATGTTTTCACTTGAATTATTATTTCCAACAAAAATAAAATCTTTTTCACCATCTTTTTTAAAAATTGTATATTCATGAGTAAATGTAGATTTCATGATGTTTTCTTCATTAACTTCTACACCAATTGGTAAATATGAATATTCCATTGAAATTTCAATCTTACCATTATTATCATCAAAACTTTTAATTTTATATTCCTTTTTAGGATAATTTTCACCTTTTATAGTTGTTATCTGAGATGTTAAATTTATTGAAAAAGGATCAAATCTCTTAACATCATCTAAAGTAACTTTTGTTGGTAAAGTATTTTTGAAATCATAATCCAAGTTTTCATTTTTTCATATAACCCTATCTTGTATTTTTTGATCAGTAGTAAACTCTTTAGTTATATTTAAAGGGGGTATATTTTCAGGCATAATTCCATTATCAACAAATCATGGAATTTGATCTATATTAACAGTTATTTTAAGATTGGGAGTTTTTGATTTCTCATCATCCATCACTTTTTTAAATTGTGGATAAAGTAAATTCCCTTGCGAATCTGTTGAATTATTTTTTGTAAAAAATCCATTTTCTGTTATTTCTATATCACTTCTATTTATTTCACTAGGTAGTTTATTTTTTAAAATGTTTTCTGAAATAACAAAGTCAGACGATTTTAAGAATGCATTTTCAGTATTTAGCAACCCTTTTAAATCTCCACCACCAACAGAATTTTTATTATTAACTATTGCAACTGCTAAACCATAATCGTTGTTTTTTGTAGCTTCATCTTCAAATTTATCTGGTATTTTTGTAAGATCTGTAACTCTATAAGGATTAAGCAACATTATTTGTCCTGTGTAACCATAAACATTATATAAAACAAAATTTTTCGCATTATCAAATATTTTTTGGTTTGCAATAGAACCTTGTTGTATTCCTGATAAATTAAAATAAGTAGATGTTTGTATTTCAGTATTACTTGAAGTTGTTCCGGTAAAAGTAAACTTATTTATTGTTCCAGAATTAGCATACTTAACATACACATTGTTATCAGTATCTGTTGTTCATGATTCAACTGGATAATATTTGCCATTTCCATCACCTAGTCCAATATTAAACATTTTATATTTCAAATCTTTTTGACCTTTCATTTCATTAGGAAAAAAGACAAAAAGTTTGTCATATATACAAAATAATATTCTTCCATCTGCAAGGGTATATGTTAATTTAGGAAATGATTCACCATTTTTCATATTGGTATCAGCATTTATTTTAATTCTTTCGCTAATAAGAACAGGTTTATATAAAATATCATTTTGATCTGAAATTATCCTATTCATTTCATCATCTACAAAAGCGAATCATACACTATTTCTATTACCAGTATCATTTTGATTATCACCAAGATTAGTCATAATCATGATATTTTTATTTTCTCCAACAGAAAAAATAAAATTTGTTCTAATGTTTCTTTCCCCTATACCATTTTGATCATTAAATTTTAATAAGTCATCTTGAAGTGATTTAGAATTTTGATTTTCTTTGTATGGTAAAGCTTGTAATTTTTCGACATCAAAAATTTGATTTCTCCATCATCTATTAGCGCCATCATTATAAATTAGCACATTACCATTTTGCAAAACAGATATACCATATTGTGCGCTATATTGGTCTGTGATATTGTTATTTAAACTATAAAAACCTTTTATTTCTCCATTGATAGAATTAATCGATACTAGATTTTGAGTTGTTGGTTTTCCACCTGGGTTAGTAGCATTAGTTAAAACTCACAAAGTATTAGTATTACTATCAAGGGCATAGTTAATAACAACAGAATCTCTTCAATAAATATGATTAGAATTTGATAAACCTTCAGGTAAAACAGATTGACCATTAAATTTAGCAGTATTAAGATCTAATTTTCATCTTTGTGATCCAAATCAATCTAATGAATAGATTGTACTTTTCCTAATAACAATAGGCCCTGTACTTTGAGATACAAGAGGCATTGCAGTAACAAAATCAAATGGTGTTGGTTCAACATTATTTTTATTTATGTTTTCATTAGCATCAGAATTAGAACTTTCTGTGTTATCAACTTTATTATTGTTTTCGTTATAAAAATATTTAGATAAACTACTTTCTTTATAAAAAGATACTAAAGAAGAAGCTCCAATTATACCAAGACTTAAAGTTGTAACAACAGAAAGAGCAATTTTATTTTTTTTCATATTTTAACCTCTTGTAAATTTAAAATACTTACGTCCATTTAAAATGCTACTCAAAAAAAAAAAAAAAAAAGCAAGTCTGAACAGCTAAAAACTTATAAAAAATGATTAAATAATTTCTTGTATTGAGAGAAAAAAATAAGTTAAAAAATGATATACATAAAATAAAAAATATTTAAAATTTATTAATAAAGTTATAAATAATTTACTTAAAAAAATACCTTTTAGTGTTTTTGTATTAACTATTCTTTTATTCAAATATTTCAGTTTTTATGCTTGTTATAATTTTGATAAAAACATAAAAAAAGAGAGCTTGTAAAGCTCTCATTTATTTTTAAACTATTCAGTTGCAAAACCATTATATGTTGCTGTGTAAGTAAGCAATGAATCTGGATTTTTAACCATTTCTTTATCAAAAATAATTTTTATTGTTAAATAACCATAAACATCACTAGGAGTAATTTCTAAATTAAATTTATTTAAGTTTATTGCTTTAATGTAATCACCTGAAAAATAGCTAATATATTTTTTAATTTCATCAATTCTTTTTTCATTATTATTCAATAATTTAGCTAATTGACTAGGTAATGTATTTTTAAAATTTGGATTATCATTCATTAATTTACTTTGAGTTTTAAAAGATAAAATGTCATTAGTTGTAACTTGATTACCCTTTGCAAAACCAGTGAATCTTTGAATAAATACTAGATTACTTTTTACACCTTCAATATTTTTAAATGTTATTTTAATAGTTATTTCACCATTTGGATCATTATAGTAAATTTCCTGTTCAAAATTTTCATCATTTAAATCACTTTTTCTTGGTAATGAACTACCCATTTTTTCTATAACAGCTTTTGCTAGTTGTTGTTCATTTGTGATATTTTGTCCATTAATAACTAATTTAAAATTAGATTCAACGTTTTCTTTTATTTTTATAGATTGTTCTATTTGTTTAGGAGTAAATTTTTTAATTTCATCTAATATATGATTATTATCATTTACAAATGATAATTCATATTGTGTTTTATATTCATCATTAGTTTTGAAACCAGTTATTTTAGTTTCTCTTATAAAATCACCCTTGTTTTTTCTAAAACTTGATTGTGTAGCAATATTATTTGGATAATCTGATTTCAAATGAACTCTTATTATTAATTCTCCAATTTCATCATTAGGAATTAAATCTAATGATAAATCCGAAGAATTAAACCCTTTATAATCTATAAAATTTGCATAAACAATTTGTTCATTAATTTCAGAAGGTCTAAAATTTTTTTTAATGAAACTTAAACTATTTTTTCTAACATTAAAGTTATAGTCACTAATTTTATTTAAACCTATATATGTTTTTGAAAATGTTTGGTTTTCACTATCTGGATAATACCCTAAAGGTAAACTACCAGATATGGTAAGTGTACCTAGATTATCATTTGGTGTGATAGTAAAATTCATCTTACTAATTGGATAGCCTGTTGATGTATCTGTATTGATGAATTTCAAAATACTTGATGGATCACTTGCTTGGAAGCTACTAGGTAATAAATTTGCCTGACTCAAATTTTTTAACTGTGGTATGTTTTTAATATCTTCTCTATTATTACCATTAGAACCAACAAAATTAAAATTTTTTGGTGAATTTTTTTTGAATACATTATATGTTTTTTCAAATGTTTGTGTCTTAATGTTTGTCATTGTTGCATCAACATCAATTGGTAAATATTCAAATTTAGCTTTAATTAAAATAGTTCCCTCGTCATCATTTATATTACCTATTTCATATGTTTTTCTAGGATATGAAACACCAGCTACTTTGGTAATTTGGGAAGTTATATTAATGCTAAATGGGTCAAATCTTTGAACATCTTCTTTTGTTATTTTTGAAGGAAAAGTATTTTTAAAATCATAATCTAATTCAACATTTTTTCATGTTATTCTTTCTGAAATTTTTACACCAGTTTTGAAACTTTTAGTTATTGTTAAAGGTGGTATATTTCCTGGCATCACATTATTGTCAACAAATCATGGTATTTGATCAATATTAGCAGTTATTTCCAAATTGTTTGAATTATTTTTATTTTCATCATCTATTTTATTTTTTTGAAATTGTTTATATTTTAATTGTTGGGTTTTTTTATCTATAGTATTATTATTTGTAAGAAAACCACCTTCAGTTATAGTTAAATCATTTCTTCCAATCTCGCTTGGCAATTTATTTTTTAAAATAGACTCATCTATATTAAAATCAGCAGATTTTACAAATGCTTTATCTGTGTTTAAATAACCTTTTGAATCACCACCAACACCATTTCTATTTTTAGTTATAGCAACAGCGATTCCTGTTCCATTTTTATTCAAATCATCTTGTTTTCAAGGTTTCATATTTTGCTTATTATTTATTTTTCTTGGATTAAGCATCATAATTTGTCCAGAATAACCATAAACATTATAAAGAACAAAATTATTTGCATTTTTCTTTATAGTTCTATCATTATTACCATCAATATTGTAATAAGTGCTAGTAGTAATTGATGTTGTACTTAATGAATTTCCATGAATTGTAATCTTTTGAATCTTGCTATCATTTGAAAATTTGGCATAAACATTATTATCAGTATCAGTAGTTCAAGATTCAACCGGTAAGTATTTATTACTTGCATTATCTTTTACACCATAATCAAACTCTTTAAAAACTGGTTTATTTTGTCTTTCTGTTTCACTAGGAAAGAAAACATATAGTTTGTTATAAATTGAAAATAATATTCTACCATCAGGTAATCTATAAACTAATTTTGGAAAAGTGTCAGATTCTGAATTTAAATTACCCATTTTAGTTCTTTCAATCATTTTTCTAGCATTGAATCAATCATCATTTGCTCCTGTTTGAATTCTATTCATATCATCGTCAACAAAAGCAAAATAAATATCTCCAAAATCTTTTTTATCTTGTGATTTTTCGCTTCAACCAAAATTAGTTAGTACTAAAATATTCATATTTTTAGCTATAGAAAACAAAAATCTACTTCTTACATCACCATTAGTTTTTTGTTTTCTAATATCTTCTTCTATTAATTTATCAATATTACCACTTGCACTTGATTTTTGGTTAACTTCACCTTTTTTAGTGTCCAAAATATCAAATTGTTCTCAATTATCATTACCTTGACCATAAGCCATAATATTTCCAGAATCTAAAACCGAAATGCTATAATACATTCAATTTTGATTTTTTGGTTTATAAGCTAATTCTTTAACATCTAGTATTTTCCCATTTAATGAATCAATTTTTATAAATTTTTGTTTTTCAACATTTGAACCTTTAACAACTGAATTTGTTAAAAGTCATAAAATATTTTTATTTCTATCTAATGCTCAATTAATAAATGCTCTATCTGTTCATTTAACAAACCTTGGAGAATCTCCAAATATTTTTTTATCTTCAAAAGTTGCTTGTAATAAATCAATGCTTCATCTTGTAGATGAGAATCAATCTAGAGATGAAATCTTATTTTGATATGAAACAATTGGCCCTGTATTTTGAACTAGTAAGGGTCAAGATTCGTTAAAATCAAAAGGAACTAATTCTTTTGATTTATCACTATTTTTTCTTAACATTTCATTGTTAAAATCATCATTATTGTTAATATTTTTACCCACAGACAAAAAATTTTGATTTTTACTATTTATAACCAATGGTAAAGAAACACCAGTAACAACAGATATAATTGATGACGCTATAGTTAAAATTTTTAATTTGCCTTTTTTCATATATGCACTTCCAAATAAAAAATATTTATACACAATTAATGCTACTCAAAAAAAAAAAAAAAAAAAGGTATTATAGCAAAAAATTTATAAAAAATAATTTAAAAATGGGTTTATATGAAAATAAAAAATGAGAGCTTAAAAAGCGCTCATTAAATTTAAACTATTCTGTTGCAAATCCATTATATGTTGTTGTGTAAGATAATAAAGAATTTGGATCAGTTACTATTTGTTTATCAAAATTAATTTTTATAGTTAAATAACCATAAATATCATCAGCTGTAACTTCAAGAGTGAATTTACCTTCATCAATAGCTGTTACATAAGCACCTGAGAAATAGCTAATGTATTTTTTTATTTCTTCAATTTTTTTATTAGGGTCTTGTAATAATTTTGCCAATTCACTAGGTAATGTAGTTTTAAAAGTTGGATTATCACTCATTAATTTACTTTGTGTTTTAAATGATAGAATATCATCAGTTGTAACTTGATTACCTTTTGCAAAACCTGTATATCTTTGAATAAACACTAAATCCCCATTAGTGCCTTCAATACCTTTAAAAGTTAATTTAACAGTTATTTCACCATTTGGGTCATTATAGTAAATGTTATACCCAAAATTTTCAGATGTTAAGTTCTCTTTTTTAGGTAAAGATGAACCTAATTTTTCTATAACAGCTTTTGCCAATTTTTCTTCTGTTGTGATTTTTTCACCATTAATAACTAATTCTGGATTTGATTTATTATTTTCTTTTGATTTAATAGATTGTTCAATTTGTTTTGGTGTAAATTTTTTAATACCATCCAATTTATTGCTAGTATCATCAATAAATTTAACTTCATATTGAGTTTTATATTCATCATTAGTTTTAAAGCCAGTTATTTTGTCTTCTCTTATGAAGTCATTACTAGTCTTTTTAAATCCTCATTGAGTTGCGATATTGTTTGGGTAATCTGATCTTAAATGAACTCTAATTGTTAGATCACCAACCTCATCATTAGGAATTAAATCTAATGATAAGTCAGAAGAATTAAATCCTTTATAATCTATAAAATTCCCATAAACTATTTGTTCATCAATCTCAGATGGTCTGAACTTTTTCTTATCAAAGCCAACATTTGTTTGTTTTACATTAAAACTATAGTCTCTTGTTTTGTTTAATCCTTCATATGTTTTTGTAAATGTTTGATTACCACCATCTGGATAATATCCTGGTGGTAAACTACCAGATATTGTAAGCGTTCCAAGATTATCATTTGGAGTAATAGAAAAATTCATTTTACTAATAGGATAACCAGCTGATGTATCAGTATTTATAAATTTCAAAATGCTTGATGGATCATTTGCTTGAAAACTACTTGGCAATAAATTAGACTCACTTAGATTTTTTAGTTGAGGAATATTTTTAATATCTTCACTTCCGTTTCCGTTAGAACCAACAAAGTTAAAACTTTTTGTATCACTACTTTTAAAAACATTGTATGTTTTTTCAAATGTTTGAGTTTTAACATTTGTTTCATTAGCATCTACATCAATAGGCAAATATTCAAATTTTGCTTTTATAACAATTGTTCCATTTTGATCGTTTTTTTCACCTATTTCATATGTTTTTCTAGGATAAGAAGTTTCACCTATTCTAGTGTTTTGAGAAGTTATATTAATACTAAATGGGTCAAATCTCTGAACATCTTCTGGTGTTATTTTTGATGGAAGCGTATTCTTAAAATCATAATCTAATTCAACATTTTTTCATGTTGTTCTTTCTGAAATTTTTACCCCAGTTTTAAAACTTTTAGTTATTGTTAAAGGTGGTATATTTCCTGGCATCACATTATTGTCAACAAATCATGGTATTTGATCAATATTAGCAGTTATTACTAAATTGTCTGTGTCATTTTTATCATCATCAATTTTAGTTTTTTCAAATTGTTTATATTTTAGTTGATTAGTAGTTTGATCTATAGTATTGTTGTTTGTAAGAAAACCACCTTCAGTTATAGTTAAATCATTTCTACTAATTTCACTTGGTAATTTATTTTTTAAAATGGATTGATCAATATTAAAATCAGCTGATTTTACAAATGCTTTATCTGTATTTAAATAACCTTTAGAGTCTCCACCTTCTCCATTTTTATTTTTAGTTATAGCTACAGCTATCCCTATTCCTTTTTTATCTAATTCTGTTTGCTCTGATGGTTTCATGTCTTGCTTATTAGTTATTTTTCTTGGATTAAGCATCATAATTTGTCCAGAATAACCATAAACATTATAAAGAACAAAATTATTTGCATTACTCTTTATAGTTTCATCATTATTACCATCGATATTGTAGTAAGTTGAAATATTTATATTTGTGTTTTCTAAAGTAGAACCTGAAATTGAAATTTTTTGTATTTTGCTATCATTACTAAATTTTGCATAAACGTTATTGTCAGTATCTGTTGTTCATGATTCAACAGGTAAATATTTACCCGTTGTGTCGTCTTTAACACCATAATCAAATTCTTTATAAACTGGTTTCTTTTGTTTTTCTGTTTCATTAGGAAAGAATACATATAATTTGTTATAAATTGAAAATAATATTCTACCATCAGGTAACTTATAAACTAATTTTGGGAAAGTATCAGATTCTGAATTCAATTTACCCATATCTGTTCTTTCAATCATTTTTTTAGCATAAAATCATTCATCATTAGTTCCTGTTTGAATTCTATTCATTTCATCATCAACAAATGCAAAATAAATATCTCCAAATTTTTCTTTCTCTTGTTGACCACCATTTCAACCAAAATTAGTTAATACTAAAATATTCATATTTTTAGCTATAGAAAACAAAAACCTACTTCTAACATCACCTTTGCCGCCGCCTGTGGTTTTTATGTCATCTTCAATATGTTTATCAATATTCCCTGAATTACTAAATTTTTGTGTAACTTGTCCAGTTTTTGTATCTAATATATCAAATTGTTCTCACTTGTCATTACCTTGACCATAAGCCATGATATTTCCTGACTCTAGTACAGAAATGCTATAGTACATTCAGTTTTCACCTGCTGGCTTATATGACAATTCTTTAACATCAAGTATAGTTCCATTTAAAGAATCTATTTTTATAAATTTTTGTTTTTGTACATCTCCACCATTTTTAATTGAATTAGTTAAAAGTCACAAAGCATTATTACTTCTATCTAATGCCCAATTAATAAATGCTCTATCTGTTCATTTAACAAATGTTGGTGAATCACCAAAAATTTTTTGATTGTTAAAAGTTGCTTCTAGTAAATCAATACTTCATCTTGTAGAAGAAAATCAATCTAAAGATGAAATTTTATTTTGATATGAAACAATTGGCCCTGTATTTTGAACCAATAATGGTCATGATTCATTAAAATCAAATGGAACTAATTGTTTTGATTCTTGTTTATTTTCTGATGAGTTATCATTATTATTTAAATCATTATTATTAATAATATTTTTATCAGCAGATAAAAAATTATTGCTTACACCATTTATAGTTAATGGCAAAGATGCGCCAGCAATAATAGACACTACAGAACTTGAAAATGTTAAAATTTTTAACTTGTTTTTTTTCATATAATAAACCTCTAGAAAAGCAACTAACACTTATACACATATAATCCTATTCAAAAAAAAAAAAAAAAAGCAAGTCTCCAGAGGCGAAAAAAAATATAAAAATTATCCAAAAACAATAAAAAAATATTTATCAAAATCACATTAAAGTTTGGTTGTTGCTTAAATAATCTCAAAAAAATGTATGCATAAAAATAGTCATTTTGGAGTTATCAAATAATGTTTGATATCAAATAAAAATTATTTTTAATAATTTAAAACAAAAAATACCTAATTAAATAGATATTAAATCTAGATAATAGGTATTAATGTTTATTATATTTTTTCTTTTTTAAAATATGGAATTAATGCTTCAGGGATTGTGATGCTTCCATCTTCATTTTGATAATTTTCAATTACAGCAGCTCACAATCTATCAATTGCCAAACCACTTCCATTTAGTGTATGGACAAGTTCATTCTTATTTGTTGATTTATTTTTAAATCTTATCATAGCTCTTCTAGCTTGGAAATCTTCACAATTAGAACAAGAAGAAATTTCTTTATATGAATTGTATGATGGTAATCAAACTTCAATGTCATAAGTTTTAGAACTACTAAATCCCATATCACCTGTACATAAAACAATTCTTCTATACGGTAGTTTAAGAGTTTCTAAAACTTTTTCAGCTTGTAGTGTCATTTCTTCCAAAACATCATAAGAATTATTGGGATGCGCTATATTTACCATCTCTGTTTTATAAAATTGATGTTGTCTAATAACACCTCTAGTATCTCTACCAGCACTACCTGCTTCACTTCTAAAATTAATAGTTGAAGTTGTGTATCTTAATGGTAATACTGATTCATCTAATATTTCATCACGATGAAAGTTAGTTAATTGTACCTCTCCAGTTGGAGATAGAAAGTAATTACTATCTTCTAGTTTAAATAAATCTTCTTTAAACTTAGGTAATTGTCCAGTGCTATATAAAGACTGGTTGTTAACAATTACTGGCATTGAAAATTCAGTATATCCTGATTGAGCATGTAAATCTAAAGTAAATTGTTGTAGAGCCCTAATTAACTTTGAACCATTTTCTTTATAAATAACAAATCTTGATCCTGTTATTTTAGTACTTCTTTCAAAATCTATTAAATCATTCTTTTTTGCTAAATCTCAATGTGCTAGTGGTTTAAAATTAAATTTAGTTGGTTCTAGATATTTTTTTATTTCTACATTTTCTGTTTCATCTTTACCAATCGGAACTGAAGAGTGGGGAATGTTTGGAATTCTAGATAATTCATAATCTAACTTATCACTTAATGTTTTTTCATTTTCAGATAACTTATCAATTTCGTTTTTAATTGTTGAAACTTCATTTTTTATTTTTTCAACTTCTTCTTTTTTATTTTCTTTTATAAGATTAGTAATTTGTTTTGATAAGCTATTTCTTTTTTCATTTAATTTTTCTATTTCTTGTGTTATTTTTAAAAGTTCTTTATCAGTTTTTTCAATTTCTGATAAATCAATTTTTGCATTTCTTTTTTCAAGACCCGTTTTTAAAAGATTAATATTTTCTCTAATTATTTTCTTGTTTATCATAATTTTCCTCTTGTTGTTTTAAAAGTTTGATTTTATTATTGATTTGAACAATATATATAATTCCTGAAATAACTGATAATATTGTACAAATAAACACTAAGATATTTTGTACTAGATAATATTGTCATAAATTATCATTACTATACAAACCTATTGGATTGTTAAAAACAATTATTAATATGATTAATGAAAACATTTGAAAAATAGTTTTTAATTTACCAAATAGATTAGCTGCTACAACTATGTTTTTTTTAGCAACAGTTAATCTATATGCATCAACAATAGTATCTCTTGATGCCATTATTACAATTAAATATCATAAAGTAATATTTTGGCTAGCTAATAAAATAAATGTTGATGTGGTTAAAACTTTATCTGCAATAGGATCTCATATTTTTCCAAAATCACTTATTCAATTAAATTTTCTTGCAAGATAACCATCCAAAGCATCTGTTATGCAAGCTAATATAAAAAAGATTCCAGCCAATAAATCATATAAACTAATTTGGTAGTTAATGCTAGAGATTTTAAAACTATAAATGATAACATTTGAATCTAATGCTAAAAAGACCAATATTAAAGGAATAAACAATATTCTAAATACCGTTAAGATATTTGGAATATTGTTTATCTTGAATAATTTATGTATTTTATTGTTATTAGAAATTAATTGGTCCATAAGAACGAGGGAACGGGATAACATCTTTAATATTAGATGTATCTGTAATATACATAATTAGTCTTTCAAAACCTAATCCAAATCCTGCAGATTTATAATACCCATATTTTCTCAAATCCAAATATCAACTAATTTCTTCTGGCTTAATTCCCATTTTCAAACATCTATTTAAGATTTTTTTATAATCATCTTCTCTTTGGCTTCCACCAATGATTTCTCCAACTCCTGGAACTAATAAATCACAAGCAGCAACAGTTGTACCATCATTGTTTAATTTCATATAGAAAGCTTTTATCTCTTTTGGAAAATCAGTTAGTATTACAGGTTTATTAAATACTTTTTCACATAAAAATCTTTCATGTTCACTTGCCAAGTCTTTACCAAAATAAATTTCATTATCTTCAAAATTAGTTTTGTTTTCTGAAATACTTTTCTTTAATATAGTAATAGCATCTTTATAAGATAATTTAACAAAATCATTGTTAATTACATTTTCAAGTTTTGGAATTAATTGTTCACCACTTAATTTATTTAAGAAAATCATTTCATCTTTACAATTTTTTAATACAAATCTTATTAGGTATTTAACAAATGCTTCTATTAATAATGTAAGTTGATTCAAACCACAAAAAGCAATTTCTGGTTCAATCATTCAAAATTCAGCTATGTGTCTGTTAGTATTTGATTTCTCTGCTCTAAAAGTTGGTCCAAAAGTATAAACTCTTTTTAACCCTTGTGCATAAGCCTCAGCATGCAATTGACCACTAACTGTTAATGAAGCTTGTTTATCAAAAAACAATTCATTATTTTTTGATCTTACTATAAAGTTTTCTCCAGCTCCTTCAGCATCATTACCAGTTAATATTGGAGTACTAACTCATGAAAAATCATTCATATGAAAGAAATTATGAATTGCAAAAGCTAATTCACTTCTTATTTTCATAATTGCACTATATTTATTTGTTCTGTGTCTTAAATGTGCAATTGTTCTCAAAAATTCTGCAGAATGTTCTTTTTTTTGTAAAGGAAAATCTTCATCAGCTTGTTTTAACATTTTGAAATCTTTAACTAAAATTTCAAAATGTTGGTTTTCTTTTAAAGATTCAACAACATCACCTTCAATTAAAATAGCACTACCAGTTTTAGCAGTTCTAGCTTCTTCAAAATTAGAAGTTTCTTGTTTTTTATAAACTAATTGAATTGAATTAATAGATGTTCCATCAGTAAAAGAGATAAAACCTAAAGATCCGCTATCTCTATTAGTTCTAACTCAACCAGCTAATTTAACACGTTTAAGCTGTTTATAGTTTTTAAAAACATCTTTTACAGAAATTGTTTCCATAATTTTATCACCATATCAAAATTTATAATAATTATATAATACTAATGAATTTTTTATTTATTATCTTGATATAGCAATTAGTATTGCTTTATATAGTGTAAATATTCAATTTCATGTTTATAAAATTAATTAAATAAACAAAATGTCTTTTATTGTAAAAAAATTAACTACTTTTAATAATGAAATGTATAATAAATTATGTTGTATTGAAATATTAATACAATTATCTTATAATTATTAAGTTATATTGTAAATTTGGAAGTATAGCTCAGTTGGTTAGAGCACACCCCTGATAAGGGTGAGGTCGATGGTTCGAGCCCATTTACTTCCACCATTGAAGGGGACGTAGCTCAATTGATAGAGCACCTGATTTGCACTCAGGAGGTCGAGGGTTTGACTCCCTTCGTCTCCACCATTAATAATTACCAGAAGGTTTTTAAACCTTCTTTTTTTATTTTCATAAAAAAACTATGTTTAATTTGTTTATTAAAATCATAAATAGAAACAATAACTAACATTAAATCAGATTAGAACATATTATTAAAATATTGAATTGTCACACAAGATTTGAACAAAATTCAAATTTTGTGTTTTTTTTATTCATCATTTTTAGTAAAAATAAATCTAATATATAAAGTTATTTTTAAACACCTAATAAGAAAATATTAATTATGTTTATAATTGGATTTATGGGATTAAATTTTGTTTTTTTATTAACTATTGTGTTTTTATTAAAAACAAATTTGAATATTTTAATCAATAGAAATAATATTTTAATGTTTTTAAACTTTGTTTGTTTTTGTTAATTGGACTGTTTTATTTTTTAATTACCAAAAAATTTATTAATTGATAATTCCATCATTATTTTTAATTTTGGATTATATATAGTTTTTTCTAGAACTTATATATGGTTTACTTTTTAATGTTTCTATTTTCACAATAAATATTGGTTTCTTAATTTATTTTATGTAAACTTTTTTACTATTAAATCATTAGTTGAATTTTATATTTACAATACTTAATTCTTAATATAAAAAAAAATATAAAAAAAACAATAATTCTTTTTTTCAAAAGAATTATTGCCCAATATTTATTTCAATGTTTGTTTACTATGATTTTAATTAATTGAATCTATTTGATTCATTAAAGAATATTTCATTATCAAATGTTGGCATTTTAGCTGCTCTAATTTTACGTATAGGCATCATTTGATTAATGTAGTTATAAATTAGTTCTCCATTAACAAAAGTCATCATTACTCTTCCGCTAATTCTGTGATCATTAAAAGGAGTTCATCTACTTCTTGATACTATATCTTCATTTTTAATTCATCATCTTTTTGTTGTGTTTACAACTATAATATCAGCATCATATCCTTCTTTTATTTCACCTTTATTCTTTAAACCATAAATTTTAGCTGGATTTTTACATAGCATTTTTTCTAAAAGAGTAACAGGTATTTTTTTGTAAAAACAATTATCAAACAAAATAGAGAATAATGTTTCAAAATTTGGTAAACCTGGACGTTCAGTTTCAAATTTTTCTATTAAAGTAACAGGTAAATGTGTAGATGTTATCATGTCAATTTTGTTTTCTTTAACAGCATTTCATAAGTGAATATTGTTTAACATTGTACCAAGTTTGTAATCAGTTGTGATTGTTTTTCTTTTGTATTCACTATTAATTTGATCTCTATTAAATAATAAATAGTTTATAGATGTAGCTGTTCTAATGTTATAACCTTGGTTTTTATAGAATAATATTTTCTCTAAATCACTTTCATTTGTAATATCATAAAATAATATTTTTATATCTTTATCATCACAAATTGTGAAGAAAGTATCAATGTCGTTACCAGACAGATGAATCAAAATCATTTTTGATGATTGAATCATAGCATTTAAAACATTAGAATCTGATATTCTATCTTTAAAATTTCTTGAATTTAAATTTATAACAGTACCAACAGCATATTCTTGTGCTTTGGCCAATTCTTTAGTTTTACTTAAATCTCCAGCTGAAATAGCAAAAGCAAAGTTAACCAAAGATGTATCATTAGCTGTAGCAATTTTTTGAGATAAAACTTTAAAATAATCATCTGTAATTGGATCAACTGGCACATCAACAAAAGTAGTTATTCCACCATATGCACAAGCGATCGATTCACTACCAAAATCAGCATCATCATATGGAGATCCAGTTTTGATTCTAGAAAAACCATCAATAATACCAGGCATTACTAAGTTATTTTTAATATCAAAAGTTGCATCAATTTCAACATCACAAGTTTCATCAGTGATAGGTTCTTCACTAATTTTAGCAATAGTTTCATTGATGATTAATATATCAACTTTTTTACCATTTGATAACATACAATTTTTCAAAAGTTTTACCATGATATCACCTCTTACATTTTTTCTTTTATTTTTTTCAAAGATTAATCAAAAGCAACAAATCATATTAATTATAAACTTTTAATATGTTATATTCAATAATTTTAAAAAAATAGTTGATTAAAATTTATTTTAATAGTATATAATAAAATTTTATATTTATTTTTCTAATTCATATTTTTATTATTTTTTAATCAATAATTAAAATTGATTTCTAAGTTTTTTATTTGTTCATCACTTAACTCATTAATTAAAAAAATTTCATCAACAGAAATAGTTTTTTCAATATACTTTTTTTCAGGATAGTTTTCGTTAATAACAATTTTTCTATTGTTTGGATTAAATGTGATTATATTTTTATCAAACATTTTATGAAAGTTTGATTCTATAAAAATAACATTATTCCCATTAACAGCTAATTTTCAATTGTTTATATTATTAGATGAAATTAAAAATGAAAAACCTATAATATGTGCAGCTTCAATCACTTCAGTTGATACATATTTGTTTTGTGATACATCTTTTAATTTATCAATAGAAACAAGATACGAGGTTCATGATTTATAAATAGATCTTAATTGTCTTTTATATTCATTGCTATCGTTATAAAATTTTTTATTATAAAGGTCATATATATCATTTACTTTTGTTAAAAATAATTTTTCAACATTTTTTTGTTTATCATTATTAGATTTTAATAATGATATTTTTTTATTTAAATTAACAATAGTTTCTTCATCTTCTAGTAAATTAATATACATTCAATTATATTTATAAAATTCTTCTTTAAAATTTTCCAAATACTGATTGGAATTTATAACATCTGATAAACTAATAATTTTAATGGAATCAAAATTAAAATCTGATTTAAAAAGATGATTATTAATTTTATATTTTTTTAATGGGTTATAAAAATTAAAAGATAAGTAGTTTTTATCTATGCATTTTAATGGTGTAGCTTTTGAATTTTTTTCAGCTCCAGAAGCATTACTACCACTTAAATAACTTAATTGTTTTAATACTGTTGTATTAGATTCATTTTTGAAAAAATAATTTATAGATTCAATTTCTTTATTGTTTAAACTTTCAAATCTTTTTTCTTTTTTTGGTTTATCATTTTTTATAAAAGTTTTTCTAAAAAATCTTACATCTTTATTATTTCAATAACCAACTGTTTTTATCATATCGCAATCAGTAACTCGATAATTTGCTTCTTCTAATTCTATAAATTGTTTTACTATTGACTTATCTTTTAAAAAAATAACAAAGTTACATTTGCCTTTTACTTTATGAACATTTTCTTTTGATGATTTATAATTTTTAGTAACAAAGGGAACAACAAGCATTACATAATTTTTATTCATGTTTATCATCACCTTCGAATTTTAATGTAGAAAAAATTGCTTCTAGTACATTAACTACTATTGAGTTACCCATAATAAAAATTAATTGTCTATCAGATAAAATATTATGTTTTTTGATTTTTAAATAATCTTGCTTATTAAAACCCATATATAAAAAAGATTCTTCTGCTGTCATATATCTTATTTTTTTATTTTCAAAATATAGTTTTATTCTGCTTAAAGCTCCAGATGCTGTAAGTGTAGGTCCACAAAAATTAACATCATAAACATAATTTTCAGAATTAAAATTAGTGTAGTTAATAAGTGATGCTTTGTTAGTATTATTTATTTGTTTAAATGATGATAAATTATATTTAATTAAACTATCATCATATGGTAAGTCATTAGATACTATTGTTGATAATGGCAAATAATTTTTATTTACTTTATTATTAAGATTTTTATCAAATTCAAAATTAATCTTATTTTTAAAATCTTTTCTAATAGACAATAAAAATATTCTTTTTCTTGATTGAGGTACATTAAAGTTTTTAGAATCTAATTCATATTCATAAGAAACATAATTTAAATTTTCAAGTTCTTCTATTCATTTTTTATATTCTTGAATATGTTTTTTATTTTTAATAGCAACAACATTTTCCATTAATAAATATTTTGGCAATTCACTAATGTTAAGCTTTTTATTCATATCTGATAACAACCTTTTGACTTCTCACAATAAACTACTTCTAGTTTTATTTTCTTGATTCATACCTTTTTGTTTGCCTTGGTGACTTAAATCTTGACAAGGAAAAGAATAAGTAAAAATATCAATATTTTTTGGAATTGATTGATAGTCAACTTTTGATATATCAAAAAGATTTTTAGAAACAACATTTGATTTATTTAAAAGATAACCTAAATTACTATTAACCAATTTACTTTTATTTAATGCAGGTGTTTTAGAATCAAACGAAACACAAACATTGTCTATATCTTTAAAGGTTTCTTTTTCAAGTTTTTCAAAATTATTATGCAATAATTCATATGCAACTATAGCATTAACAAATCATTCTATATATCCAACAGATTTAATTTGCCATCCTTTTTTTGAAGCAATATTTTTTAAAGCTAAATATTGAGATCCAATTCCAGCAAAAGCCTCAAAGATTTTTATTTGGTTAACAAAACCCTTTTTATCTCTACCATTTTTCATACTATAATACCTACATTTATTTGTTTATTTATTATTTAGTTATTTTTGCTGTATTAATTTAATCTAAAAGGATTAAATACAATAATTCTGGTAGAGATAAAAAGGGTTTACTCTACCAACAAATCGTATTATACATTCATTACAAACACTTTGAAGACAATAAAAAATGCTACAAATTAATGTAGCATTTTCCCTATTTTTTGTTTTTTATATATTCTTGATAACCACCTTCAATATTAGAAGTATCATATCCCATTTTAGATAACTTTTCAGTTATCTCTTTTGACTTCATTCCTCTATTACAATAAATATAATATTTCTTAGATTTATCTAAATTGATTTGGTTGTTATCAATCATATCTTTATTTAAGTTAATAACATCATTGTTGATTTTTAATTGATCAAATGTTTCTTTATCTCTAATATCAACAATTACATTATCTTTATTTTGTTTTTCAAGAACTGATTTTCATGTAATGTTTTTCATTATTTTTTGAAATTTTTGAAAGCATTTAGACCTAAATAAACAGCATTAGAACCTAATTCGTTTTCAATTTCAATTAATCTGTTATATTTAGCTATTCTTTCAGATCTTGACATAGAACCTGTTTTAATTTGTCCAGTACCCATACCAACAACAATATCAGCAATAGTTGTATCTTCAGTTTCTCCAGATCTATGTGAAACAACAGCTGTTCATCCAGCATCGTGCGCTAATTTAATTGTTTTAATTGTTTCTGTTAAAGTACCAATTTGGTTAACTTTAATTAATACAGAATTTGCAACTTTTTTCTCAATTCCATTTTTAGTGATTTCAGGATTTGTACAAAATAAATCATCACCAACTATTTGGACTTTGTTACCCATTTTTTGAACCATTAAAGCAAATCCGTCTCAATCATTTTCAGCTAAACCATCTTCAATAGAAATAATTGGGTATTTTTCACATTCTTTATTTCAATATTCAATCATTTCTTCTGAAGTTTTTGTACCCTTTTTAGCATCTAATATTTTAGCTTTAATAGCTTTATCAAATACATAAACTTTTTTGTTATTATCATATAATTCAGAAGTTGCTGGGTCTAAAGCAAATGCAACATCTTTATCAATACCAGCTTTGTATCCAGCTTTTTCAACAGCTTCAACCATTAATTTTAATGCTTGATCAGCATCTTTTAAATCTGGTGCAAAACCACCTTCATCACCTTTGTTAGTGTTAAGTTTTTTTGATTTAAGAATGCTTTGTAAAGCATGGAAACATTCAGATGCAATTCTACAAGCTTCTGTAATTGATTTAGCACCTACTGGCATAAACATAAATTCTTGGAAATCAATTGTGTTATCAGCATGTGCACCACCATTAATAACATTTAACATTGGAACAGGCATAATATATTTTCCATTTGTTTCATTTAGCATGTTTTCTTTAATGTATTTGTACAATGGTTTTCTACTTAAAATTGCAGCAAGTTTAGCAACTGCAAGTGAAACAGATAAAATAGCGTTAGCACCAAGTTTTGCTTTATTTGGTGTACCATCTAGTTTAATCATTATTTCATCAATTTCAGTTTGGTTTCTACAGTCTTTTTTTAATAATGCAGGAGCAATGATTTCATTAACGTTTTTAACAGCAGTTAATACTCCTTTACCACCATATCTTGTTTTGTCTCCATCTCTTAATTCAACAGCTTCTCTTTCTCCAGTTGAAGCACCTGATGGAACCATAGCTTTTCCAAAAATATCACCACAGTAAACTTTACAAGCAACTGTTGGGAATCCTCTCGAATCTAAAACCTCATAAGCCTCAATTTTAGTAATTTTAAATTTATTAAACATTTTATTCTCCTTAAATATATTAAAAACTAATTATAGTTTTTACTAACATATATAATTCTAAAACAAGTTATTATTTTTTTAATAATGATTTTGATGTCATCTCACTTGGAATATCAATATTCATATACTCTAAAATTGTTGGTGCAATATTTGAAAGATTAGCATCAACATCATTTAATTTTATGTTTTTGTCTGTAATTATAAATGGCACTGGGTTTGTTGTATGTTTAGTAATTTTATTACCATTATCATCTATCATCTCTTCTGCATTTCCATGATCTGCTGTTATGAATAATGTACCATTAAGTTCTTTAACTTTTTTGTACAATCTTTCTATTTGTTTATCTAAACATTCAATTGATTCAACAGTTTTTTGATAATCCCCAGTATGACCCACCATGTCAGCATTAGCATAATTTAATATAACAGCATCATATTGATCAACAACTGTTAATAATTTATCAGTTATTTCAATAGCTGACATATTAGGTGCTAAATCGTAAGTTGTAACTTTTGGAGATGGAATAAGTATTTTATCTTCATTTTTAAAACTTATTTCAGCACCACCATCCATAAAGAAAGTAACATGAGCATATTTTTCAGTTTCAGCAATTCTTAATTGTTTAATATTATTTTTCTCAAAAATTTCACCAATTGTGTTTTTTAAAACAACTGTTGGGTATAAAACACCGCTAGGTTCAATACCTTCATAATTCATCATAGTAGCAAAATAAATATTATTTAAACTCTTATAAGGTTTTTCTTGATACAATTGTGAACCTATAAATAAATGTGATAATTGTCTTGCTCTATCAGGTCTAAAATTAGCAAATATAATTGCATCATTATCTTTAATATAAACACTTTGATCTTTTTTAGTTGCTGGAACTAAAAATTCATCTGTTATATTTTGATCATATTGACTATCAATATAATTTAAAGCATCTTCATAAAAATTGTTATTGTCGCCTAATAAAGTTTTGTATGCAAGTTCTGTTCTTTCAAATCTTTTATCTCTATCCATTGCATAAAATCTTCCAGAAATAGTCCCAATTTTTCCACCATATGTTTTTAAAACATCATTTAATGAAATGATGTAATTTTTAATTGATTTAGGTTCAACGTCTCTACCATCACCAAAAATATGAACCACTGGAATTAAATTGTTTTTTGATGCAGCTTCTATAATTTTAAAAATGTGCAATTGATTTGAGTGCACACCACCAGGAGATAATAACCCCATTATGTGAAGTGTAGAATTATTTTTTTTAACAAATTCAAAAGCTTCATTAAGTACTTCGTTATTTTTAAAATTATCTTCTTCTATGTCTTTATTAATTAAAGATAATCCAGTGTAAACAATTCTTCCTGCTCCTATGTTTAAGTGTCCAACCTCAGAATTACCTATTTGTCCTTCTGGTAAACCAACATATTTTCCCGAAGCTTGTAATAATAAATTTGGGTATTCTTTAATTAACATATCCATACAAGGAGTTTTTGCATTAAAAATTGCATTACCTTTATTTTTATTAAGATGACCATAACCATCAAGTATAGCTAATACAATTGGTTTTTTCATTATTATTTTCCTCCATTAATTAAAAGTTCTGCAAAATTTTTTCCATCAAGTGATGCTGATCCAACTAGCGCACCATTAACATTGGCAGCTTTCATAAAATCCTTAACATTTTTTAAATTAACACTACCACCATATTGAATCTTAATGTTATTTGCAGATTCACTATCATATAATTTTTCAATTTCATTTCTTATTTTTAATAACATGTTATCAACTTCTTCAACAGTTGGAACTTTACCAGTACCAATTGCTCAAATTGGTTCATAAGCTATTATTAATTTTTTTAACAAGTTTTTATCTATATCTTTAAGATCTTTTTTTATTTGATCTAAAACAAATTCTACTGATTTCTTTTTTTCATATGTTTGTAAGCTTTCACCAACACATAAAATAACAGTTAAATCATTTTCTAATAAAGTTTTTGTTTTTAAATTAATTGTTTCATCAGTATCATTAAACATTTCTCTTCTTTCAGAGTGACCAATAATACTACCCTCAATATTACAATCTATTAATTGAGTATAAGATATATTACCAGTGAAAGCACCTTCATTTTTATAATGAGCATCTTGTGCATATATGTGCATTTTTTTATCTTTTTTAAATATTTTTTTTGCTTCTAATAAATAAATTGATGGTACAGCGATTCCATACTCAACAATTGGTTTTTGTTTCTTAATTTCAGCATAAAATTCTTTTTTAAATTTCTTAATATCTTCTAAAGTTTTAAACATTTTTCAGTTTCCAATAATTACATTATTCATTATGTTTCTCCTAAAATTAATGTGAATGTTTAATAAAATATAAAAATGAATATTTACATAAAATGGAATATAAATAAACTTAATAATTTATATATTCACAAATTAATTTTACATTTATAAATAAATAATTAAAAAGTTTTTAGTTACGTTTATAAACTATGTGTATGTATTTATGGTAAATAAATATATTATGCAAAACTAAACCAAAAAAAATTAATTTAAGACTTTATTTTTTTAAAAACAAATACATAAAAAAATAAAAAGAGCAAATAAATGCTCTTTTGTTAAGATTAATATTTAATTTGTTTAAGCAGCAACTTTTGTTGGTATTGTCACATAAAAATATGTACTATCTTTTGTTCAAATGTTAGATGCACTTGAATCTTTTCATGTATGTGAGTTCTTTGGAGATAAAACTAATGGTATCAGTATTTCTTTTTCTCCTGCTTTAGTTTTAGCTTTTTTATCAATTAACTTTATATTGTCAGCTTTTATAGATGTAAATTCTACATTTATTAAATTTTGTTTTCCATATGTTGTATTTATAATTCCATTAGTTGAGTCATTATTTACATAATTTAATAAATCATTAATATTATTTTGAGTTTTAAAAAATGTTTTTATTGTTTCTATTTCATTTCCACTAGGACCTTTGTTATACATATTAAGTCCTCATGGACTACTCTCCACATTATTAGTTACTGCACTAGTAACTTCTGCATCTTTAACATTAATATCTACATTACTAGCTATTGTTAAATTTTTAGTTGTGTTAGTACCATCATCTCATAAGTATCCTTCATTTGGAGTAGCTGATACTGTTAGATTATATAAACCACTTCCTTTTTCAGTTTCAATAACTTGAAAATTAGTAAATTTAGAATTAAATACACCAATATCATTACCCATTTTCTGAGAATCTATGTCATCTGTTCCAGCTTTTTGTCCACCAGCAAAAGTACTCATTAAAGCATTTCTTGATAATTGTTTACTTTGAACGCTAGCAGCTTTATTTCATCCTAATGCTTCCAAAACATCAGTCCCATTTGTAATATCTTTACCAGCTTCTAAATCAATAGTTGTTTTAGTGTAATTAACTGTTGAATCTATACCGACATCATATTTAAATGTTACTTGTTGTTTTTTTGTATCAACATTTGTGCCACTTATTTCAACTGTTGATTTTTCTGGTGTGAAATTAATATCTGATGTTGGTATTACTAAATCAATTTCAGTTGGTTCAGCTTTTCCAGCACCTTTATCTGTCGCAGTAACACTTACATGTAGCTTATCATTATCAATACCAATTTTATTACTACCATTTAATTTAAAATCTTTAGTTGATGCATCAGTAAAACCTGTTTTCTTAATTATCTCATCCAAATTAGTAGTAATCTGTGTATTTAAATCTTTTGTTGATTTTACATTTAATTGTGGAGATGTTGACGAATAATAAACCACATTAGATGATGCGCTTACTTTTCATTCACTATAATCTTTTGTTCCATCATTGAACTTCTTATCTTCTTCGGATAAATTTGAGTTAAATGTAACTTTTGCGCCATTTAATTGTTCACTATTATCAACAACTTTGCTAAGATCTTCTTGCAAATCTTTGCTAATTAGTTGATCAGTTGACATGTCTGCATCTACACTAACTAAATCTGAAAATTTTCCAACTAATGTAATATCAGATTTAATTTTTGGAGTAACTTTAGTTACAGTTTGACTTGCTGATTTTTTAGCACAAGCTGTCATTGCTATAGGCACTGCACCTATAGCCATAAAAGCTCCTCCAATTGACAATAACTTAATAAATTTTGTCTTTTTATTTTTCATATTTCTATTTTCCTATCCTTAAAATTTACAAAAAGTATACTCAAAAAAAAAAAAAAAAAAAGCAAGTCTAAATGGTAAAAAAAATATTAATGTTTGTTAAAAATTCTAGAAATAAAAAACCATAAATTTAATAAAAATAAAAGAGTAAACTAGGACATCAAAATGGTTTTGTCCCATTTAATGTCCTAGTTCCCTAACTGACATGTGAAGTGCAACACTTCAATGTTACATTAAACTCTCGACTTTGAAATATAAGTTGAGAGTTTTTTGTTTTAAATATTTTCTTGATACATTTGGTAAGCTGTTTTATAACCAAACATTTTTCTTGGGATGTTGTTTACTTTTCATTCAAGAGTTTTTATTTTATCTTCACTTACTAAACTGAAGTCAGTTCCTTTTTTATATCATCTTCTAACTATCCCATTTATGTTCTCGTTGGACCCTCTTTGGAATGAAGAATAAGGTTGGCAATAATAAACTTTAAAGTTGAATTGTTTTGCAGTTATTCCCATCATTTGAAACTCTAACCCATTATCAACAGTGATGCTTTTTATTGGGAGTTTTTCATCTCGAATAATGGTATACATTTTAGCCATCATTGATCTAGCGTTTTTACCTTTTATTTTTCTAATAATTGCCAACCTTGTTTTTCTTTCTACTAATGTTAATAAGTGGTAATAACCACTTTGCCTTTTACTAACTATTAGATCAGCTTCTCAATGTCCAAATTCTTTTCTTTTGTTTATCTTTTCTGGTCTTAGACTATAAGGAATGCAGTATTTTCCATCAATTTTAGAAAATATACCTATTTTTCTTCTTTTTCCTTTAACATATTTTCTTCTTAAACAATCTCTTCTTTGTATCTTTCAAATCTTGCTATTGATTCATCTAAATACTTGCCTAGCACTTGGAACTTTAACTAATGGATAGTTTTCTTTTATTCAAAAAATTGTAGCTTCTACACCATGAGATTTAGGATTAAATTTTTGAATAAAAAGATCTGTGAAGTTTTTGTACTTCAACATAAAAAACATATGACAATTTGATTTTCTTCTAATGTATTTTTTGTGAGCATTTGATGAATAATAAATTCCTGTTGAAGATGTGTTTCTTTTTAATTCTCTTGATATTGTTGATTTGTTTTTATTTAAGATTTTTGCAATCTTATTCATAGAATATTTTTCTTTATTTCAAAGAAAATAAATTAAGCATCTTTCTTCTTTTGTTAAATGTTTATAAGTTTTCATAAGCACTCCTAATATTCATTATCTTTTTATTAGTGAACACTTACAAACAAAACAAATGAAGTGCACACTCTTTTTCGAGTGTTGCACTTCACATGTCAGTCGAGCAACTAGGACATCAAAATGGTTTTGTCCCATTTAATGTCCTAGTTTAAATTTTAAAAAACATCTATTTTAATACATTTTAAATGAATTAATTTTTACATTAAATTCTGATTTTTTGTCGTCTTTATCAGTAACTCATGAATACCCTTCATTTGTTCTAAAACCAACTCTAACAACGGAATTAGTTTCAGATGTTCATGTTGAACTTAAATATACAACATGTACATTTTGCATACCAGATTGTTCATTTGCTGATTTAAGCATACTATATATCATTTTGGCAAAATTATCTTGATTAGTTTTGTCAGTAAAATATGCATCAAAACTTTCTTTATCAGCTTTTTTTCCAATATCAAAATTTGATATGCCGTTATTAACAGCAGCTGCGCTCTTTCAAGTTGAGCCTTGATAAGTAGTTCTAATACCATTAAATTCAAAACTCTTTTCTTCTGTAGTTCCATCTATTCATGTGTGACCATCTTTTGGAGAACCAATTGCTGTTAATTTATATTGACCATCATATGTTTCATGAGCTTTTGTGATAGAAACACTTTTAAATTCTGTGTTAAACACACCTAAAGCTTCACCAATTTTTTCACTATTTAAATTTTCAGTAACAGCATCTTGAATATCTAATGAATTATTAGTTAATAGTGTTTTTTGTGCAGAACTTTTTATTATTTTCTCTGGATCAGATTGAGTCATTGTGAAATTAAGTTTATCTAAAATTTTTTGAGTTGTTATTTGATCGTCTGAATTAACTTCGCTTTTAAAATCAATTGTATTTAACAATTGGTTGCTCACAGTAGAATCTATTCCTGCATCAAAAGTAATTTTTGTTTTTGAACCTTCAACAACTGTAGTTTTAACATTTTCACCTTCAAAAGTTACTGATTTAATATCTGGAGTATAGTTAATATCAGATGCTGGTATTCTAAGGTCATATTTCATTGTACTTTCAGCATCTTCTTTTACTTCAACATTAACATGTAACAAATCGCCTTCTAGTGAAACATCAGTGTCTGTAACTATTGATAGAGTTTTATTTGAAACACTAACACCAGATGCTTCAAATATTTTATTTAATTGGTTGTTTTCAGTTAATTTTGTATATAACTCATTTTTATTTTTAACTGTAATATTGTCTAAATTAATACTATAGTAAATAGGTGTAGTTCCCGACTTTCAAGAACTATACTCTTGAGTTCCTCAATTGTTTTCACCGTTTTCACTTTTTTTAACTTCAACATTTGCAGTTATATTAGTTAAATCTCCTCCATTGTATTCATCTGCATTAGTAACAATAGTTTTTAATACATTGTTTTTTGATACTAAATTAGATAAAATTTCATCAACATTTCCATCAACTAGCTCTTTTAAATCACCATGAACTTTTATATTACTAGTATTAAGTTGAGGAACAAAAGTTGACACAGAATCATTATTTGAATTAGTTTTTTTAGCACAAGCTGTCATTACTATAGGGACTGCGCCCATTGCCATTACAGCTCCACCAATTGTTAATAATCTAATTAATTTTGTCTTTTTATTTTTCATATTTTTCTTTCACTATCCTTAAAATTTACAAAAAGTATACTCAAAAAAAAAAAAAAAAAAAGCAAGTCTAAACAAAGAAAAAATTATCAAAATTAAACAAAAAAATAAAAGAAAATTTTTCTTTTTCTTTTATTTTTTTGTTGTGTGTATAAATATTATTTGGCATTTCCAATTGGGATAGTTACATAAAAATATGTGTCTGATTTTACTCATATATTAGTGCTTTCAGAATTGTCTTTTCATGTATGAGAATTTATTGGAGAAAGAACTAAAGGTATCAAAATTTGTTTTTCATTTGCTTTTGTTTTTTTATCAACTATTTCTATGTTTTCAACTTTTATAGATGTAAATTCAACATTGAGTAAAGTTGTACTTCCAAAACGGCTATTCAAAACACCTTCTTTTCCAGCCTCTTTTCCATTAGCATAACTTAATAAATAATTAGCATTTTCTTGAACTTTAAAGAATTCTTTTATCTTTTCTAAGTCACTTTCATTAGGACTTTTATCATAAGCGTCAAGTCCTCAGGCTTCTTTTTTCATATTATTTTTTACGCTTTTATCAACACTAGCATCTTTAACATTAATATCAACATTAGTTGCTATTTTCAGTTCTTTTTGATCTTTAGTACCATCATCTCATTGATAACCATCATTTGGAGTTGCAGTTACTGTTAAATTATATAAACCACTTCCACTTTGAGTTTCAGTAACTTGAAAATTAGTAAATTTAGAATTAAACACCCCAATATCATTACCCATTTTCTGAGAATTTATGTCATTAGTTCCAGTTCCTTCTTTTTCAACAAAAGTACTCACTAAAGCATGTCTTGATAATTGTTTATCTGTAGCTTGAACCTGTTTTCAACCTAATACTTCTAAAACATCAATATTATTTTCAATTTTCTTTCCTTCATTTAAATCTAATTTATTCAATGTATAGTTAACTGATGAATCTATACCAACATCATATTTAAATGTTACTTGTTGTTTTTTTGTATCTACATTTGTACCACTTATTTCAACAGTTGCTTTTTCAGGTGCAAAATTTATATCAGATGTTGGTATTACTAAATCAATTTCAGTTGAACCAGCTTTTCCAACACCTTTATCTGTTGCGGTAACACTTACATGTAGCTTATCATTATCAATACCAATTTTATTACTACCATTTAATTTAAAATCTTTAGTTGATGCATTAGTAAAACCTGCATTTTTCATTATTTCATTTAAACTACTAGTAATTTGTACATTTAAATCTTTCGTAGATTTTACATTTAATTGTGGGGAATTTGATGAATAATAAACTATATTAGAGGAAGCTGACAATTTTCAATCATTATAATTCTTTGTTCCATCATTAAACTTCTTATCATTATCAGTTAAATTTGAATTAAATGTAACTTTTGCACCACTTAATTGGTCACTATTATCAACAACTTTGCTAATATCTTTTTGCAAATCTTGGCTAATTAGTTGATCAGTTGTTGTGCCTACATCTGCACTAACCAAATCTGAAAATTTGCCGACTATTTTGATATCAGATTTAATTTTTGGAGTAACTTTGGTTACAGTTTGACTTGTCAATTTTTTAGCACAAGCTGTCATTGCTATAGGGACTGAACCTATAGCCATTACCGCCCCACCAATCGACAATAATCTAATCCATTTTGTCTTTTTATTTTTCATAATTTTCTTTCCTATCCTTAAAATTTACAAAAAGTATACTCAAAAAAAAAAAAAAAAAAAGCAAGTCTAAATGATAAAAAACAAAAATAAATTATTAAAAATAAGTTTTATTTTTTTATAATATGAAACCATTTAAAAAATTTGGCTATTGTTTTTTGCTTAAAAATTTTTAATATTTAAAATAGAGTAAAAATTATTTTTCTAAAAAAGAAATCAAACATTATGCTTTTATTTTTAGATTTTTGTTATGTATTTAAAACAAACAAAACCCGCAAAAATTGTGGGTTTTGTTTGTTAACTAATGTGTTAATTACAAATAATATTGTTTTTTGTTTTTAAATTGTTTTTTTAGCAATTCAAAATTGTTTATACAATTACATTTTTAATTGAGTCTCATATTCTGAAATGCTTATTAAATTGTCCAAATTTAACGTCTTTGTGTTGTCTGTTTGAGATGAAAAACTAAATCCAAAAGAAATTTTCTTATTGCTTATAGAACTATTAGATAATTTAATAGTTTTATTTGACTGACTTATAGCAAAATTATCTAAAGATTTTTTCACATATGTGAAACCTTTTCTCAATGTTAGTTCTAATGTAATGACTTTTTCATATCCACTTATAAAATTACCTGTTTGATTAGTTTCCCCTCTGTGAACTATTCCATTTGTTTCTGACAATTTTAAATCAAAACCATTTAATAAGTTAAAATGTTTAGATTGATTAATTTGATTATTAACATGTTTAATAAAAGCATTTAGTATTGTTTGGTTTTTGAAATTATCTTCAATATATTTATTGTTGTTGTTATTTGAACCATTTTCAACATTTTTACCTGCAATTTTAAAAGGAGTTGATAATAAATTATTTTCTGAACCAATAGTCAAATCTAAAACAGTTCTATATTGAGATCCATCATTTTGTTGACCAATGTAGCTATCTATATAGTATGCATTCGGAACATTAACTTGTAATGGATGTTGCATTTCGCTTTCTGATTTTTGAGAAACAATTTTATATGTGTTGAAATTCAAATTTAGATCTGTATTTTGTCCATTATTCAAAGTTGTAGAAACTATTATATTATATTCTCCATTGTAATCTGTTTTGGAAACATCTCTTTGTTTCATTTCAATTTGAATACCAAGTAATTTTTCTTTAGTTAAGCCATCGATTCCAAGATCAGAAATTATTGTGTCTTCTTTTAATAATGTTGAATCAATGCCATCACCATCAACATGACCTTCTTCTAAACTTTTATTACTATCTAATCAACCTAAAGCTTTAAGAATTCCTTCATCTGTAACTGTTTTTCACAATCCAATAGAATCACTATCAGAGGTTGCCATTTCTGCTAATGTTATTGCTTTTTTATTATTAGCATTTGTTGCAAAAGTTTGTTCAATTAAAGGTGTGCTTGTAACAGTATAAGTGAACACAACTTCTGCTGATGTAGATTGATTATTGCCAAATGAAGCCTTTAGATTAATAGTTGGATTAAAGTTAATTACATTAGATGGGATAGATAGAGTATAGTTTGTAGTAGTAGTTTTAACATCCCTCTTTGATCTATCTATATTAGTTTTTGTAGCCTCTTCTGTTTTAATCGCAACTAATAAATTTCCATTCTCATCAACCTTAATATCAGCATCAGCTAAACTTGCTTTTTTATCACCAAGATTTGTTATTGCATTTTTTGAAATTTTTTCTATATTAGAGTTTAAAAAATCTCTTAATTCTTTATTTGATTTAAATTCTAATTTTTCATTTGAATTTGCTGAATCTTTAGAACCTTTTCATTCAACTTTTGTAGATTGACTTGTTTTATTTCAATCATCAAAAGACATTGAACCTCAATTGTCATTATCTCACCCAACTAAGCTAGTATCTAAATTTATATTATTTCTTTCACTCTCTGGAATACATACTCAGTTAGCAATAACTGATTCTTTGTTAGAATTCAAAACAAATTTAACATTAGTGTTAACATCATTTGCTTTACTTGATGTAGTAATGAATTCATCTAAACTTCCAATTCCACTAATTGATTTTTTCAATTGTGGAGTAACAGTTGCACTTTGCGATGTGCTTTTCTTTTTACATGATGTTAGCATCACTGGAGTAGCTCCAACAATACCTAAACAACCAATTATACCTATGGTTTTTAGTAATTTTATTTTCATATTTTTCTTTCCTATCCTTAAAAATTTACAAAAAGTATACTCAAAAAAAAAAAAAAAAAAAGCAAGTCTGAAAGAGTAAAAATTTATTAATATTTATTAATAAATGAAGGGATAAAATAATCAAAAATTAATTGATTTTTAATCGAAAAAATTATTTATTATAAATACATTAATTTAAACTTTTTATTATTATCTTTAGATATAAAGTTTTTTAAATAAGTGAAAATGATAAATATAAAAACACCACTATGAAACTTGCATTGTGGTGTTTTTATGCTCGACTGACATGTGAAGTGCAACACTCGAAAAAGAGTGTGCACTTCATTTGTTTTGTTTGTAAGTGTTCACTAATAAAAAGATAATGAATATTAGGAGTGCTTATGAAAACTTATAAACATTTAACAAAAGAAGAAAGATGCTTAATTTATTTTCTTTGAAATAAAGAAAAATATTCTATGAATAAGATTGCAAAAATCTTAAATAAAAACAAATCAACAATATCAAGAGAATTAAAAAGAAACACATCTTCAACAGGAATTTATTATTCATCAAATGCTCACAAAAAATACATTAGAAGAAAATCAAATTGTCATATGTTTTTTATGTTGAAGTACAAAAACTTCACAGATCTTTTTATTCAAAAATTTAATCCTAAATCTCATGGTGTAGAAGCTACAATTTTTTGAATAAAAGAAAACTATCCATTAGTTAAAGTTCCAAGTGCTAGGCAAGTATTTAGATGAATCAATAGCAAGATTTGAAAGATACAAAGAAGAGATTGTTTAAGAAGAAAATATGTTAAAGGAAAAAGAAGAAAAATAGGTATATTTTCTAAAATTGATGGAAAATACTGCATTCCTTATAGTCTAAGACCAGAAAAGATAAACAAAAGAAAAGAATTTGGACATTGAGAAGCTGATCTAATAGTTAGTAAAAGGCAAAGTGGTTATTACCACTTATTAACATTAGTAGAAAGAAAAACAAGGTTGGCAATTATTAGAAAAATAAAAGGTAAAAACGCTAGATCAATGATGGCTAAAATGTATACCATTATTCGAGATGAAAAACTCCCAATAAAAAGCATCACTGTTGATAATGGGTTAGAGTTTCAAATGATGGGAATAACTGCAAAACAATTCAACTTTAAAGTTTATTATTGCCAACCTTATTCTTCATTCCAAAGAGGGTCCAACGAGAACATAAATGGGATAGTTAGAAGATGATATAAAAAAGGAACTGACTTCAGTTTAGTAAGTGAAGATAAAATAAAAACTCTTGAATGAAAAGTAAACAACATCCCAAGAAAAATGTTTGGTTATAAAACAGCTTACCAAATGTATCAAGAAAATATTTAAAACAAAAAACTCTCAACTTATATTTCAAAGTCGAGAGTTTAATGTAACATTGAAGTGTTGCACTTCACATGTCAGTTAGGGATAAAAACACCACTATGAAACTTGCATTGTGGTGTTTTTATATTTATCAAAAATAATTATTTATTACTGTTCGGTATGAATTGAAAATCTCCGCCTCCATCAACATTTGGACCAAATGTTATTGACGAGTTTGCATAGTTAGCTTGATTTTTGTAAGTAAAACTAATGTATAAAAATAAATCGCCGCTTGTGTTTTTGTTATATTGTATACTATTATTTGTAAATGATTTCTTGAAACTGAAACCTTTTTTTGTAGTAACTTTTAATTTTATAATATTTCCAGAATACATTCCATTTGTATTATCATTAGATTTGTCTGTATTGTTTTCTTCTGAAACAACAACATCTGTAAATTCTAAATTAACATATTTGAACATATTTAATCCAGACTCATCTAATTTTTTTATAAATTCTCTATAAGATGCTGAATTATTTTCGAATTTACTTTTAATAAATGTGGAACCAGCATTAGATTCATTAGTATCTTTTAATTTTAATTGTCCTTTAAAATTTTCTTTTGTTAAATTGATGTTTGTCACAAGATTAGTATCTGTTCCACTTTTAACATTATCTGTGTAATATGCATTAGGAACATTAACTTGCAATGGGTGTTGTGTATTATTAGAAGTTTTTTGTGAAACAATTTTGTAAGTATTAAAGCTTAAGTTAAGATCTACAGATTCTGAATTATCACCGATTGTTGAAACCAAAATCGAATATTCTCCATTGTAATTAGTTTGAGAAATATCTCTTTGGTCCATCTGAATTTCAATACCAAGTAATTTTTCTTTAGTTAAGCCATCAATTCCAAGATCAGAAATTATTGTATCTTCTTTTAATAAACCAACATCAATACCATCACCATCCTTGTGCCCTTCTTCTAAACTTTCATTGATATCTAATCAACCAAGAGCTTTAAGAATTCCTTCATCTGTAACAGTTTTTCATAAACCAATAGTATCACTTTCAGTTGGACTCATTTCAGCTAATGTTATAGTCTTTTTATTAGCAGATTCTGTAAAAGTTTGTTCAATTAATGATGAACTTGTAACTGTATAATTAAATACCACTTCTGTAGATATCGATTGATTGTTTCCATATGAAACTTGTAAATTAATAGTTGGATCAAAGTTTATTAGTTCAGATGGAATAGATAGGGTGTAGTTTGTAGTTGTAGCACTTACATCTCTTTTTAATCTATTTGAACCTTCTGTTTCACCTTCTGTAACTTTAATAGCAACTAATAAATTTCCATTTTCAGTTACCTTAATATCAGCATCAGCTAAACTTGGTTTTTTATTTCCAAGATTATCAATAGCATTTTTTGAAATTTGTACTATATTACTATTTAAAAATTCTTTTAATTCTTTATTAGATTTAAAATCAACTTTTTCTTTATCGTTAACTTCAGTTTTTGAACCCTTTCATTGAACTGTAGTAGATGTATTTTCTTCACTTCATTGATCAAATGTTTTATCCCCTCAAGATGTGTTATCTCATCCGCTTAATGTTGAATCTATTTTTATATTGTTTCTTTCATTTTCAGGAATAGATTCTCAATTTGAAATAACTGATTCCATATTATTATTTAATACATCATTTAAATTTTTATTAACATCATCTGCTTTACTTGATGTTGTAATGAATTCATCTAATCCACCAACTCCAGTTATTTTAGTTTTTAATTGTGGAGTAATAGTTGCGCTTTGTGATGTGCTTTTCTTTTTACAAGATGTTAGCATCACTGGAGTAGCTCCAACAATACCCAAACAACCAATTATACCTATGGTTTTTAGTAATTTTATTTTCATATTTTTCTTTCCTATCCTTAAAATTTACAAAAAGTATACTCAAAAAAAAAAAAAAAAGCAAGTCTGAAAGAGTGGAAATTTATTAATATTTATTAATAAATGAATGGATAAAATAATCAAAATTAAACAAAAAAATAAAAGAGAATTTTTGTCTTCTCTTTTATTTTTAATGATGAAACTACAAAATTTATTGAACCGTTTTGAACGGAATTGTTACGTAGAAATATGTGTCTGGTTTTGCTCATATATTAGTATTTTCAGATGAGTCTTTTCATGTATGAGAATTTATTGGAGAAAGAACTAAAGGAATCAAAATTTGTTTTTCATCTTCTTTTTGACTTTTAGCTATCAATTCTATATTTTCAACTTTTATGGATGTAAATTGAACATTTTTTAATCTAGGTTTACCATATGTACTATTTAAAATTCCACCATTATCATTATCGTTTAAATTTACATAATTTAATAAATCATTAACATTATTTTCATTTTTATAAAAATCTTTTATTGTTTGTAATTCGTCAGATTTTTCAGGACCTTTAGTATAACTTTCCAATCCTCATGGGTCAGTTTTTTTATAATTTTCTATACCAGTTACTTCTGCATCTTTAACATTAATATCAACATTAGTTGCTATTGTTAGTTCTTTTTGATCTTTAGTACCATCATCTCATTGATAACCATCATTCGGAATAGCTGATACTGTTAAATTATATAAACCACTATTTTTTTCAGTTTCTGTAACTTTAAAATTAGTAAATTTAGAATTAAATACACCAATATCATTACCCATTTTTTCAGAATTTATATCACTAATTCCAGTTCCTTCTTTTTCAACAAAAGTACTTATTAGAGCATGTCTTGATAATTGTTTATTTGCAGCACTAACTTGTTTTCACCCCAATGCTTCTAAAACATCTGTTCCATTTGTAATATTTTTACCAGCATCTAAATCAATAGTTGTTTTAGTAAAATTAACTGTTGAATCTATACCGACATCATATTTAAATGTTACTTGTTGATTTTTTGTATTAACATTTGTACCACTTACTTCAACAGTTGCTTTATCTGGTGCAAAATTTATATCAGATGTTGGTATTACTAAATCAACATCAGTTGGACTAGCTTTTTTACCACCTTTATCTGTTGCAGTAACACTTACATGTAACATATCTTTATCAACACCAATTTTATTAACATCATTTAATTTGAAATCTTTATTTTCTGAGCTAGCAAAACCTGCTTTTTTCATAATTTCATTCAAATTAGTAGTAATTTGTGTATTTAAATCTTTTGTAGATTTCACAGTTAATTGTGGCGATGTTGATGAATAATAAACTACATTTTGTGATGCACTTGTTTTTCAAGTGCTATATTCAGTTTTTCCATCATTAAATTTCTTATCTTCATCAGTTAAATTTGAATTGAAAGTAACTTTTGCTTCCTTAATTTCATTACTATTTTCAAGAACTTTACTAAGATCTTTTTGCAAATCTTGACTAATTAATTGGTCAGTTGTTGTACCATCAGTTGTGCTAACTAAATCTGAAAATTTTCCAACTATTGTAATATCAGATTTAATTTTTGGAGTAACTTTAGTTACAGTTTGACTTGTTGATTTTTTAGCACAAGCAGTCATTGCTACAGGGACTGCACCTATAGCCATTACTGCCCCACCAATTGACAATAATTTAATCCATTTTGTCTTTTTATTTTTCATAATTTTCTTTTCCTATCCTTAAAATTTACAAAAAGTATACTCAAAAAAAAAAAAAAAAAAAGCAAGTCTAAATGGTAAAAAAATAAAAAAAGTTTTTGTAATAACATACAAAAACTAATCTATAAATATTCAAAATAAAAAAGGGCTTAAACCCAATTTATCTTCTCATTAAATCATTTATTGCTTTTTTGAATTCTACTAAATTTTCTTTTGAATTAACATTATCTGTACCATAAACATTAAAATAAGCTTTAAATTTAGGTTCTGTACCAGATATTCTAAATTTAATTCAAACACCATTTTCAAATTCTCATTCTAAAGCACTTGCTTCCTTGTTGAATGTATTTGATAATAATTTAAAACCATTAATATATATGTCCTTAAGTGATGATAAATATCTTAATTTATTATTCATTTCATCCCTTCAATTTAAACTATTGAATGTGTAATAAACAGTACCACCACTTCAATATCCAAATTGAGGATAAATTTCTTGTTCAAGATAATCAACTAAAGTCATAGATTTAACATTACAATGTGTAATAATTTCTAAAGCAAGAGCAGCAGCTTGAAAACCATCTTTATCTCTACAAATTGTTGAGTTTAATGAACCTATCGCTTCTTCAAAACCTACAACAAAGTCTTCATATGGAGAATGCTCATTTATTGCTTCTGCAATGTTTTTAAAACCTGTTGCAGTTCTATAAACTTTTGCATTAAAAGCTTCAGCTATTTTATCAATTAAAAAAGTTGATACATAAGTTGAAACTATAAAAGGAGTTCTGTTAAATTCTTTATTTTTTAAAACATAATAACTATATATAATTCCCATTTCATTTCCAGATAAGAAATACCATTCATTATTGTGTTTTACAACAACTGCTAATCTATCAGAATCTGGGTCTAATCCAAATATTACATTAGCTTTCGCTTTCTCAGCATATTTAATTGCTAATTCAAAAGATTTTGGCTCTTCTGGATTCATTATTGGTGAATAACTAAAATTTGGATCTTGAACACATTGCTGTTTAGTTGGAATAATTGAAACATAATTTAAAGATTCCATAAACCTTTTAAAATCAATAGATGCTGTTCCATGATGAGCAGTATAAACAACAGGAATATATTTTTTACTTTCAAGATCTGTATTAATTAAACATTCTACAGCATCATAAAAATAAGCATCATCTATTGATTCATCAAGATAAGAAATTAGTTCATTTTGAGGTTGATAATTTAAATTTAAAATTTCTTCATTTTCAGGCATGTATGACACAATTTCATCAGCTTCTTCAGTTGAAATTTGTTTACCTGTGTTGTTATAAACTTTAAAACCTGAATAGTTTTTTGGGTTATGGCTTGCAGTGATGATAATTCCACCATCATACTCATTTCTAATAATTGTATAAGATGCAATTGGAGTTGCTTTCATTTGATTATCTTTAAACATAACAACTCTAATACCAAAACTTGTTAAAACTTTTGCACAAACCATAGAAAACATATCAGCATTTTTTCTATTATCATGAGCAATTAAAACAACAGCACCTTCAGGCTTTCTATTTAATATAAACTTTGCATAACCTTCAGCCATTTGTTGGTATGTAAAAGAATTCATTCTATTTGTACCAGGTCCCATTTCCTGTCTTATACCTGCTGTTCCAAAATTCATTTTTTGTCCAGTAAAACTACTTTCAATTTGGTTAATATCCATTTTAGTTAAATAATTTTTCGCTTCATTTGAAAGTCTTGGCGAGTTCAATCAAAGTAAGTAATATTTATTTTCAATATACATATTTAGTCTCCTATCTATTAATTAAATCTTCATGGGTAAAACGATTTTTTAATATTTCACCAATCGTATAAATTTTATATTGACCAAATTTATTAAAAACATAAATTTTTTGATCATCATCTTTCATAAAATCACTCATGAATTGTCTGCACATACCACAAGGCATTCCAAAACCATTAGATTTAGTTAAAAGATACACTTCATCAATTGATCTATTCCCACTAGAAATAGCTGCTGCTATTGCACTACGTTCAGCACATAAAGTTACAGGGTAAGATGAATTTTCAATGTTTACACCATAGTAATATTTACCATTACTTTTTACAATTGCACTAACATAAAAATCAGAATATGGTACATATGCATTTTCTTTTAATTCCATTAATTTATCAAAAATAAGTTTAGTATTCATAAATTATCTAATAACCTCCAATATTTCTTTTGAAGCTTTTTTGGGTTTGTTTGTATATAATATATTGTTTTTTAAACTTTCTATTACTTTATCACTTATTGGTGTGCTTGAATAAACTGTTAATATAACATCATTAACACTTACTTTATCACCACAAATTTTATTTAAATATATTCCAGATAAATAATCTAATTTGTCTTCTTTATTAATTCTTCCTGCTTTTATATCAATAAGACTATATCCAAATAATTCATTTGAGATAAATTCTAGATAACCATTTTGTTCTGAAAGAATTTCTATTTTATATTTTGGATTATAAATTTCATCAATTTTATTTAAATCCAATTTACAACCTTGAAGTTTTGACCAATTAGAAAATTTATTAAATGCACTTTTATCATTAATTGTTTTGTCAATTAATTTATATGCTTCTTGTTTATCTTTTGCTTTACTTAAATCAATCAAGATATCTGATGCAAAAGAGTAAATTAAATCTTTTAGATTTGATGGTTCATTTTTTCTAGATAGAAAATCTAATGATTCTTTTATTTCAATTAAATTACCAATTGCTCTTCCAAGTGGTTTTTCCATATTTGTTAAATGAGCAATCACTTTTTTGTTGAATTTTTTACCAATACTAATACATAACTTACTAAATTTTCTAGCTTCTTTTATTGTTTTAAAAAAAGCACCATCTCCAACTTTAACATCAAGATATATAAGATCAGCATTTGTTGCTATTTTTTTTGACATTATTGAAGCTGCAATCAAAGAAATGTTATCAATTGTCCCAGATGTATCTCTTATCGAATAAAGAATTTTATCAGCTGGAGCAATTTTTTCACTTTGAGAAATAAAAAACATATGTTCTTTTTTTAACAAATCAATGTATTCTTTGTCTTTTAATTCTGTTTTTATTCCAATTGAGTGAAGTTTATCAATTGTCCCACCTGTAAATCCAAGACCTTTCCCTGACATTTTTGCAACATTTATATTCATTGATGCAAGTAAAGGAACTAAAATTAAGCTCACTTTATCACCAATACCACCTGTTGAATGTTTATCTACAATTGTATCTTTTATTTCATCAAAATTTATTGTTTCACCATTCAAAGTCATTGCTTTGGTTAAATAAAAAGATTCATCATCATCCAAACCATTAAAGCAAATTGCCATCATAAAAGCCGATATTTGATAATCTTTTATACTATTATCCAAAACACCTTTGATAAAAAAATCAAATTCTTTTTCATTTATTTTCTGTCGTGTTTTCTTTTTTAAAATTAAATCAACTATATTCATAATCATCCCTATATTTTTATGGCAGATTCTAAAGCTAACTTAACCATGTCAACAAACTTAGTTTGTCTATCTTCAGCACTCATTGCTTCATGTGTTACAAGTGAATCACTACATGTTAGTAAACAAGCAGCTTTTTTATTTAATAATTTAGCATTTGCAAATAATGCAAAAGATTCCATTTCAACAAGATCAGCATTTGTTTTTTTAACAATCTCATCTACAGTTCTTACACCATAGAAAACATCAGAACTATGAATTCTAGCACTTAATAAATTAATATTTAATTCTTTTGCTGTTTTTTCAATAATGGTATTAATTTCTTTTGATGGGTATAATACATTATTATCTGTTTTAACATTTAATAAATCAGCATATGTTGATTCTGAAGTTGCTTCTTTAGTTAAAGCAACAGAACCAACTTGAACTTCTTTTTTATAAGCACCAGCACTACCTATTCTAATAATTGTTTCTACATCAAAAAATTTATACAATTCATAGCTATAAATACCAATTGATGGAATTCCCATTCCATGACCCATAATTGATACTTTATGTCCTTTATATGTTCCAGTAAAAGCTAACATTCCTCTTATTTCATTAATTTGTTCAACTTCTTCTAAAAAGTTTTCAGCTATTCACTTTGCTCTAAGTGGGTCTCCAGGCATTAATACTACTTTAGCAAAATCTGTTTTTTTTGCTTTGATATGTGGTGTCATAATAAACTCCTATTTAAAAAATAAATACATTATATATTTTATCTTTCACATTATCGATATGAAAAAATATTTATACTTAAAAAATAAATTAAATTCATGAATTATTTTTATTTATTAAAACTATTAGTTTTTATATATGGTAATTATTTATCTAAAAATTTTAAAACTTATAAAGTTAATCAAAAATAAAATAAATTTTTTATATAAAATTTGTTATTTTCTTTTCCAAAAATTTATTTATAAAGTGGGAACATGAGATAACAATATTTGTAATCACAAAATAAATACTGGAAAATAATAAAGTAGTACCCCATAAATAATGGAGGTGTCTATGAACAAAAATTGAACAAAAACCACAAAGGAAGAGTTCAAAAAAACATTCAATTCTAAAAGCTTAAAATTAATTGAAATTTTTAAAAGAGAAAATTTTGATGATGAAGACAAAAAAATAATTGAATTTAACTTAAAATTAAAACAAGAGGAAGGTAACATAATTGTGGAAAAATATGTATTAAAATCAGAATTTGATTCTTTTAAAAAAGAAATGCTTGAATTCAAAGAGCAAACAAATAATAGATTAGACAAAATTGAAGAAATTTTGTATATAAATAACCAACAAATAAAAGATCTTACAATTAAAATTGATGAATTAACAATCAAAGTTGATCAAATTTCTAATGATGTTGCTTGCCTAAAATCAGAAATAAAATCTTTGAAATCTGAAATGAAATCATTTAAGTCTGAGATGAAATCTGAAATGGAATCATTCAAATCTGAGATTAAATCAGAAATGGAATCATTTAAATCAGAAATAAAATCTGAAATGGAAGAATTTAAATCAGAAATCAAATCAGAAATGGAATCATTTAAATCTGATATAAAATCAGATATGGAAGAATTTAAAACAGAAATCAAATCTGAAATGGAATCATTTAAATCTGAGATGAAATCTGAAATGGAAGAATTTAAATTAGAAATAAAATCTGATATGGAAGAATTTAAAACAGAAATCAAATCAGATATGGAATCATTCAAATCAGAAATCAAATCAGATATGGTAGAATTCAAAACAGAAATCAAATCTAATATAGAAGAATTCAAATCGAAAAAAAGCTAAATATACTTTATTAAATTAATAGTGTTGAAGCACTATTTTTTTATTCAGAAATTTAAAATTACAAATTGCAAAGTAGAACATTAAAAAAAAAGAATATTAAAACATTGTCTTAATATTTGTTGTGATTTGTAATTTAACAAAAATTATTATCAATAAATAAAAAAATAATTATATTAAAGTTCAATATAATATCTTGTTGTTTTAAAATGATTAATCCAAAGAATAATTAAATTTAAAAGTATGAAAAGTGGAATCAAATATAATGTTTTAAAATTTAAAAATCTATCAAGTAAATAGGAAAATAATATTGCTATTACAAATAAAATAATAATAAACATATATTTAAAAAAAACTAATAGTTGATTCTTATTTTTAGTAACAAAAAAATCATGCAAAGATCTTGATGCATTTATAATATCACCCATTGAAACTACATTTGCATAAATTACATTTTTATCCTGATTAAAAATAGTTAAGTGAAAACTTATAAATATTGTTACCAAAATAATTGTTAAAATTGCAACAGGATTAATGTTGTTTGTGTTTCCAATATATAGTTTTATGTTATTAGCAAATATAGACCAAACAACAAAATAAATTATTTCTAAAGCAAACATAAAATATATAAATCAAATTGAATAAGGTTTTTTATCAATAAAATGAAATACAAATGATGATATTAATATGACAATAAATGGTAATAAATACAAGTAAGAATTATGAAATGTATAAACAAATCCATCTTGATATAATTGCCCATTAAGTAAACTTAAACCAAAATAAACAAGGTTCCCAGTTTGTGTGGTAACAAAAATAAAATAGTTTTTTATCATGTAAAAATCAAGAAGTCCTGAAACAAATGCCAAAATTAAGATAATTAAATAGTTTTTGTAAAAACAATTAGTTAAACTCTGAAAATTTCTTTCTTTTATAAATCTCATTTTTTATCCTATTAATCTAACTATTATAATTTAACAACCCCAATATATTAGCATAAGTTTTTTTTAATTGATTTTATATTCATAGAAATTTATAAAAATTTTATTTTTTTGTAAATAAAAGCTAATTGTAGTCCTTTTTATTTTTTTATGTTTCTGTCATATCATTTACGATAATATAAAAAGTGGTTATTGTATATTAATAACCACTTAGAGGAATATTATAGGAGAAATATGAATTTTATAGAAAACGCTGAGAAGCTAAAGAAATTACTTAAAATTTCTATAGTAATGTGTCTTCTTTGAGTTTTATTTATGATTCTATTTTTTGTTTTTTACTCAACTGCATTAACATCTACTATTTACAATGGTTTTCAAAGTGTTCAAAATGTTAATAATTTAACAAAAGTAGCTTATGCATTCTTATTCATTTTCTTAATTTCTTTAATTATAGAATTTGTATTGGTAATTATATGTTTAGTGAAATCGATAACACTTGAAAATAGCAATGACACAAATGTATTAGTGAGTTCTGATTTTTCAACTTTAAAAATTGTAGCAATACTTTCAATATTTTTTGGTGGATTTGTTTTAAACATTGTTGCATATTTTTTAGTTAAAGGTTTGATTGAAAAAGCTAAAAAAGGTCCAATAGTTAATACCTCTCAAAATTATGGTAATAATGCAAACATTGTTAGTCCAAACAATAAACAAAATAATGATGGTAATAATAATTTAGATAAATTTTCTAAATTATCACAAGCAGCTGAGTTATATAAACAAGGATTAATAACGGAAGAAGAATTTAAAAAAATAAAAGAAGAAACATTATAATCAAAGGTATCAAAAGATACCTTTTTATTATTCCCTATAAAATTTATTAAACTAATAATATTAAAATAACAAAAATTTTTAAATTTATTTTATCTAATTGTATAAAAGCTTATCTTAAATAATAGTTATTTATAAATTTGATATAAAAAAATGATCCTAATTAAACACGAACATGAAATTTGGACAATAATTTAAATTTCATGTTTTTTATTTATAAATTTAATCTATACTAATTTGAATTTATTCAATTTAATTTTTTTAAATCATTCCATTATTGTAATAATTTATAAACTAAGAAAAATAATTCTCAGTTCACTAAAATTTAATTATGAAGTATTTAATTTATAAATAAGTTCAGTTTTTAAAATGATAAACAAAATTAAATAACTTAATTATTAAGAAAATTTCCTATCTTAAACATTAATTAGATTAATTTTTTTTAATAACCTATTTAAAATATCTTGAAGAATAAACAGAAGTCATCGCTTTTATATTTAATGTTTGGTTTGTTTTTTCTTTGGATTACTAAAGCCTTTATTTTTATTTAGTGATTTTTCTATTTTTGATATTAAATAGTCTTATCTTCATTATGATGCATCAACTTTTTGATTTTGTTTCTAAATCATTTTTTTAATAATAGTTGTTACTTTTTATACTTGTTATTTTTTTAACATAATGATTTAGATTTATTTTAAATATTAAATAATTCTAATTGTTAATCAACTATTAATTGTTTAGATATAAAAAGACAATAATTCTTTTCTTACGAATTGAATTATTGTCCAAATTTTGTATCCATGTTTAAATTGGAATATTTTTAAATTAATTATTAAGCATTACATTGTGAAGGAATTTTTTAAATTCTTCTGGTTGGTGAATTGCAAATTCAGAAAGCATTTTTCTATTAATTTCAATTTTTTTAGCTTTTAATTGAGCCATAAATTTAGAGTAAGTATAACCTTCACTTCTTACTGCTGCATTAATTCTTGCAATTCATAATTTTCTAAAGTCTCTTTTTTTGTTTTTACGATCTCTATAAGCATATTGTGATGCTTTAATTACTGTTTGTTTAGCATTTCTATATGAACTATGATTTACACCTCAAGTACCTTCAGCTTTTTTTAATCATCTTTTTCTTCTTTGTCTTGTAGTTGACCCTGACGTAGTTCTCATTTTTGTTTCTCCTTAAAAAATTAAATTAATTGATCGTATCTTCTTTTATCTGAAGCACTAACTAAAGTATCTTTTCTTGAGTGTCTTTTTTGTTTAGTTGTTTTATTGTGAGCAAGGTGAGATCTGTAAGCGTGTTTTCTTTTTAATTCCCCAGTTCCTGTTTTGCTCATTCTTTTAGAAACAGCTTTTTTAGTTTTTTGTTTTACTTTCATAAAGACTCCTATTTTTTATTGTTTGGTATTAGGAAAGATTCATATTGAACTCCACTTGCTTTTTTAAGCGGAGATTGAACAATTGCTTTATCACCAACAAGAGAAATAAATTTTTCATAAACTTCAAAAATTTGATCTGTTTTTGTGCCTATTCTACCATAAGCTAAAACTACAAATCTAATTCTATAACCGCTATCAAGTCATTTTTTAGCGTTTTCAACTCTAACATTTAAATCATGTGTACCAATAACAGGTTTAACTTTTATTTCCTTATTTTTAACTTGTACTTGATTCTTTTTAGATTCTTTATTTTTCTTTTTAGATTCATAAATAAACTTACCATAATCTATTATTTTAGCTGTTGGTAAGTCACCACTAGAAAATAAAACCAAATCCAAGTCTTTTTGTTTTGCAAGCTCTAAAGCTTCATCTTTTGACATTGTTCCAAGTTTGTTACCCTTTTCATCAATGACAAGCAAAGTTTTTTCTCTAATATCCTCATTCAAAACAAATTTGTTTTTCATACGATTCCTTAAAATTTTAACTTGTATAAAGAAATAAACATACTTATGTTGTACACAAAAGTATGTTTAACAAAACAGAATTAATAATTTAATAAAATACTATGTAATTCTAAGCTTTTTACCTATTCTCTGTAATTAATTAAGAATCAGGTGAGTTAACACTACTTTCTTTATACAAAATAATTATATCAAAAATGCAAACATATACCCACTTAATTTTGTATTGTTTTTTATTATTAAAATTTCTTTAATTTAATAAGTTTAAATATAAAAATAATTAAATCTCATTTTATTCCAAATTAAAAACAAAACAAACTTTATCAAAATATTTATAAATGTAAAAAATAACTGTTTATCAATTAATATAATATTATTGTGTAATTGAAAGGATTATGTATGAAATTAAATGTAACAATTGAAATACCAAAAAATTCAAAAATTAAATATGAGTATGATAGAAAAACAAAACAAATATCTGTAGACAGAATTTTATATGGTTCTAGTAGTTACCCTATGAATTATGGTTTTATAAAAGAAGCTTTAGACTGAGATGGTGATGAATTGGATGCATTAATAGTAAGTGATCAAGAATTTTTACCAGGTGTTGTTGTTCCAGTAAGAGTGATCGGTGCAATGGAAATGATAGATGGTGGAGAAACTGATACAAAACTTATCACTGTAATTGATTGTGATCCAAGATACAAACACATTAATAAATTAAGTGATCTTAATGAACATTTACTACTTGAAGTAAAAGATTTCTTCCAATGTTATAAAAACCTTCAAAACAAAACTGTTGTAATTAAAGGTTTTAAAGATGAAAAATGAGCACAAAAAGAATATCAAGAATGTGTTGAATTAATGAACAAATATGGAAAAATGGATAAAGATGAATTCGTTGCAAAAATGCAAAAAGAACATCCAGAAAAATATTCAAAATAATTAATTCCAAAATAATATAGTTTTAAAAAAAACTAGCAGTTATCTGTTAGTTTTTTATTTATATTCAATCTTAATTTATATAATTAATACAAATGAAAAAACTAATTATTATTGTTGGACCAACAGCTAGTGGAAAAAGTTCTTTGGCTCTTAAAATAGCCAAAGATTTTAATCTATCAATTATTAATGCTGATGCTTTTCAAGTATATAAAGAGTTAAATGCTGGAATTAACAAACCAACAAGTGATGAACTAAAACAAATAAAACATTTTTTCATAAATTCAAAAAGCATTTATGATGAGTGACACTTAAAAAAATTTAAAGATGAAGTTTATGAATTAATTGATAATTCAGATGAAGATACTTTTGTAGTTTGTGGTGGATCTAATTTATATATAGATGCAATAATAAAAAATTACCATTTAGTTGATGTTGACGAAACACTAGAATACAAAAATTTCACAAACCAAGAATTACATGACAAATTAAAGTTATTAGATCATGAAGAAGCACAAAAAATTAGTGTTAATAATCGTAAAAGATTAGAACAAGCATTGAGAATTATCGAATCAAACAATAACCAAAAAAAATCTGAGATGGATAAAAATAATTTCAAACCAAAATATAGATATATTTTAATAAGCACAAACTGTTCAAGAGAATTCTTGTATGAAAAAATTAATTCAAGAGTAATTGAAATGATCAATTTAGGTTGAAAAGAAGAACTTAAAAATTTATTAATCAAAGATCAAAATCTAATGAATTTAAATTCACTTAAAGCAATAGGTTATAAAGAAGTTTATGAGGCAATAATATTTGATAAAGAAATCGATATTGAATCAATCCAAAAGAAAACAAGAAATTATGCTAAAAGACAGATTACATGAATTAAAAATAAATTTAATGTTGATATTCAATACAATGGCACTAATTATAATGAAATAAAAAATTTTATTGAAGGATTCTTAAATGAATAATACAAAACATTTATACATTCACATCCCATTTTGCAAGCATATATGTACATACTGTGATTTTGTAAGAAAAATTCCTTCTTCAAACGAAGAGGTTGATTTATATTTAGAAAAAATAGTGGATGAAATTTCAGGTTTTTTCAATAAGTGCAAAACTATTTATATAGGTGGGGGAACCCCTAATTTTTTATCTGACCATAATCTTGATATTTTATTATCTTCATTACAAAAAAATATTGATTCTCAAACCGAATTCACAATTGAACTAAATCCAGAATTTGTAACCGAAAGCCAGGTTAATATTTTAAAAAATAATAATGTAAATCGGGTTTCACTTGGAGTTCAAACAACAAATGAAAAAATTCTTAGATTGCTAAACAGAAAGCACACAAACATTGTAGTTGAAAAAGCAATAAATCTTTTATATAAACATAACATTAATAATGTTTCTTGTGATTTTATTTATAATTTACCATTATTAAAAATTAGTGACATAAATGAATCAATTGAATTTATTAAAAGAAACAATATCAAACATGTATCTTTTTATGCTTTAGAAATAAAAGATGGATCAATTATGAATAAAAGAAATGAAGTTATTGATATAGAAACAGAAGAGGACCAATTAGAACATATTGAAAATGTAATGGAAAAGATTGGATATACAAGATATGAAGTTTCAAATTGATCTATTGATAAAAAATACTTTTCAAAACATAATTTAGCTTATTGAGATCTTGAAGATTGAAAAGCTATTGGAATTGGTGCATATGGTTTTGAAAAAAATGTTTACTATCAAAATTATGGTAGTTATTTAAACTATTATAAAAAAAATCAAAATTGAAAACAAAAAGATATTTACTTATACATACTGATGATGGGGTTGAGAAAAATTGATGGAATAGACCTTAATAAAGAAATAAATAAAAAAGCATATGAATATTTTAAAAACAAAATTAATTATTCTTTGGTAACTATTAAAGACAATAAACTAAAAGCTAACAATGTTAACATTTTGAATGAAATTTTAATTGACCTAATATAAAAAACAAAACCCCTAAACAATTTTGTTTAGGGGTAAATTATTACTTGTGATATTTAATATCTAGATTGTATTGATTTATATATAAACTATAAAATACCCATATTTATGTTTGTTCTAGATGGATATTTTGAAAGTCTTAAAAATCCATTATTTCTAGTATAAGAACTATAATTTTGTTTTGTTGATGAATCACCAGTTGATTTAGCAGTAGCAACTTGATAAACCCCAGTAGCTCCTTGTATTAAAGAAACTACTGCTTGAATTATTAATGATACAAGTATACCAATTGCTCATCAATTAAACCCGCCTCTAATTTCTTGTTTTTCTTTTATTGTTAATTTTTGCATTATTTTACTCCTTTAAAAAAATATTTTGTAATTTTATTTTCTTTTTACCTCCCCACTTTATAAATAGATTTTTTTGAAAGAAAATAACAAAAAAACTCCTAAAATTTAGGAGTTTCCCTAACTGACATGTGAAGTGCAACACTTCAATGTTACATTAAACTCTCGACTTTGAAATATAAGTTGAGAGTTTTTTTCTTTTAAATATTTTCTTGATACATTTGGTAAGCTGTTTTATAACCAAACATTTTTCTTGGGATGTTGTTTACTTTTCATTCAAGAGTTTTTATTTTATCTTCACTTACTAAACTGAAGTCAGTTCCTTTTTTATATCATCTTCTAACTATCCCATTTATGTTCTCGTTGGACCCTCTTTGGAATGAAGAATAAGGTTGGCAATAATAAACTTTAAAGTTGAATTGTTTTGCAGTTATTCCCATCATTTGAAACTCTAACCCATTATCAACAGTGATGCTTTTTATTGGGAGTTTTTCATCTCGAATAATGGTATACATTTTAGCCATCATTGATCTAGCGTTCTTCCCTTTTATTTTTCTAATAATTGCCAACCTTGTTTTTCTTTCCACTAATGTCAATAAGTGGTAATAACCACTTTGCCTTTTACTAACTATTAGATCAGCTTCTCAATGTCCAAATTCTTTTCTATTGTTTATCTTTTCTGGTCTTAGACTATAAGGAATGCAGTATTTTCCATCAATTTTAGAAAATATACCTATTTTTCTTCTTTTTCCTTTAACATATTTTCTTCTTAAACAATCTCTTCTTTGTATCTTTCAAATCTTGCTATTGATTCATCTAAATACTTGCCTAGCACTTGGAACTTTAACTAACGGATAGTTTTCTTTTATTCAAAAAATTGTAGCTTCTACACCATGAGATTTAGGATTAAATTTTTGAATAAAAAGATCTGTGAAGTTTTTGTACTTCAACATAAAAAACATATGACAATTTGATTTTCTTCTAATGTATTTTTTGTGAGCAGTTGATGAATAATAAATCCCTGTTGAAGATGTGTTTCTTTTTAATTCTCTTGATATTGTTGATTTGTTTTTATTTAAGATTTTTGCAATCTTATTCATAGAATATTTTTCTTTATTTCAAAGAAAATAAATTAAGCATCTTTCTTCTTTTGTTAAATGTTTATAAGTTTTCATAAGCACTCCTAATATTCATTATCTTTTTATTAGTGAACACTTACAAACAAAACAAATGAAGTGCACACTCTTTTTTGAGTGTTGCACTTCACATGTCAATCGAGCAAACTCCTAAAATTTAGGAGTTTTTGCTTTTAGTTTTAAATTATCTAGAAATTAGCATAAAGTTTTTAAAAATTTCTAATAAATGATCAACAGTTCTTTCAAAACATTTAAATATTAATGAGATGTTGAAATACATATCAATTGATTCATCTGAATTTAAATTGTTTTTCTTAATCATTCCTTTAATAAATTCTTTATAAAAATTTCTATAATCTAAAGCATCTTTTTTTATTTCTGCTTCATATTCTTTAACATTATCTGAACTAACAACATTTATTACCTTTTGAAAAAAAAGATTAGATTTTTTTAAAAGAAGTGGAATTGAAGATCTCATGTTAGATGATAAAGGATATCTATTGATTCATTTAGCAACATTATATGCATATTGAGAGATTCGATCATTATCTTTAATTGAATAAAGAACTGCAATGATAAATCTTAAATGAGAAGCTCTAGGTTGGTCTTTTGAAAGAATTCAAATAGAGTCATCCCTTATATCTCTTTTTAAATCATTAATTCTAGTTTTTAACTCCAAAAAATCTTCAAGTTTTTCTTCGTCTATTGGAATATTTTTTACAAGACAATTATAAAGATCTTCATGTAAAAATTGTGTTTGTTTTAAAAGATCAATAAAATTAGCTTTCAATTCTATTTCAGATTTTTCTAAACTTAAAAAATTTATAGCCATAATTATCCAATCCTTCCATTTACATAATCTTTTGTTTTTTGTTCTTTTGGTTGCATAAATATATCTTTTGTTTTACCAGATTCTATTATTTGACCATTGAAAAAGAATACAGTATCATCACTAATTCTTTGGGCTTGGGCCATTGAGTGAGTAACAATAACAATTGTATAGTTCTCTTTTAATTCTAAAATTAATTCTTCAATTTTACTAGTTGCAATAGGGTCAAGAGCTGATGTTGGTTCATCCATTAATAATACTTTAGGTGATAAAGCAATTGCTCTTGCTATACACAATCTTTGTTGTTGACCACCAGATAATCCTGTTGCAAGATCATCTAAATTATTTTTTACTTCTTCTCAAAGGGCAGCTTGTTTTAATGATCTTTCAACAATTTCATCAAGTAATTTTTTATCTCTTATTCCTTGCGATCTTAAACCATAAGCAATATTGTTATAAATTGACATTGGGAAAGGAGTGGGTTTTTGAAAAACCATTCCAACATTACTTCTTAATTCAAGAACTGAAGTTTTTTTAGAATATATATTTTCTTTGTTGAAGTAAATGTCACCACTATATGAAACATTATCAATTAAATCATTCATTCTATTTAACATTCTTAAGAAAGTTGACTTTCCACAACCTGAGGGGCCAATAAAAGATGTTACTTTATTATGTTTGATATTTAAATTAATATCAAACAATGCTTGTTTAGCTTTATTGTTGTATCAAAAATTGAAATTAACAATTTCAAAAGCATTTTGAGAATCAAAATCTTCTTTAACATCATTTGTAATAATATATTTGTTATTTTTTCTTTTAAATAAACTTTTAATTTTATTTTCTTTTTTCTCTTCCATTTTTAAGTCTTCTTTCTTTTATTTATTTTTTATTTTATCTTTTATTCAAACATATAAAAATGTTGTCTTGTCATCTAGATATTTAATTATCTTTTTATAGTTTGGTACTATGTAGTAACCAATAAAAATTAATCCTAAAACTAAAAGTAAAGTAACAAGTGCAACTTCATACATGATGTTTGTACTATTGACTAAATCTATGTTAAATAATTGAGCATAAATTCTTGTTGTTAAAGTTTGCCCTGATCTATCAAGTGAAATTGCTGAAGAGCTTGTAAGACCAGCTGTTAAATATAGTGGAGCTGTTTCACTTAAGACCCTACCAATAGATAATATAGTAGTTGATACAATTCCAGTTATTGCACTTGGTAAAATTATTTTAGTAATAAGCTGAAGTTTTGATGTACCAAGTGCTAAAGCGTTTGTTCTAATTTCATTTGGAATTTGTACAAGTATTTGCTGAATACTTCTAGTAAAACTCGGAATAATAACTAGCACTATTGTTAATGCACCAGCAATTAGAGAATAACCTCTACTACCACCACTTGTCATTCCTAGTGTTTCAATGAAGAATATTAAACCAAACATACCAAATAGAATTGATGGTGTTGAACCAAGTGAATCCAAGAAGAAATTAACTGAAGTTTTAAACATTTTGTTTTTACTATATTCTGTTAAATATATTGCTGTTAAAAGGGCAAATGGTAAAGAAATAAATATTGAAACTATTATGATTAATAAAGTGTTCAAAAATGCTTGCCCAGTTGTATTTTTTGAATATTGAAATACAGTAGATGAAGGTAAACCTCAAGCATATAATCCGTTAGAAATTATATCCAATATTAATCAAGCTAAGAAAGCAAAACAAATAGATACAGAAATAATTTCTCACATTAATTTATATCAAGTATAAACATTAGCTAATTTGTATGATTCAGTTCTTTTTCTTGTATATAAAATAATTTCTTCAGGCGTTTGTAATTTTGTTTTTCTACGATATGAGAAAAATACATAATCAAATGCATTTGCAATAGCATTTGGAATTAACATAAAACTATTGACTAAAAAATTAATTGAAGTGTCAATTCATTTAAATTTGTGTTTTTTATTATTTTTGCTCTTTGTTATAAATAAAACCATTAAATTAAAGATCATTATAAAAACAAATAAAATAAATCCGAAAGCAAACAATAATGATCTTGTTGTTTCATTTGCATTTTCACCAAACATATTAGTTGAAATAACTACAGATATTGTTTTTAAATCGCTTGTTAATATACCAATTAAACCACTACTTAATACATCAGAGTAACGGCTTTCATTTTGCAATATCATAGATAAAGCCATTGTCTCACCAATTGCTCTACCCATTGCAAGAATAACACCAACTATAATTCCGTTTCTTGCAGCTTTTTTATAAACTTTGTAAATTGCTCTTGTTTTTGTGTTTCCCATTGTAATAGGATTTGTTAAAAGGTTATCATCAACACTTTCAAGAGAATTAAGTGTCATTGCAATGATTGTTGGTAAAACCATGAAAGATAACATAATAGAAGCATTGATAATAGAATAAGAACTTATTCCAAAGAATTTCATTACTTCACCAAGAGAAATTGAAGCAAATAAACCAAAGATAACAGATGGGATTCCTGCAAGAGTTTCACTAATTATTCTAAATATTTTTCTATATTTTTTCTTTATCCTAAATTTAATAAAGACAGATGTTTTAATTCCGATTGGAACAGCAATTAACAATGAAATAAATGTCGTTAAAATTGTTGATGAAAATGGTAGTCAGAATGATGTTCCTGTATTTTTACCATCAGAAATATTAAAGCTATTTGAAAACAATATATTTTCTATTCCATAAAATTGGAAACCAAGTATAGATTTATAAAGAATAAAACCAATAATTCCAAATAAGACTAAACCCATTAGAAGTGATATTGCAAGAGTTGCCTTTTCAGTTATCAAATCAAAGGTGATTCTTCTTTGTTTAACATCCTTTTTAAGTTGATCTTTTTTTACAAATAATTTCATTATTTTGGAACTCCATATCAATTGTTATTTGAACTATTTGATTCATACATTGTTACATCTGAATTTTTAAAATCAAAAAAAGTTTTTTGATCAACATCTTTTCACTCTTTTTTTTCTTCAAAATCTTTTTTGCTTACCATTTTAAATTTCTTTTCGTCAGTAACAATCGCATAACCTGCATTTTGGATTAATTGTTTAGCTTCTTCGCTTGTTAAAATTCATCATAAAAAATCTTTTGTTGCTTGGGTTGCATGAACTGTAGATATCATGGTATTTAATGGAGAAGATCATAAATATGTACCATTTGAAACATTAGCAATAGATGCTTCTACAATTTCAGTTTTATTTTGTTTACCATTTTCTTTTTGTTCAACTTCCATTTTTGCTATTCTAAAACCTCTACTTTGAATAACACTTAGATTTTTCTCAACAAACCCAAGAGATAAATAAACTATTGAACCGACCCTATTATCAGAGCTTACTCTGTTTCATGATTCAACATTTGATTCATTTGTGTTTACAACATGAGAACCCAAATATCTACCAGTTGATAAAGCTCTTTTTACTTCATTAGGATCAACACTATTTTTTTTACCTCAATCTTCTCAACCTTTTTCTGTAGTCAATGATGATTCCTCTAAGAATGATGTAGCTGTACCTGATGCACTAGCACCACCTGTTCTAGCATATGGAGTCATAATAATATTTGGTTCATTAATTTGTTCATTATTTGAATTATTCTTATTTAATAGATCAGATAATGTATAGGTTTTAATCCCCGAAAACAAAGCATATATATCATAAATATTAGTTTTATTTATTATTAGATTTGAGTTGGGATTTGATGGTTTATAAACAACAGCAAGACCATCCCAAGCAAATGTAACTGTTTTTATACCATTGTTTTTTCAAACATTTTTGTCATATGAATTATTTGCAATAGTTGCTTTTTGAACTGAACTATAAGTATTTTTTGAAGCATTACCTAAGTCCTTTTCTAAAGTTGCAGCAACTTTCATTCCTTCACTTGAACCTCCTGCTTGAATTGTAACGTCAGCATTTTTATAATCATTCCCCAAAGCAGTCATCAAAGGTTGAACTGCTGATGAACCAGCTATGTTGATTGATTCTGGAGCATTTCAAGCTTTTGCAAATCCAGCTATAACACCAATAGGAGCAATAACCAAAAAAGAGTAACTAGCTATTTTAACAATTCTTTTAAATTGCATTTATTTATCTCACTTTACTTATTTATTTATCTATATGATACAAAAATAAGAGAAACAAAATAAAAAAAATTTTTAACTAAGTAAAAAATTTATTTACCTAATTAAAAATCCCCTTATAGAGTTATTTAGATTCAAGAATATAACCTTCTTTTAAAACTGTTTTTAAATATTTGTTATTCAATTTTTTCTTTATTTGAGATATTGTAACTTCAACAATTTTTGATTTTTCATCCTCATATCCTCAAATAGCTTTTTGTAATTCAGCTTTTGAAACTGGTGTACCATTGGCTTTCATTAAATATCTAATTATTCTATATTCTTTTTTTGTGAAATCTACTTGTGTATTTTTTAAAAAGACAATATTTGCATCTCTATCAACAACAAAGTCTCCATATTTAACAATATTATTAAAGTATTTTGAATTTAACACTTCATACTTTCTAGACATTGATAAAATTTTTGCTTTTAAAATTTTTGGTTCAATTGGTGCAAGAATAAAATCATTGGAACCTGCTTTGTAGATATTTAAAATATTTTCTAAATTATAAAAGTGAGAATAAGCAATAATATCAATTAATACTGATTTACTTCTAACTAATTGAATCATTGCAATAGCATCATTAAAATTATCATTATCATAAGATAGTATGACAATGTCATACTTTAATACTGAAAGTTTTTCTTTTGCTGTGTCAAAATCATTACATGCATCAATTACAAAAAGTTCAGAATCTAATTCTAGTTTAATTGCATCAAGCGTTTTAGAAATATCATATATAAAAAGTATATTAGTTTTCATTTTTTTCTACTATTCTTTCAAAAAGATTTATTCCTTTTTTTACTTTTAAACCAGTAACAGATTCAAGATTATCCATATCGTTTAAATCTAACATTTTGTTATTTAAACCAAGTTGATCACAAGCAATTGGTGTTGAATCTATTAAGATTGGTGATAATAAACTAATTATTAAACGCAATGAATTTACCATTATATTTAGAAAAGAATGAAGTTCTTTTGTTTTGTTTTCTTTAAACAAAATTCATGGTTTTGTATTTTCAACATAACTATTTATTTTGTTTTCAAAATCAACTATTGAATCAACCATTTTATTTAATTCAAATGTTTCAATGTATTTTTTAACTTCTTTAATAAGATCTTGTTTTGACTTTATTATTTCTTTATCAAACTCAGAATATGAACCTTCATAATTTGGAACAATTGAGTTATTGTATTTTTCAATCATACCAACAGTTCTACTAATTAAATTCCCATAATTGTTAGCAAGTTCAGTGTTGAAAGTTGTGATAAATTTTTCTTTTGAAAAAACAGAATCATCTTTAATAGAAATTTCTCTTATTAAAAAATACCTAAAAGAATCTCTTTTATAATTATCAATATATTCTAATGGGTCTATAACATTTCCAAGTGATTTAGACATTTTTCCTGTAGGCGTAACAATTCAACCATGAGACACAATTTTATCTGGTAATGGTAACTCCAACATCTTTAACATTATTGGCCAGTAAATACAATGAAATCTTGTAATTTCTTTACCGATAACATGAATTTTCTGGCAATCATCTGACATTCAATATTTTTTAAATTTAGAATCATCTTTTTGTTGATAACCAAGTGCTGTTATATAGTTTGATAAAGCATCTATTCAAACATAAACAACATGTTTAGGATTTGATGGAACTTTTATTCCTCAATCAAATGTACTTCTTGAAATTGAAAGATCTTCAAGTTTACCATCAATTAAAAAATTATTTATTAATTCTCTACTTCTATTTTCTGGAAAAATAAATTCATTGTTTTCTTTTAAAAAATTTTCAATTCACTCTTTAAATAAACTAAGTTTTAAAAAATATGATTCTTCATTTTTTTCAATTAATTTATGACCAACATTACAACAAAGTGAGCCATCTTCATTTTTTATCGATGAACCTTCAGTGTAGTTTTCTTCACAAGAAACACAATAAAGACCTTTTCATACACCCAAATATATGTAGCCTTTTTTTATTAGTTCTTCAAATATTCATTGAATTGTTTTTTTATGGTATTCATCTGTAGTTCTAATATATAAATCATAATCAACACCAAGAGTTTTTCAAAGCGATAGAAACATTTCATTATTTTTGTCTACAAATTCTTGTGGTGACATATTTGCTTTTTTTGCATTCTCTTCTATTTTTTGTCCGTGTTCATCAGACCCAGTTAAAAAAATAGAATCATATCCAATTAATTTTTTATACTTATTTAAAACATCACAATATGTACCAGTAAATGCATGACCTAAGTGTAATTTTCCACTAGCATAAAAGATTGGTGTAGTTATATAAGATTTAGTAAAAGATTTTTTCATTATTATTTATCTCTTTCTTTTTTTATTGTTTTTCAATATTTTTGCTGTTTAGTTTCAAATAAACTAAATTTATTATAATTGTAAAACTTTTTGTTTTTAATTTGTTTTGGAAGATAATCTTGTTCAACCCAATTAAAATTGTAGTTATGAGGATATTTATATCCATTAACTCCTAAATTAACAGCGTTACTATAATGATTATCACAGATATGTTTAGGTGGTAAATAATGATTTTTTTCAACAACAGCTATTGCTTCATCAATTGCATTGATTGCAGAATTTGATTTAGGTGATAAGGCTAGTTCAATAGTTATTGCACTAAGTGGAATTCTTGCCTCTGGCATTCCAATAGCTTTTGCTGCTTCAATTGCAGCATGAACCCTTGAAGAAAGTTCTGGATTAGCAAGACCAATATCTTCATATGCTACAGCATAAAGTCTTCTAAAGATAGGTAACAAATTATTATTTTGTAATAAACAAGCAAGATAATAAACAGCAGCATCTGGGTCACTGCCTCTTATTGATTTATGAAATGCTGAAAGAAAATCATAATAAACTGTATTTTCAATATCAATGTTTGAGCCAACATCGTTAGATAACATTTTCAAAATTGTTTCAGTTGATTCACCTTTATAGTAATCCAACACTAGCTTGATACATGAAAATATTTTTCTAAAATCGCCAAAGTTAGAAACCACAATTTTTTCAATAATAATTTTATCTAAATCTATTTTTTTAGATTTTAAATATGATGTTAATTCATCAATTATTATTTGATCATCTAATCTTTTTATTTCATATAAAAATATTCTACTTCTTATTGCAGGATTAACTACAAAATAAGGATTTTCTGTAGTAGTTGCAGCAATTGTTATTAAATCTTTTTCAAGATAATACAACAGACTATCTTGCTTGTCTTTATTTAATCTGTGAATTTCTTCAACAATAATAATTGGTTTTTCACCTGATTTTGTTTTTTGTAATATTTCTTCTAAGTCTTTTTTCTTATCTGATGAAGAATTAAAATAATGATAATTAAGATTTAATTTTTTTAATAGTAATTTAATAGCTAAGCTTTTCCCAGTTCCTGGTGGACCAAAAAATAAAAAAGAAATGATTGAATTATTTTCAATCATTTTTCTAATTAATGAACCTTTTCCAAAATTAATATTTGACCCAATCATTTCGTCAAAATCATTTGGAATCAAATCAATTGTTTTTTTCAATTTAGAACACCTTTATTTTCTTAGATAAATTTTTAGCTTTACCTTTATTAACTGCTTTTACTTTTCTATTAAACTCAATTTTTCTATAATGATCTTTAACATCTTTTTTTGAATTTTCAGCATCTTCTGTTTTAAATCATTTTCTCTGTAAATATCAAATTATTCCATAAGCAAAAAACGAAATTAATCCAATAGCCATTAAAAGATAAGGTTGAAAACCTCAAAAGGCATTAGGGTCAGATGGGTTTTGAACAACTAATGGTGGGTCAGAACCTTTTAAGTTAAAAAATGCACTTAAATTAGAAAAAACAAAAAATAATCTTAGTACACAATCACATAAAAATAGAATCGAAAAAATTAAACAATATATAATGGCAAACAAATTAAACTTTTTTCTTTTGCCCATACTTTTTGTATAAGAAACACATCATATTCAAGCATTAAAAATATAATATATAACAATAAAAACGTTAAATACTGCTAATATCAAAGCTAAAGGATATGCTGATAAATCATAATATGAAGATTGTGTCTTATCATTAGTGTTATATGCACTAATAAATTGGAAGTTAATAATCATAATTCCTGATGCTAATGCGAACAACAAAAGTGCTGTTAATGACATTACACCAGAACCTGGAAGTCAACTTGTATTTACTCTATATAAATTTTTTCCCAACATAATTAAACACCATTATAATTAGACAATATTTTTCTTTTGTTGTAAAGAATTAAAAAGTTTGTTACTTGATATATCAAATTTATATGCTACAAGCTTACATGCATCTTTTTCTTTGTGACCTTGCTTAACAAGCAATTTAACTTCATTATGAAAACTTAGATAATCAATTTCATTTTCTTTATCTTTTGTTTTTTGTGATGTGTTGTTTATAACAATAACAAATTCACCTTTTAGCGTTATTTGTTCAATTAGGTTATCATATGTATCTTTGTAAATTGTTTCATTCATTTTACTTAATTCTCTACAAACACATATTTGTTTATCTTTTCCAAAAACATCACTTATCAATTTTAATGTATTCAATAAATTATGAACTGACTCAAAAATGACTAATACTGTATTAATTGTTTTTAATTCATTAAGTTTTTTTAAAGCTTCATTTTTATTTTTGCTTAAAAATCCATTGAAATAAAAATTATTAATTGGATAACCACATAACATTAAAGCATGATTAATTGAACATGGACCATTTACTATTTCTATTTTAATTTTTTCTTGATATGCTTTTTGAACTATAAGATATCCTGGATCACTTATTAAAGGATAACCAGCATCACTTACAATTCCATAAATTTTATCTTCAAAAACAAAAGATTCAACTCTACTTTTTTCATTAAAACCATTGGAACTAATAAATGTTTTATTTTTAAAATCTATGTTTAAAAGAGATAAAAGTTTTTTTGTATTCCTAGTATCTTCGCAAAACATAATTTCAACTTCATTAAAAGCAGAAATTGCTTTTTCAGAAACCTCTTTTAAATCACCAATTGGAGTAGCAATAACATATATTTTTTTCATATATAAAATTATATTTTATTTACAAATAAATTAAAAAATAAATCAATTGTGCAATAAATAAAAAAATCTTTGTGTTTTCACAAAGATTTACCAAGGAGATTTATTTTTAGCAATATGTCAAATAACTTTAGTAGCATCAGCACAAGCTGTAACTATTGTATTAGGTTTACATGGATAATATGTACAATCACCAATTGCATAAATATTTTTAAGATTTGTTTTTTGATTAATATCAATTTTTATCTTATTACCTATTTTTTCCATTTTTTCCAATAAATCAATTTTTATTAAAGAAGGTGTTTGACCATATTGAACTATTAAAAAGTCATATAAAAGTTTTTCTTTTTGTTTTGTTTGGTTGTGTTCAATGGTAATGCAATTATTTTCAATTTCAACTGGAAGATAATCTTTATATTCTTTAACTTTGTTTTTAGATAACATTTCAACACTTAATGGTTTTGCTCTATATTCATTTCTTCTATGAACTATACTTACATCATTAGTGATTTTATCTTCAACAAAATAGTTTGCTCAATCAAGTGCTGAATCACCACCACCTAAAACAACAATTTTTTTATCTTTATAAATTGGGTTGTGAGTGTTAACAGTGTAATGAATGTTCTCTGCTACTATTGGTTGATTGTCAATTTCTAATTGGTTTAATTTAAACATACCAATTCCACTAGCAATAATTAAAAAATCACAAATGATATCAAAATTTTTGTCAGTAACAATTTTATATTGATCATTTTCTAAAGATAAAATATCTAACACTTCTATTGATTTGTAAACTTTAGTTTCTTTATATGAATTCATTTGTTCTTCTAATTCATCAACAATAGCTTTAGATCTATCTTTTATTTTTGTTGGAAAATCATATACATACTTACTTGGATAAAGTTGAGTAACTTGTCCTCCTAAAAAAGGATTTTTTTCAAGAAGAATATTATCGAACTTAAAAAAACTAGCGGTAGTTGCTGCAAACATACCAGCAACACCACCTCCAATAATACAAATTTTAGTTTTAATTATTTCTTTCATATTCACCACAATAAAATAAATTAACCAAAAATAATCACAAGGCAACCAATGATAATACCTAAAAAAATAAATGAAACAAATAGAAAAACAACTAAAAATGAATTGAATAATCTGTTTCTTGGATAAACTTTAATTAATTCAAATTCTTTGTTATATAAAATTGCTTTTTCTATATTATCATTTTTATTTATCTTACTATCAGTTTCTTTAATTTCTATATTTTGATCAATAACTTCTTTTTTCATATCTTTATAATTCTACAATAAAAAAACAAGATAACTAAACATTATCTTGTTTGTACTAGCTTTCAATATCTAATACTTTTCTGTTGTTATAATTACCACATGATTTACAAACTCTATGCGGTATTATTTTTTTCCCACATTTTTTACAAGAAGTTAAAGTAGCCTCTTCTAAATGATGATGACTTCTTCTCATTCCTTTTCTTGAATGTGTTACTCTTCTTTGTTGTACTGCCATAAATTGGTTCCTTTGTGATAATTATTATCATTATAAACTAAAAATACCCAATTAGATGGGTATTTTTAGAGCAGCATCTTCCTATTCTTGCTTTCACTACCTTCGGCTTCACAGTGCTTAACTTCTGTGTTCGGAATGGGAACAGGTGTTTCCACTGCAATATTAACACTGCATCTTTGATAGTTCTCTGAGAACTGAATATTATGTAAATTAACAATCTAGTAATAACGTCATTTTCTTTAAATACAAATAAGTTTTCGAATTATTAGTATTAGTCAGCTGAACATGTCACCATGCTTACACTTCTAACCTATCAACGTCGTAGTCTTCAACGATTCTAATAGAAGATTAATCTTGAAGTCAGCTTCACGCTTAGATGCTTTCAGCGTTTATCTGTTCGATACGTAGCTACCCAGCTGTGCCACTGGCGTGACAACTGGAACACTAGAGGTATCTCCACTCCGGTCCTCTCGTACTAAGAGCAGCTCTTCTCAATCTTCTTACGGGCACGACAGATAAAAACCAACCTGTCTCACGACGGTTTGAACCCAACTCACGTATCTCTTTAATCGGCGAACAGCCGAACCCTTGGAACCTGCTTCAGCTCCAGGATGAGATGAGTCGACATCGAGGTGCCAAACACTGCCGTCGATATGAACTCTTGGGCAGTATCAGCCTGTTATCCCCAGAGTAGCTTTTATCTGTTGAGCGATGGCCGTTCCATACCGAACCACCGGATCACTATGACCTAGTTTCCTACCTGTTCGACCTATCAGTCTCACAGTCAAGCACACTTATACCATTACGCTCTGCACATGATTTCCAACCATGTTGAGTGTACCATTGCGCGCCTCCGTTACCTTTTGGGAGGCGACCGCCCCAGTCAAACTGCCCACCTAACACTGTCCTTCAACCGGATTCACGGGAGTAAGTTAGAGAAACCTTAATACAATGGTGGTATTCCACTGGCGACTCCATAGATCCTAGCGAATCTACTTCAAAATCTCCCACCTATTCTCTAAATGAATTAAAGCGTCCCAATATTAAGCTACAGTAAAGCTTCATGGGGTCTTTTTGTCCAATCGCGCCTAGAGGGCGTCTTCACCCTCGCCGGAATTTCACCGAGTCTATTGTCGAGACAGTCAAGAGATGATTACACCATTCAAGCGGGACGGAATTTACCCGACAAGGCATTTCGCTACCTTAGGACCGTTATAGTTACGGCCGCCGTTCACCAGGGCTTCGGTCAAATGCTTCAGATTGCTCCTAACATCCTTCCTTAACCTTCCGGCACTGGGCAGGTGTCACCCCATATACATCATCTTACGATTTAGCATAGAGCTGTGTTTTTGTTAAACAGTTCCCCCTCGCTCTTCACTGCGGCTCAAATTAATGAGCATCCCTTCTCGCGAACTTACGGGATTAATTTGCAGAGTTCCTTAACAATAGTTAACTCGCTAGCCTTAGGATACTCTCCTTGACCACGTGTGTTCGTTCTCGGTACGGTCGATACAATGATAAACTAGAAGCTTTTCTTGGAAGCATGATATATGCAGCTTCGCTACTACCTTGCGGGTTCACTCGTATTCGTGCCTCACCATTATAGCAAGCGGATTTGCCAACTTGCAAGACTTGACACTTAACCCGGAATCCGATAACCGGGCTGCAATAACCTTCTCCGTCACTCCATCATTCATGTATCGGTACAGGAATATTAACCTGTTTGCCATCGACTACGCCTTTCGGCCTCGCCTTAGGACCGACTAACCCAGGATGGACGAACCTAGTCCTGGAAACCTTGGTCAATACGGCTTGGAAGATTCTCACTTCCATACGTTACTCATGCCGGCATTCTTACTTCTATAAAGTCCAGTAGTTCTCACGATCTACCTTCATCCCATATAGAACACTCGCCTACCGCTACAATGTAGCCCGTAGCTTCGGTATTATGCTTAGCCCCGTTGAATCTTTGGCGCAAAGACACTCGACAAGTGAGCTGTTACGCACTCTTTAAACGATGGCTGCTTCTAAGCCAACATCCTTGCTGTTTAAGTATCTTAACATCCTTTTCCACTTAGCATAATTTGGGGACCTTAGCTAACGATCTGGGCTTTTTCCCTCGCGACTATGAAGCTTATCCCCCACAGTCTGACTGCTGGATTAAATTGCATGACATTCAGAGTTTAATTGTATTCAGTACATCGAGGTGACGCCATCATACATTCAGTGCTTTACCTTCATACAATCATGATCCAACGCTAATCCTAAAATTATTTCGGCGAGAACCAGCTATCACGGAATTCGATTGGAATTTCACCCCTAGCCACAGGTCATCCGCGGTCGTTTCAACGAACGTCGGTTCGGTCCTCCATTTGGTGTTACCCAAACTTCAACCTGCCCATGGCTAGATCATCCCGTTTCGGGTCTATTGCTACATACTAAACGCCCTATTAAGACTCGGTTTCCCTTCGGCTCCGCCTCTACAACTTAACCTTGCATGCAACAATAACTCGCCGGCTCATACTTCAAAACGCACGCCATCACACATTAATGTGCTCTGACACGTCGTAGGCATATGGTTTCAGATTCTATTTCACTCCCATCCCTGGGTTCTTTTCACCTTTCCCTCACGGTACTATGCGCTATCGGTGACTGGTTAGTATTTAGGCTTACCCAATGGTCTGGGCAGATTCCGACAGGATTCCACGTGTCCCGCCGTACTCAGGATACTACTAGGTATAAAAAAGATTTCGCATACGGGATTGTCACCCTCTATGATTTGGCTTCCCAACCAATTCTGCTATCCTTTCTAAGTCCACATTGTAGTCCTACAACCCCGGAAATTAATCCGGTTTGGCCTGTTCCGCTTTCGCTCGCCACTACTTACGGAATCACATTCGTTTTCTTTTCCTCTAGTTACTGAGATGTTTCACTTCACTAGGTATAGCTTCATTAACCTATTTATTCAGTTAATGATAAATAATATCACTATTATTTAGGTTCCCCCATTCGGACATCTACGGATAAACGCCTCTTATCAGCTACCCGTAGCTTATCGCAGATTAGCACGTCCTTCATCGCCTTCCAGTCCCAAGGCATCCACCATAAGCCCTTAGTAACTTATTATGTATCCTTATTATATTTTTCAATATGATTAGACTAAAAAGATTGTTATAATATTCAGTTTTCAAAGAACTATCATGAGAGAATATATCTCTCAAAACTAAATAGAATCCGACCTGTTATTACAATTAAAATTCATTTGGGTTTTAAGTAATAACTGGATTTTTATATAAAGTACACTAATTTAAATAGTGTTAATTAAAAATTTAATTAACTCCGTTAGAAAGGAGGTGATCCACCCCCACATTCCCGTAGGGGTACCTTGTTACGACTTAACTCCAATCACCAGTCCTACCCTAGACGCAAGACTCACGAGGTTATCTTAACGGTTTTAGGTATTACCAGCTCTCATAGTTTGACGGGCGGTGTGTACAAGACCCGAGAACGTATTCACCGCGACATGGCTGATTCGCGATTACTAGTGATTCCAACTTCATGAGGGCGAATTGCAGCCCTCAATCCGAACTGAGATCGGCTTTCTCTGATTGGCTTCCCATTACTGGTTTGCGACAGTTTGTACCGACCATTGTAGCACGTTTGCGGCCCTGGATATAAGGGGCATGATGATTTGACGTCATCCCCACCTTCCTCCAGCTTGCGCTGGCAGTCTCGCTAGATAAAGTAACTAACAATAAGGGTTGCGCTCGTTGCGGGACTTAACCCAACATCTCACGACACGAGCTGACGACAACCATGCACCACCTGTCACTCTGTTAACCTCCACTATATCTCTATAGCTTTGCAAAGGATGTCAAACCCAGGTAAGGTTTTACGTGTATTGTCGAATTAAGCAACATGCTCCACCACTTGTGCGGGTCCCCGTCAATTCCGTTTGAGTTTCATTCTTGCGAATGTACTACCCAGGCGGGTAATTTAATGTGTTAACTGCAACGCCGACATATTCCATGCCAACATTTAATTACCATCGTTTACGGTGTGGACTACTAGGGTATCTAATCCTATTTGCTCCCCACACTTTCGAGCATAAGCGTCAGTAATAGCCCAAGTTTTCGCCTTCGCCACTGGTGTTCTTCCATATATCTACGCATTCCACCGCTCCACATGGAGTTCCAAAACTCTCTACTACACTCTAGATTTGCAGTTTCCAATGCATACAACCGTTAAGCAGTTGTATTTCACACCAGACTTGCAGATCCGCCCGCGCTCTCTTTACGCCCAGTAAATCCGAATAACGCTTGCATCCTATGTATTACCGCGGCTGCTGGCACATAGTTAGCCGATACTTATTCAAAGGATACCGTCACACAGAAAGCATTTCCTCTTCCTGCCGTTCGTCTCCAATAAAAGGATTTTACAATCTATATAAGACCTTCATCATCCACGCGGGATTGCTCCATCAGGCTTTCGCCCATTGTGAAAAATTCCCTACTGCTGCCTTCCGTAGAAGTATGGGCCGTGTCTCAGTCCCATTGTGGCTGTTCTGCCTCTCAGCACAGCTATGCATCATTGACTTGGTGAGCCGTTACCTCACCAACTATCTAATACACCGCACCCCAATCTAAAAGCGTTGCAAACGCAACTTTAAACATTCTCTCATGCGATAACAATGTCCTATGCGGTATTAGCTAGATTTTCATCCAGTTATCCCCCACTAATAGGTATGTTGGATACGTGTTACTCACCCGTTCGCCACTGGGTGCAAGCACCCCGTTCGACTTGCATGTATTAGGCATCCCGCTAGCGTTAATCCTGAGCCAGGATCAAACTCTCAAAAATTGACGGATTCTATTTAGTTTTCAAAGAACATTCTGTCTGTGTCTTAAACACATTGTTTGCACTATTTTTATTAAACAAATTATTTATTGTTAAATAACACAAACAATATAATTATACATACTTTTTTAAAAATTCATAAACAAAATTATTTTTTGTTAATTTTATTTAGAATTGTTTCAAAGATTAACAAGAATTTATCAAAAATTCTTAGCATGTAATTATAGACAATTAATATAATATCATAATTCCTATTTTTTTACAACATTTTATTAAAAATAAAAAACAATAATTGGAAACCAACTATTGTTTTAATCAATTATTTCACCAACTAAAGAGTCAAAAAAGATTTTTTTAATTCTAACTTTTAGCATTTTATTTTCTAAATTATCACCTGATTCAACCATTACTCTACAATATTCATTGCTATATCCGCTTCACATTTTTTCATCTTCTTTTTTCTTTTCAAAAAGAACTTCACATGTTTTACCAATATATTTTTTTAAATTTTCTTTTTTATTCAAATAGTTTAATTTTGTTATTTCTTTAACTCTATCTTTTTTTGTTGAGTCATTAATATCTTTATAATGAGATGATCTTGTATTATTTCTTTTAGAGTATGGAAAAATATGCATATCATATAATTTTATTTTGTTTAAAAAATCAATAGATTTTTTTTGGTCTTCATCTGTTTCTGTTGGAAAACCAACAATATAATCAGTTGTGAAATTTGTTAATGGTGATTTATTTAAAATTTTTTGCATCAACTTGTAAAACTCATCAGTTGTGTATTTTCTGTTCATTTTTTTCAAAACATCATCACTACCAGATTGTAAACATATGTGTCAATGTTGGCAAAACCTTTTTTTATTTGATGTAACAAGATCTATTATTTCATCATTTATTTGAAATGGTTCTAAAGAAGATATTCTTACTCTAAAATCACCATCTAATTTATTTATATTGTTTAAAAGATCAAAAAAAGTGTTATTGTTTTCATCTAAATAACCTGCAGTGTTAACACCAGTTAAAACAATTTCTTTAAAATTTTTTGAAACTAATGTTTTAATCTTTTCTAGAATACTTTCCATTTTTTGTGATCTTTGTCTTCCTCTTGAAAAGGGAATAATACAATAAGAACACATAAAGTTACATCCATCTTGGATTTTTATAAAAGCCCTTGTATTTTCAAGGAAAATAAAATCTTGTGTTGTTTGTTCAAATTTTTTCTCAGCAAGTATGTTTTCAACCCGATAAATTCTTTCTCTTTTTTTAAGATATTCATTAATTAAATCAAAAACACTATTTTTATATTTATTACCAATTTGGATTGAAATTTTAAGTTTGTCCATTAAGTCTTTATTAACTTGAGACATACATCCTGCAACAATAATTATTGCGTCTTTATTTTGTACATGTGCTCTTTTTATATATAGTCTAGATTTGGCGTCTGCTTTATTTGTTACAGTACAAGTATTAATAATATAAACATCAGCTTTTGAATCAAAAGGAACCTCAACTAGCCCGTTCATAATCAAATCATTTTTAATGGAGTTAGATTCAAAAAGATTAACTTTACAACCTAATGTATGAATAGCGAATGTATTAATTTTTGTATCATTATTCACAATCTTTCTCCTATTTTTTAGTATGATCTATTGTTTTTTCAGTTTGCTCTTTAATTATTTTAGTAATTTGATCATCATTAAATTCTTGTCCTCTTCTTTTGATAGTAATGTCAACTTTTATCATAAATTTAGAAATAGTATTAAGAATAACAGCAACCATATTAATTAACATCGATATTGCAATTAAGACATACATGTAATAATTTTCTATTGCTCTTAAATTCAAAAAATAAGCACAGATTCCCATTATAATGACAACTACTTGATTAAATACTAAAACAGCTACAGCTACATATGTTAAATACATCCATTTCTTTTGAACATGCATTTTTATTAAAACAAAATATTTTCTTTTGAAAAATAAGTAAACAAACAAAAGAACATCACACAACACAGTTGAAATACCAATCGGAAGCATAAATAATGGACTCATTCAATTTGATTCACCAGAACCTGATGTAAGCTTAGAAAAATTTATCATAAGTATTGATGATACAATTATGCCAATAATAAATAAAATTCAAGCTAGAGTAAAAAAAATATTTTCAAATTTAGTTTCTTTCATACTTTAGCCTTTCTATTAATATTGATGCTGTATATATGGCTGCTGTTTCACTTCTTAAAATTGTTTTTGTTAAGGTTATTGGCAATGTCAAACTATTTAGTTGATTTAGTTCGTCAATAGTGAAACCACCTTCACAGCCAATTATAAAATTTATAATATCACCATTTTTAATCTTTAAATCATAATTATTAATGTTTTTTGATGTTTCTTTTTCAGAACATAAAAAAGTAGTAGAACCTTTTATTTTTTCTAGTAATTCATCAAATTTAATTTGGTTTTCAATTATTAAGGGATTTACTCTATTACTTTGTTTACATGATTCAACAACAATCCGATTAAGCCTTTTATAGTCTAAATATATGTTGTTTTGGCTTCTAGAAAAAACAACTGGTACTATTTTTGAAATATTTAATTCATTAAGCTTTTCAACAATTAATTCAAAATTATTTTTCTTTATTAAACCTATATATGCTGTAATAGGATATGGTTCAATTTCAATTTTTGTTTCCTGTTTGATAGTTACCCTTAATGGATTTATGCTTGATATTTGAGTAATTAAAAAACTACCATTGTTGTCATAACATTCAATGGTGTCATTAATTTTTTTTCTTAAAACTTTAGTAATATGGTATTCATCATTTTTATCAAAAATGATTTTATTATTTTTATTTATAACCCTAAATTTTTGCACTACAAAACCTTATCCAAAATATAATTTACAAATTTATATGAATTTTCTATTCCATATTTTTTAGCTGTAATTACTGCTTGATCTATAATTATTCCTTTGTTTACATTACATGATTTAAACTCAGAAATCGAAGCATAAATAATTGACTTATCAATAAAATCAACTCTATCAATTGTCCAATTTTTTAATATGTGTTTTTCTAGGGTTTGTTCTAAAAAACTTCTATTCTCAATAAAATATAAAGTTATAGTGTTGATGTATTCATCATTAATTGTATTTTTTAACTCAAGTTCAAACTTTTTAATAGTTTCTTCTTTTGAAAGATCTGAAATCAAAACTGAATAAACAAATTTAAAGACTGCAACTCTTTTTTCCCATTGAGATAAATTATTAGTTTTCATAAATAAAAGATATAGGCTTATTACTTATTTGAAATTTAGTATTTAATAAAAAAAGTAACTGATTGTACATGTTTAATTCTTCTTTTTTTGAAATTTCAGTACTTTTTGAAAAGTGAATGTTAATATACTTCAAAACATTTCTCTTTACTTCAAAATCAATGTTTTTAACATATTCACCTTTAACATAGCTTTTTAAAACATCTAGAAAAGAATTTTTTAATAAATTTTCTTCAACAAAGATTCCACCAAATTTATTAGAATTAACCTTTATCATAAACTATTTTTCCCTTCCTACATATGTTCCATCAGCTGTTTTAACAACTATTCTTTCCCCAGTTTTTATGAATTGAGGTACATCTAATTCATAATCAGTTTCCAAAGTTGCTTTTTTCATTGCAGTTTGAACAGTATTACCTTGAACAGCTTCTTCAGCATATTTAACACCTAAAGCAACTTGTTCTGGTAAATCAATGCTTAATATTTCATCATTAAACTTTAATACATTAACTTCACTTCCTTCTACAATGAAGTTTTTTTCTCATTCAAGTTTATTCATAGGAATTTCAATTTGTTCAAAAGTTTCACTATCTAAAAAAACAAAGTTAGATTTGTCCATATAAGAAAATGTAGCTTTTGATTTCATTACAGGTGCTTGTTCTAATTTTTCTCCTGTAAGCACTTCAATAGTTATAGATTGTGTTCTTAAGTTTTTAACTTTACATTTAACTATTCCTTCTCTCATAGCAGTTTTGTTAAATGAGTTTTCAATTACTAAATACAAATTATTTTTGAATAAAAATGTATGTCCTGGTCTTAGATCTTTTGCATGAATAATTTGAGCCATTATAAATTTCCCTCTAAATACAATACTATTTATAATTGTATAAATTTTATAATCAAAAATCAATTAAACAATAAAAAAAGACAAACCTATTTGGTTTGTCAAATAAATTATTTTTCAAGATCTGCTCTTGTTAGTTTTGGAGTAGAGTGGATTTTAATTTCATAGAAAACTTGTTGTTTTCTTTTCTTTTTAGGTGCTTCAAGAATTATTGCAGGTTCTGGTTCTTTTTTAGTTTCAACAACTGGTTTAGGTTCTTCAACAACTACTGGAGCTGGTTCAACAACATTAACTGGTTGAGGAATAATTACTTGTGGTTGTGGTTGAAACACATTTTCCTCTTGTTTTTGTTGTTCAGAAAGTTCTTGCATTTGTCTTCTATTGTTTTCAATTTCAGTTAAAAGTCTTATTCTTTCTAACTCAAGAGTTTCTTCTATTTTTCTTCTTTCTTCTTCAATTTTTCTAATTTCATCAGCATAATTAGCTTCTTTATACTGATTGTTAATTTTATATTTTTCTTGAATTAATTTTTCTAATTCAACTCTTGCTAATTCTTCTTCAATTTCAGATGATTTACCAGAATCTGTATATTTTAATTGTGATTCAATATCATGAATTTTCTTGTTAGTCATTTCTATGTCATCAATTGTTTTTTGTTGCATAGAACTTAGTTCTTGTAATTTTCTTAAAGTTGTTTTTATTGCATCATCAATTTCAGTTAAAACTTGGTTACCAACAGATTTTTTATTTTGATTAATTTCTTCATTAACTATTTTTAAAGCTTCTTTTTTAACTAAAACTTCAAGAGCTTCTCTTGACATACCATCAACAGATTGTTCTTGTGTTTTTTCATCTCTTAATCTTTTAATTTCTTGTTCTTGTTTTAAAATAACATTTTCAAGGTCAAGAATTTTTTGGCTATTTTCTTGTCATGCTGTTGTTTCCACTGGTTTAATTGTTTCAACTTCATTTACAGTAGAAATTCTTTCTGCATCTTCTCTAATAACTTTGTGTGAATCTTCAAAAGAAGAATCATCAAGGTCATTGCTAACTTTATAATTGTTGATTCTAGTTATTTTAGTACCTGGAATTGGAAAAGCCCCATTGTAATAATTGTGTTTCATATCCTCTTCACTCTCTTCTGAATAAATATTAAGCGATTCTATATCATTATTTATATTATCATTATTTTCTAAATTTAAATTAATATTTTCTGAACCATTATTTCTAGATATTTCATCAAATAAATCATTTTTAAGATTTATGTTTTCTTCAATTTGTTTTTTTAATTGATCTTCTAATTCTTTTATTCTAATATTTGTTTCTTCAAGCTGTTTAATTATTTCATTTTCACTATGTGAAATATTTTCGATTTCTCTAAGTTTATCTTCAACACTTTCGTCAGTTAAAACTCTATCTTTTTCTGATTCAAGTAAACTAATTTTATTTTTAATTAATTCAATAGCTTCTTTTCTTACAAGAATTTCAATTTCATCTTTGTTCAAAATATTACCTGTATTAACATGATAAGTTTTTGAACCACTATCACTACCATCATCAAGAACATCAATTTCTTTATAAATATTAGAGTTATCTATTGAATCAAAAGGTTTTGTATCTAATACTTTTTTAATGTCGACATCTTTTTCTTTAAATACTTGTTCTAAAGTAAGAATTAAATTTTGTCTATCTTCATCAAGTGATCTAATTTGTCTATTTTGTTGTTCTAATAATAGTTCAAGATCATCAAGTTTTTTGTTGTTATCAATTTGAATTTGGTAAACTTTTGAAACTTCAGAATCTTTTAATTGGTTTTCTTCAAAAAGTTTTTCAATAACTTTGTCTTTTCTATCATCTGAAAATAGATAGTAGTCATGAATATAATCTTCTACTTCTTTCTTAGCTATTTTTTGAGCTTCTTGTTTTATGAAAGATTCAAGGTCTTCAAATGTTTCAAACCTTACATCGTGATATTCATAATTTAATATATCAGATCTACCATTTAAATTAGCTTCTTCTATTTGACTAAATCTTTCATCTATTTGACTTTTCAATAATTCATTTTCTTCTTTTTGTCTTGCAAGCTCTTCTTCTAAAAGATAAATCATGTCTTGGCTTTTTTGAATTTCTTCTCTAGCTTTAATTTCAAATTGAGAAAGGTTTTCAACTTTTTCTAAAGCATCACTAATTGATTCGTCAAAATTTCTAATTGTTTCTTGTGTAACATTTTCAAATTTATCTTCAAGATTATAAAGTTCTTCATTATATTTTTCTTGAACAATTTTTGCTATTTTGTCTTCATCAATTACAGTTGCTGAATTCATATTTTCTTCAAGAAGTTTTGTAGCTTCTTCTCTAACAAGACTTCTTATTAATTCATCAGAAATAATTCCATTAGGATTTGTATCAGTTAATGAATTATTAAATTGTTTGAAAAAGTTATTTATTTGAGATGTTTGATTTCTAATTTTCGCATCGATTTCTAGAAGTTTTTCACCAGTTAGTAATATTACTTGTTGATTATAAGGCAACTTTTGAAATTCTGGATTAGATTTAAGTTCTTCAATTCTATCAGACTTATCAAAATCAAAAATCATATCAAGATTTTTATTATTGTTCATTTCCCACTCCCACTTTTTAAAGCATTACTTTCTTCTATTGAAATCGTTGTGATTTATATAATCATTTTCTGTGCTATTTCTTAATTCTTCATAATCGATGTTTTCGTATGAAAATTTTATCTCATTATCTTTTTCGCCAATTTGTTTAGCTATATTTTTTTCTTCTTTATGATTTTTTAGTTCTTGTTCATAAAATCAAGAAAAATCATCATTAGCGTTTGAGTCATCACTTTCTTTTTTTAGATCATCCATTTTAATATTTAGATCTACTAAATCTTTTTTTACATCTAATGGTTCATAGCTTTGATTTAGTTTACTTAAAATATCTTGGATTCTATTTTTAAAGAAGTCAGATTCTGGTTCATCATTTTGGTTTGCAAAAATTGGTTCAACTTTTGAAGCATCATCTTTATTAATTAGATTAAGTTTTTTAATTTCTTCTTTTACTAAATTAAGAGTCATTAATTTGATGTTTTCATAGATATCTTTATCTATTCCTTCAACACCATCAATAGATTTATTACCAATTAAGTGTTCACCACTAATAACATCTTGAATTTTGTTTTGTAAATCGATAATATTAGCTTTTTGATCACTAATTTTTTCCATAATTAAATCTATAGAATCTTCTTTATCTTTTCTGAACCCATCAACCTCTTCCACTTGTTTAATTACAAGCTTTTCTAAGTTTTCAAGAATTCTGTTGTTTTCAAGTAAAGTTTCATAATTCTTTAATATTTCTTCACCATGAAGAGATATTTTTTCATCTCTTTTTAATAATTCAGAGTAAACAGATTGTAAAGTTTCATTTTTGATATGTCTCATTTTATCTGAATTAACAACTTCAGAAACAACTCTGTTTTTTAAATTGTTGTCCACATATTCTTTAAGATCTTCTTCAAGTTTTCTATTTATAAATGAAATATCATCTTGGATAGTATTTAGCTTTTCATTAATTATAAAAATTAACTTGTCATTTATAATGTTTTCAATTTCTTCTGAAGAAGATATCATGTCATAAATTTCTTTTTCATCAAGACTAATATTATTTATCTTATGTTCTAGGTCAACAATTCTTTCATTTAGAGCAAAATTCTTTTGATACATATATTCTTTTGTATCATTGATTTTTTCTGTAACATCAGTTTTTAAAAGATTTACTAAATTATTAGCTTCTATTGAAATGATATTTCTTATTCTGTCAGATTCAGTAATTTGGTCGATGATTTGATTTTTATATAAATCAAAACCATTGTGAATGTTTTTCATTAAAACATTGTTTTGATCATTACTTAAAATATTATTTAATTTACTTTCTAAAGCAAAGTTAAATACTTCACTTGATAAAACAGTGTCAACAATTTTTTCTTGTTTAAGAATATTTTCTAAATGTAATAAATTTCTTTTGCTAAGTTCTGATTCAACTGTTTGAATAGAAATGTCTTTCATTTCTTCTCTTAGACTATTAAATTCTTGTTTAAGTTGTTCATCAATTAAAGAATTGTTTTTAGAAATTTTTTCATCTACTGAATCTAATAAACTATCCTTAAATTCTGATATGTTATCAATTTGTTTTGAGAAATTAGAAAATTGATGTTTTAAATCCTCATTTTGAATTAAAAGTTCATTGATATATTTTTCATTATCAATTGTTTTATTATGTAGTTCTTCAATATAAACTTCTCTATCAATTAATAATTCATCATTTTTACCATTTAATTCAATTAGTAGTTTTTCTAAATTGTTTAATAATGAATTGTTTTCTGTTCAAATCGAATAAATTTTATTAATTTCTAAATTTAAATTTTCAAACTTGTTTCTAAATAAATTCATTTCATTTTGAAGTTCATGAATATCAAGAGAATGCTTTTCACTTAAAGTACCATATTGTAATTCATTAATGTTATTTAAATGTTCAATATTATCTTTTAATACATCCAATTGTCTTGCAAGCTCTTCTTGTTTGCTTGCAAAATTTGATTGTTCATTTATTAATGAATTCAAAGATTCAAGTCTCTCATCATTGTTGCTAGTTTCAAATTCTTCACCAATACATTCATCTCATTTTATTTCTTCAACACCATCTAGTTTAGTTGAATGTTCTTCAACAAAAATTGGTTCACTGTAATTTTGACTGCTTTTCTTATTAAGAATTGAATCCATTTTTTCTAAAGCATTATTCATAAAGTTTTCAAAAGAAGAAAAAGTTTTTTCCAAATTTAGATTGTTTTGAATTAGAGTATTTTTTATGTCATTTAACTGATCATCATTTTGAGAAGAATCATTAGAAATGTTTGATGATTCTTGATCATCATTTACATCATATATATCTTTTTCAAAACCAAAATTTTTATAATTATTTAATTTATCTTCAATTTTAGATAATAAATAATTATTAGTATCTAAGTTTAAATTTAAGTTTTCTATATCTTTAGAATTGACTAATTCATTATCAGAATCTTTCATTTTTTTTGAAAGATCTTTAAGATTTTTCTTATTAATTAAATTTTTAGCTAAATATTGAGCTTCTTCTCTAATTAAAACATTAGTTTCAATTTCGCTATTATGATCACAAAACTGAACATCATCAATGAAATCAATAATATTTTCAGTTTCTCATTTTTTATTAGTTGACATATTAATACCTTTCTTGACAATTACTAATTAGATTCTTTATCTAAATAGTTTTTTAAACTTCTAATTTTTTTATAGAAAATTTCTATTTCTTTTTTTCTTCTTTCTAATTCATCTACATAAAATAAAATATTATAATTTAATAATTTTAATGTATTATCGTCATATTGATTAATTTTTTGTAATTCTAAATTATTGTCATTACTATTAGAATTTTTAGATTCATTTTTAAAAATAAACTTTTCTATATTTTTCAATCTTTTTTCGATTGTTAAAATATTTTCATCATTTTCTTTTTTGTTAGTAATTTGATTGTTAGTCAATTCGTTTTGTTCTTTGTTAATCGCTTCAAATGTTAATTTAATTTCATTAGCATAATCTTCGAAATTAGATCTAAGTTCTTTGAATTTTTCTTGAATCATATTTGATGTTTCATCAACAATTATTTTTTGGAATTTGTTAGTTTCTAAATTGTCAGATTCAAGTTCTATAAATTCATCTTTTTCTGGAGCTTCAAGTTTGCCAAGATAATCTAGTTTGTCTGACATTAAATTAATTAATTCATTTTTTTCTTCTACAAATGAATCTATTTGTAAACTTAAATTATCAATTAATTCTTCAATGTGTTCTAATCTGAATTCTTGTCCTAAGATTATTCTATCTTTGTCTAAAATTTCATTATTTGAATTTTGATATTTAGCTTCTAATTCTGATATTTCAGCTTGTGCTTTTTTCAGTTTGTTTGAATAATTTTGTAATTCAGATTTATACAATTCAATTTCATCATTATTTAATAATGCCATTTGTTTTTTTAAGGCATTAGATTGAGCAATGATTTCATTTTTTATTTCTTGTCTTCCTTCTTCAAACTTTTTAACTATTTGGTTAAATGAATCATTGTTTTCATTTAATCTTTCATCTAAATAGTTAACTAGATCTTCATTTACTTTAGCAAGTGATTTAAAAGAATTTGAAATCATGTCTTCAATAGAATTAATTTTGTTTTTTAATTCACCATCTAATAAATTATTATTTTGTTTTGCATCCAGTTTATTTTCTAATTGTTGGAAACGACTTTCAATTTTTGAAATTTCTTCACTTTGTGTCTTTTTAATTTCATCAATCATTTTATCAATAACTGTATTTGCTTTAGCTTCTAAAATAATTTCTAAATTATCGTTATCATTTATATTGAAATTAGCACTTAAATCTTTTTCAGTTTTAGAAAGTATTTTTTCTTTTTCTATTGAAAGATCAGATAAAATAGTATTATTTTTTTCTATTAAATCTTCAATCATTGAAATTTTCTTATTATTGATTTGAAGTATTTCTTTGAAATCATTTTCATTAACATAATTTTCTGAAATTACATTACTGTTTATTTTAGTTTTCAATAAAATCACATCATTTTCAATATTTAATAAATTGAATTTAAAAGCACTAATATCTTTTTGAATTTTAACAATTCCATCTTTATCTAAAGATTCAATATCTGTTTTTAAAATATTCAATAAATCTTTTTGGATGTTTGTTAATTTATCAAAAACAAAATCTAGATTATGAGCATCTTTAAAACTTTCCATTTTTACAAGATCTTTAAATGATGAATTATTTTTATGAATTTCAATATTGTCATGAACATATTTTGAAAGTTCATCAATTTTATCATTTACTTGAGCAAACTCATTTTGATGATTATTACTTAAAAAGAAATTTGAAATGTTATCAGGAGATTCTAAAATTCTCTTTAAGCATAAATTTATTTTTTCTTCAATTATTGATGATATGTTTTCAATTTCATCTGTAGTAAAGTCATTCTTTTTAAGACTACTATTTAGTTTTTTAATAACTTCATCTTTTTCTTGTACAAGAGAATTTATTTCTTGTTCTTGTAAATCTATTAAATCTACTAAGTTATCAAGTTTTTTATTTAATGATTCAAGTTTAGCAAGTTCTGCTTCATTCAATTGTTGTTCTTTTTTATGAAAGTGTTCTGAAATAATAAGTTTCAATTCTTCATAATTTCTTCTATCTTTGTCTAAACTTTTAATAAGTAATTCTTCATATTTATCAAAGTTATTAAGTAATTTAGAACTTAGATTATCAAATACTGTTTGATGTTGTTTTAATTCACTAACAATTGAATCTGTTGTATTTCCAATTTTAGAAATTTTTGTATCTATTTTTTCATATGAATTTTCTGCGGCTTCTTGAATATTAATTAGTGAATTGTTCAACATTTTTTCTATTTTGTTTAAACCTTCATTTAAAGCATTTGAATCTGAAGATCTATTTGCAAAATCTTGAATTCTTTCAACTATTTCATTTTTAAATAATTCATTTTTTGAATCTATATCTTTATAAAGATATTCTAATTTATCAAACTTTCTATCTATTAAATTAGTTAATTCATATAAAGAATTATTGTCTTTGCCATTACTATTTATTGAAGATAGAATAGATTCAAAACTTTCATTTATATTGTCTTTTATTTGTTCATAATTACTAATTAATTTATTTTCTAAATTATTAATATTGCTGTTTATGTTTTCTCTATCAGAATTTAGTTGTTCACCTAGTGACTTAATATTTATTTTTCTAAATTCTCTATTAAACGATTCTTCAAGATTATTAATTCTAACTTCAAAAGTTTGTGCAATATCTAATATGCTATCTCTAACATGATCTAAAGTTGCACTATTTAATATTTCTTTTCTATTTTCATGAATTAATTTTTCAATTGTTTCAAGTGCATCTTGTTTATCTGCTAATAAAGATTCAATCTCATCATTTTGTTTCAAAATAAGATAATCAAGTTCAACAAGCTTTCTATTGTTTTCAATAGCTCTTTGTTGGTTTAATCCACCATTTGTTAAAACATTATCTTCAACTTTCTTTAATAAAGAAATAATGTATTTTTTTTCATTTTCATTATTCATGACAATGTTACTAAAGAAGTTTTGGTGTTCAATTTTAGATTCCTCTTTTTCTATTTTTAAGGCTTCAATTAAATTTTCCATTCTTTCTAGTAATTGTCTTGATTCTTCTTGAGATTTTCTAATAATGTTTTCGTTGTTAGTGTTAATAGAATCAATAAATTCTTCTTTGTCTCTTTTTAAAGAAGTAACAATATCTTCAAAACTATTAACTAGTTGTTTGTGGTATTCTCTACCTTGCTCTGTTTGATGTTCATTGTTTCTGTTAATAACATTAATAACTTCATTAAACTTTTCTTCAAGTTCAACTATTTTTTGATCCATCACTTCACTTGTAGTAGTGTTTAAAATTCTTTCTATATTAGCAAAGTTATTTGTTTCTTTTACATCATCAACTTTTGTGATAATGTCATTAATTTTATTTTGAAGTTTTTCTATTCTTTCTTCATTATCTAAATTATTTTTAATTAACTCCATTTCAGAGTTAAAGTTGTTTCTAAGTTTTTCATAGTTATCAAGAAGTCTGTTTTCAATACTTTGAATGTTTCTAGATAATTCTGAAGAAATACTTGATTGAATGTTTAAATCTTCTAATTTAGCAGAGAAGGTTTTCTCTAAAGCATTAATTTTGTCTTCAAAATCATCAGATATAGTTCTTATAGAAGCTTCAATTCTATTAAATGTTTCTTCATTACGTGGTTTACCATTAAATTCATTTAATGTTTGTTCTAACTGCTCAATAGCTTTTTGTTTTTCATCAGGCAATAACTCAAACTCGTCATTTTGTTTAAGAATTAAATATTCTAATTGAGTTAGTTTTTTACTATTCTCAATTGATCTTAAAAACTCTTGTTCATTTTCAATGTCACGTTCATCTTCTAGTTTTTTAATTAATTTAAGAATTTGTTTCTTTTCGTTTTCGTTGCTACTAATTAAAGATGTAATTAATTCTTGATTTCTAATTTCAGATTCTTCTTTTTGGTTCTTTAAATAATCAAGGAAATTATCCATTCTTTCAATTATTGCTTTAGATTCTGTTTCAGTTTTGTTGAAAATCTTTTGATTGTTTAACGCAATAGATTCAACAAGTTCTTCTTTTTCTTTTCTTATTGATTCCAAAATTTCTTCAAAGTTATTAATTAATTTTTTAGTTTCTATTTTGTCTTCTGACATCATGTTTCTATTGTCTTCAGCAATAGATTTAATTAAATCATTAATTTTTGCTTCAAGTTCTATAATTTTTTTATCTAAAACTTCTGATGTTTTTGAATCTAAAATTCTTTCTATATTTGCATAATTATTTGAATCTTTAACATCATTCACAACAGAAAGAATGTCATTCATTTTGAATTTAAGTGATTCAACTAATTCACTATTATCTAAATTGTTTTGAATTTCTTCTATGCTGGCATTAAAACTATTTTTAATTGTTTCATAATTTTGCAATAATCTATTTTCTATATTTGCAATATTTTTAGACATCTCATCTGAAAGGTTAGAAGAATTCAAATTTAATCCATCTAATTTTTCAGCAAAGTTTTTTTCCAACTCACTAATTTTTTCATTAAACTCATCAGAAATTTGATATATAGATGCTTGTATGTTATCAATTAAATTAACATTGTCATGTTTAGAAGTTAAAACTTTTTCTAATGCATCTAAAGTTAATTCTTTTTCATTTAATAGTGATTCTAATTCATCATTTTGTCTCAATATTAAATATTCTAATTGAGTAAGTTTTTTACTGTTTTCAATTGCTCTTTGTGAATCTAATCCAGAACCTTCTTTTTCCAACTTATCAATTAATTTCATAATCTGTCTTTTTTCATTTTGGTTATTAGTTATAACAGCATTGATAAGACTTTCATATTCGTGTTTTGATTGTTCTTTTTCAGTTTTAAGGTCAGATAAGAACTTATTGAATTGATTTAAAATTAATTGTGATTCATGTTCTGTTCTTGATAATATTTTTTCATTGTTTATATTAACAGATTCAATAAGATCATTTTTTTCTTGTTTTAAAGTTTCAAGTATTTCTTCAAAATTAGAAATTAATTTTTTAGTTTCTTTTCTATCTTCAGCTATAGAGTTTTTGTTGTTTTCATTCATCATGTTTAAAACTTCATTGAATTTAGTTTCTAATTCAATAATTTTTTTATCTATAACTTCAGAAGTCTTTGTATCTAATATTCTTTCAATGTTAGCATAGTTGTTAGAGTCTTTAACATCAGTTACAACTGATAAAATATCATTCATTTTGAATTTCAAATCATCAGTAGTTGTAGTGTCATCTAGCTTGTTTTTTATTTCTTCTAGATTGATATTGAAATTAGTTTTAATATTTTCATAGTTTTGTAATAATCTATTTTCTACATTACCAATGTTTCTTGAAATCTCATCAGAAATATTAGCACTTAAATTTAGATCATCTAATTTAGTTGCTAAACTAGTTTCAAGATAATTTATTTTTGAATTAAAAGAATCTGCTATATCAACTATAGATTTTTGAATACTATCTAATGTTTCTTGAGTAATTGCTTTTTTCTGTTGACTATTTAAAATGTTTTCAATTTCATACAAAGCATCATTTTTTTCTCTCAACAAGTTTTCTATTTCATCATTTTGTCTCAAGATTAAGTGCTCAAGTTCTAATAATTTTTGTGAATTTTTAGCTTGCTTATTTTCCATTTCATAATCATTGCTTTTTTGTTCACTTTGTTTTTGAATTCTTTTTAATAAAGATAAAATATCTTTTTTCTCATTTAAATTGTTTTCAATTATTTTAGAAATAAAGTTTTTATTTTCTTCAGTAATTGATGTTTTTATTGTGTTAATTAATTTTTCAACATCAACATCATTTTTAGAAGTATTTTGGTTTTCTAAAATCTTACTATTTTTTTCATCTAAATCTTTTATTAATTTAGTAAGTTTGTTTTCAAGTGCTAAAAATTTTTCTTCAACCATATTATTAGTTGTTGTTCTAATAATTTGATCAAAGTTTTCTATATTATCATTATTTTTAAGATCATTAATAACATTGATTAGTGTATTAACTTTTGCTTCAAGATTTTCAAATTTATCATCATTGCTTTCGGGTTTAAATGTTTGCCCTAATGTATCAGAAAATTCTGGAGCTGTATGTCTAAAATTATCAATTTTTTTGTCTAAATATTTATTGAAAGAAACAAAATTAATAAATTCATTTTTTAAATTATTAATGTTGTCGCTAATAACATTTAAAACATTGTTTTTTAAAATGTTGAAATTTTCTAACTGGTAAGAGTTAGCTAAAACATCTTTTTGTTCATAGAACACTTTTTGAATTTGAGAGAAAAGTTTATTTTCAATTCCATCTAAATGTTCAAAAACATTGTGCAAAATTTTATCTGTTGATGAATAAGATAGTGCATTTTCAGACACAATTTTGTTTATAAAACTATTTTTTGATGATTGAATTTTTCTAATTTCATCAAGTGCGATTTCAAAAGCTTGTTCAATTTTTTCAATTGAAAGATTTTCTTTAGAACTTAAATTGTTTAAATTATTAAAATCAATTGTATTTATTAGCTCACCAGAAAATTCTTTTTCAACATATTGGGAAAATTTTTTCATTAGTTCTTTTGAAGAATATTTACCACTTTTAAAGTATTCTAAAAATTTGTTAAAAATGTTATCAAACTTGTTTTCATTATTTAAAGATTCAATTTTGTATGAAAGATAATTTTTAAGTAGTTTTATTTCATTTTCAAGAAATTGATTTTCTTGGTTAAGTGATGATAGTTTATTTTCTAAACTAACAACAGAAGGTTGATTTAATGTAATATCAAAATCAATATTGTTGTATTCTTCAACAATATTTTCAAGTTGTTCAGTTAATGAATCGATATTAATCTTATTTCTATTTATTGACATAAAAGCACTCCTTTGTTAGTTTATGTGATTTAAAATATCACTTAATTCTTGATTTTCATACAAGTCAATTTCTTTTTTTATTTTTTCAAGTTCTGTTAATACTACTTTTAATTTTAAATTTTTTATTAATTCATAATCATTTTTATTTTGTTGATTAGTAGAAGTTTTATATTTATTATTTTCAACATTTATATAGTTATTACCAATTTGTTTAATTTGATCCAACAATTTTTCTGATAACCCATTAATTTGTTCATTAATTTCTGATCTAAATTCATCCAATTTTTCATCAATATTTTTTTCAACTTTTTCATTACTAGAATTTTCACTATCTGGAATATTTATTTGACTGCTATTTTCAAATAGTGCATGAATATAATTTGAATCTTGAATAATAGGTTTTGTTCCATCTTTTTTTTCAACCATTTTTTGGTTATCAATATCAAGATCTACATCTGTTGTTTTGTCTCTTAAATATGTTATTTCAAAAAATAATTTATAAAGTGTTTTGTTTTTATCTATTAAAAGATTTATTAAATCTTTTACTCTAATTCAAGATGAAGCATTATAGAAACTTAAATCAACAGAAACACTCTTATCGTTTTCTAATAATTCAATGTAGTAATCTAAAAACTCAATTTCTTTTACGATTAAATTGTTTATAGATAAACAAACATCATAATAATTATTGAACTCTTGAACAACAATTGGATATAAAGTTAAATCAAACTTTGAACAATAATTTTTGATTTCAGATTCTGTTTTATTAATTGAAGACTGACATTCAAGTATCACTGCTTTTATTTTTGAAACAATTTTATATAAGTCTTCAGAATTCATAACTTGGTAACTGTTGACAGATAAACTAGTATTATCAAAAGCTTCAATGTTATCTAATTGGTTTTTTAAATTTTCTAAATTTATTTCTGAATTATGTGTATCATTATTTTCATCTTTTTTATTGAAACAATCATTCAATTCCCAATTAATTTTATTTAATGAATCATCAATGGAAACAAACATATTGTTGATGTCATTTGTAAATTCTAATATAAGCATTCTTTTTTGATTTAGCTGATCATCTAAATAAGAGTCATTATTATCTTTAATGTTTTCCTGTGTTTCAATTAATGGTAAATTTTCAGTATTATTATTTTCTAAGAAAATGTAATTATCTTCATTTGGAACATAATTTGAATTTGAACTAATAAAATCATTTCTATTTTTTTCTGGTTCATAGTTTTCTATAGTTAGCTCATTAATTTTGCCTTCAAGATAATTGATTAAATCATTTTTTTCAGAATCATATTCATCTAAAGTACTTTTTTGTATATTAAGTAAAGATTCAAGTTCATCAAGTTTATTTGTGTTTCTTGTCCATGCTTTAAATGATTCATTAAGCTCATTTTCTTTCAAACTATTTTCTTTTATTAAATTTTCTAGTCTATTTTTGTAACTAACATTTTCATGTAACAGATTATCAACTTGTGATCTTAAAATTAAGATTTCTTCTTTGAATTCATTTGTTTCTTCTTGACTCATAATTAGATCATTAATTTTTTCACCAAGTTCTTTAGCCATTGTATCCATTTTACTTATTACAAGATCAATGTTTTGTGAATTATCAACTACAATTTTTTGTTCGGTTGGATAATCATTTATTGCATTAAACTGATTTAAAGTTTTTTCAACTTCATTTTTTAGATCTTCATATTTTGTTTTGTTTAATTCTAAATCATTTAGTTTTTCTATATTTGCAAGTCTGTTGGCAATACTTTTTTGAAGAGCTGAAACTTTTTCTTGAATATCAACATTTTCATTAATTTTATTTATTAATTTTTCAGAGTTAAAATCACAATCTTTAGTATTTCTATGAACAAAAATTTTATCAATATCCAAAATATTTGAATTGTTTAATTCAAATAAAAGATTTTGATATCTTACTTTTAAATCTGCAAGACGATTTTCTATTCTTTCTCTGTTTGGTGCTTTATCTTCAAAAAGCATTTCAGGATATTGATTTTGCTTGTTCATATCTTTTAACTCCTTTTTGTTTATATTCCTTGGCTGTTTTGAACAGCTAAGTCAACTGTATTATTTTCTAAATTACTTAATTCAACATCTAGTTGAGTTAATAGTTTTTCAAAGTTTTTTAATCTCATGTTGCTTTCTATTAATTCAATTGGAACATCATCTGAAAAATTATTTTCTAGTCTGTGGCTTTCTAAATTTTCTTCTGTTTTATTTAGTTGATTTACTAAATTTAAGTAATTTTGTCTTAGCTCTTCTATTTCTTTTTCAAGATTGTTTTTTTCTTTGTTATCAGCATTTCTAATTTCTTTTACAAGTTCTTTTAATGTGTTAGTTAATTCATCATTATTGTTAATGATTGGTTTTTCTATCGGTTCTTCATTTGTTCAAATTGGTGGATAATCATCTTCCTTAACAATTTTTTCTTTACTAGGTTTTTTATAGCCATTTATAAGAACTGGTTGTTTAGTAATAATTGTTTTCTCAACAATTTTCATTTTGTTTTTATTTACATTATCTTCAATTGGTTCATCAAAATATCCGCCAGATACAAATGATTGAGCTACAGGTATATCATCTTTTTCTTCTTGTTTAGTTTCAACTTCATCATTATCAACATAATATGTTTCAACATATTCAATAGGTTCTGTATCAAAATTATCTAAAGAAATATTTTCATAATAAATATTTTCATCATATTCGTTATCTTCTATAGGCTGATAATAAATATCATTGCTGCTTGTTTTACCATTTAAAATTTGGTCAACTCTTTCATCAATTAATTTTTTAACTTCTATATCAGTTAATTGTTCTTTTTGTTTTCCTTCTTTTATTTTGTCGATTCCAGATATTTTTAATCTTCTCTCAAGTTCTAATATTAATTCATCTTTATCATTATTTAATCTTTCAAGTTCTTCAATGTTATGAGCAAGTAAGTTTTCAACTTCTCTCATTTTCTCATTGTTATAAGTGAACTTGTTTAATGAATTATCTAATTGATAATTAACGTTTTTATTTTCTTCTTTGATTTTAATATTTTCAGATTTTAAAAATCCTACTTGGTTTTGTAATAATTTAACTTCATTTTTAATTTCATTATATAAATTTGAATTTGTAACAATTTCTTCAATATCATTGTCTGTTAAATAATACTCATCAGATTCAATACTTTCTGTTGTGATGTTTAATTCTCTTATTTTGTCATCAATAGCTTTTTTTATTTTTTCTGATAAATTGTTTTCAAATCTATCTAATTTCATTTTAATTTCATCATCCATTAAGCTATTTTTATAATCATAATAACCTGTGCCTAATGCTTCATTTAAGTCATCAATAGTGTAAAGTGTTTTATCTTTATTTGTTTTGTAATCTCTAAATTCTGTTTCAAGATTTTTAATTTTTCTATCAAAAGAATCAACTTTGCTTTCAAGTGATGAAATTAAATCATTATTATCAAGTTTTTCAATTTCAGAAGTTAATAAATCTTTTGTGTCGTTAGGTGTTTGGTATTTTAAGAAACTTTGTTTTAAACTTTCCTCTATATCATTTAGTTCATTACGATATCTATTTAATAGTTCACTAACTTTACTATCTAAAACCTTACTTGCTTCTTTTTCAACCAATTCTTTTAATGATGTTGCTTCAACATCATCATCAAAGTCACTAACACCATAAGCAAATTCAAACATTTTTTTATTTTGTTCTATGTAATCTAACAATTCATTTTGATATGTTAATAAATCATTTTTTTCTTGGATTAATTTTTCTAATTCTTCTTGAACTAAAATTAACTTATCTTGAAGTGTATTAATGATTACAGATTTTTGTCCATCTAATTCATATAATTCAAAAGATTGTTTATCTAACAATTCTTGTAGATCTTCAAGCTTTTTATTATTATAAACTCATGCCCCATATGAATTATTTAATTCATTTTCTTTTTTAATAGAATCTTCTTTTAATGAATTAATTAAGTTTTGTTTTTCTTCATTTTCTTTTTTATACAATTTGTTTTCTGATTTCAAATCATTAAGTTCACTAGTTAGCGACTGAATATTTTTTTCTAACGAATTAACAATTGCATTTGTCATTGTTTCAAGATTTTTAACTTCAAGTGATTTTGAAAAATTATCAATTAAGTTCATTGTATTAACATTTGAATTTTCAACTTTTGAAATCATTGAATTAATTGCTATATCAAGTTGTTCAATTGCAGCAGTATTAATTTGATTTCCATTGCCATTTGCGTTTTCAAGTTTAGCTTGTTCTAATTGTTTGATTAAATTAGTGTTTGTGTCTCAAGCTAAAGCACTATCAGTTTTCATTTCTTCAATTTTGTTAGATAAATTTTTTTCAATTTCACTTAAACTATTCATTACATCAATGTTTTGTTGTTTAATGAATTCATCTCTAAGGTCATTCTCTACCAATTTATCTTTTAACGCTTCATTCTCATTAGCAATTTTTCTTATACTTGTTGAAAAATCTTCAAATCCAATTGAATCAAAACCACTTAATTCATATTCATTATTTTCAATTGCTTTATTAATTAAATCAAGTTCATTTCTTAAGTCTTTTATCTCATTAAGATTATCTTTACCAAAATTATTTTCAACTTCAGCATTATCAATTAGATCATGCTTTTGATCGCCTCTTTTTTCAGCTTCTTTTTCAAGACGACTAATTTTTTCTAGTAACTCTTTTTCTTTATTTTTTAGTTTTTCATTTTGTTCGTTTTCGATATTGATATAATAACGAGCAGCAATTTTTTCTAGTAATGTTGAAATTTGGCTTATACCATCATCAAGCACTTTCTGTTTATGTAAACAATGATCAATAAGTTTTTTATCATTAGAAGAAGACATTATTTTTTCAATTTTATTTGAGATAAGAAAATAGTTATTCTCAATCATTTGTTTAATTTGAATAACTCTATCTGCTATCTCTTTAAAATTAATTCTTTGGTTCGCAGCCATTGTCTCCTCCTATTAATTTTTTTATTGGTTTTTATCTTCTTTGATTGATTCCAATTTGTTAATTGAATCTTGAATTTCTACTTGATCATTTTCCTTTGCATCTAATTGAACAACTTCATTTAAGCTTTTGATTTGTTCAATAGATTGTTTTATCAATGTATCAATTTCATCAAAGTTTGGTAATTCATCTTGTTTACTTTGAATTAAAATTGGTGCTTCATTTTTAAATTGTGAATGATTACCATTGTTATCAAATTTAGTATCATCAACAAATTTATTTTTATGAAAACCACCAGAAGAATTATTATCTTTTAAATAGTTTTCAAAAGTTGGGTTGTTTTGATTATTGCTTCCACCCAAAAAGATAACTCCATCAGATTCATTTGTTTTTGGATTGTTATCTTTTAATAAATTATTAAAATCATCTCTAAGTTTGAAAATTTCTTCATTAGCATTGTTTAATTTTTCATTAATATTTTTTTCTAAAACGTCATTAATTTTATTATCAAAATTTTCACCATTAACTAATGATTTTAGTTCGTTTAATTCATCAGATATTTTGTTCATTTGTTTATTTGATTCATTTATTTGATCCATTATATTTGCAGCTAAACTCTCACTAATATTACTAGAACCATTAAAATTATCTTTGTCATAAACAAAAGTTTTAAGATTTTCTAAATCGTTTGCAAATGCTATAACATTTTTACTTGTTGCATTTATTTGATTTGATAAATTAGATAATGAAGATTTTATTTTTTGGTTTTCTATATTTAACTCTTTTGATAAGTTTTGATTTAAGCTATTAATTTGGTTTATAGCATTAGATATTTTTTCATCTATTGAACCAACTGTATTTTCAATTTTTTCATTTGCTTCATCAATTTTCTCATTAGTTTCTTCTAGCTGTTCATTAATTAAAGATTCTCTTTTATCAAATTCTTCAAATGCAAATTTTATTTGACTTGAAACTTTGTCAATGATTTCTCCACTATTTGTAGATAAAGAATCAGCATTCTTTTTATAGTCAATCTCAATTGAAGAAATTTTTTCATCTAATAAAGATATTTTTGAAAAAATATCTTCTTTTAATTCTTCAATAATTGAGTTGTTAATTCCAGGATAATTTCTATATCTATCAAATTTATCATCATTACCTTTAGAATTGTTTTTTTGTCATTGGTTGTCATATGAGTATGTTTTAAAAAATTCACCAAATTTATTATCAATATGATTTTTTAATTTTTCTGTTTGTAAATCAATTTGGTTTTCTTTAAGTTTCTCTTCAATATAAGCATACTTCATTTCATTTTTTAAATTATCAAGTTTTACTTCAAGGATTTTATTATCCATTTTATTAGCATAGATACCATCCCTAACAAAACCCAAATCGACACAATTTAATAAATGTTTATCATTCATTAAATTGTGTGCCATTATTTCTTTTCTAAAAGGACCATATAATTGATTATTGTTCTTAACATAAGAATAACCATCTTCATCCATATCACTTTTTTGTTTTGAATTATTTTTAGATTTGTCTTCTGAAGATGATTCTTTATTATGTTGATCTTGAATTAAGCCTCTTCTCTTTTGAGCAAGCTCTTTATCTTTAAGATTCATTTGTGATTTTATTGATCCAAATAGTCTATTAATATTATTTGGATTACTTAATCACTGTTCCAAATCCATTTCTTTCCATTTCCTATTGAATGCCATATTATATATTTCATTCACATATTCATCATTATCTATTTTATATTTTGCAAATAGCATTTCTCTAACTTTTCTTTTAGGTAAATAATTAGCAACAATATTAATATTATTAGACTCGTTATCTCTAAGGTTATCAGAAATGATATCACTTATTTTTTCACTAATAGTTAAGCCATCATTTTCAGGTAATTTTGGTTCATTTTTAACAGTATCATTGTTCGTCAAAACATCAGATACTGTATTCACAACATCATTAACATTTTCATCCATTTTTTTATCAAGAATAGATGAAAAATTATTACTATTTAATCTTGGAGAAGATATAGTTTCAATGATGTCAAAATCTTTAATTTCTGAAATTATTTTGTCTGTAAAACTTTTTTTTTCAAAACTATCAATTACTTTTGTTTCGCTAGAATTACTCATTTTTAGTCCTCTAAAAAGTAAAAATCATATAAAATAGATACAAAAATATCTATTGTATATGATAACTTAAAAAAATAAAATTTTATTACTTTTTTAACTATGTACTTGTTTATTTAACCACTAAAAAACAAGTATATTATGTCATATTGTTAACAATTAGATTATAACTAATCATCGCTTAATATTTTCACAAAAGTATCATGTGGAACACTCACACTTCCAATAGCTTTTAGTTTCTTTTTTCCCTCTTTTTGTTGTTCTAGCAATTTCTTTTTTCTTGATATATCTCCACCATAACATTTGGCCAAAACATTTTTTCTCATTGCTTTTATTGTTTCTCTAGCAATTATTTTTCCACCAATTGCAGCTTGAATTGGAACTTCAAATTGATGTTTTGGAATATGGTCTTTTAATTTTAAACAAATTTTTCTAGATCTATCAGCTGCAAAATCTCTATGCATAATCGATGAAAGGGCATCTACTTTATTTCCGTTTAAAAGAATATCAACTTTAACCAAATCTTGTTTTCTATAATCAAGGATTTCATAATCTAATGTTGCATAACCCTTTGAAACTGATTTTAATCTATCAAAGAAACTATACATAATTTCAGCAAGTGGAATGTGGTATACAACTTTCCTTCTTGTCAAATCAATGTTATCTAAAGAAATGTATTCACCCCTAGATTTTTGGCAAAGATCCATAATGTTTCCAAGATAAGTTTCTGGAACTATTATTTCAACTTTTGCATATGGTTCTCTAATTTCTTTATAATGAGTTTTATCTGGTAATTTGTTTGCAGAATCTATATCAACAATACTCCCATCATTCATAAGAATTTTGTAAACTACCGATGGTGTTGTTGCTACTAAAGAAATATTAAATTCTCTTTCAATTCTTTCTCTAATAACATCCATATGCAATAAACCCAAAAAACCACAACGTATTCCAAAGCCTAAAGCTTGAGATGTTTCATATTCATATGTTAAAGATGAATCAGATAAAGATATTTTTTCTAATGCTTCTTTAAATGGTTCATATTGGGCTGTATCAATTGGATATAATCCACAATAAACCATAGGTAAAATCTTTTTATAACCTGGTAGTGGCTCATTTGATGGGTTTTTAGCATTTGTAATTGTGTCACCAACATTAACAGATTTTATTGTTTTAATTGAAGCGGCAATTCAGCCAACTTCTCCTGCAACAAGTTCATCTTTAATTTTTACTTTTGGAGTGTTAACACCGACTTCAGTAACAACAAAATTTTCTTTATTTGACATGAATTGGATTGTATCTCCAACTTTTACAGTACCATTTTTTATTCTAACCAAACAAACAGCACCTCTATATGCATCATAATAAGAATCAAACACTAAAGCTTGTAATGGTTTGTCTGCATCAGAATCAAGTGGTGGGGGAATAAGTTTAACAATTGCTTCTAAAATATCTATAATGTTAAGACCAGTTTTTGCTGAAACCAAAGGGGCAGTTGAACAATCCAATCCAATTACATCTTCAATTTCATTTTTGACTTTTTCTATGTTTGCTGTAGGCAAATCTATTTTGTTTATAACTGGAATGATTTCTAAATTATTTTCTAAAGCTAGATAAACATTTGAAAGTGTTTGGGCTTCAATCCCTTGTGCTGCATCAACAATTAATAAAGCACCTTCACAAGCAGCCAAACTTCTTGAAACCTCATAAGTAAAGTCAACATGACCAGGAGTATCTATTAAATGAAAAACATATTCTTGATTATCTTTTGCAAGGTAATTTAACTGAACAGCATTTAATTTAATGGTAATACCACGTTCTCTTTCAATATCCATTGAATCAAGAATTTGATCTTTCATTTCTCTTTTACTTACACCATTAGTCAATTCTATAATACGATCAGATATCGTTGATTTTCCATGATCTATGTGAGCAATAATACTAAAATTTCTAATATATTTTTTATCCATAATATTACTCAAACCTTTCACCTATAACAAAGAAAGAATTAGAACTGAAGTTTTTAATATTTATTCTGTTTTTTCCTTCAATTTGAAATTCTACTATTTTAATAACAAAATCTAATGTATTTATATATATTCCATCTTTTTTTATATCAACTATTTTACCTACTTCACCTTGTGATGGAATATTAGTTATTTCACATAAAAAAATTTTAATTGATTTGTTTTTATAAAACAGATAACCACCCGGTTTATCCGCCAAACCTCTAACTCAGTTTTTAAAACTATTTGCATTCAAATTTAAATTTAATTTTTCTTGTTCTCTTTTAATGTTAAGCGCAAAACTTACTTTAGATTCATCTTGTTTTATTGGTTTTAATTTTCCCGTTACAATATTTTCTAATTGTTCATATATTATTTTGTAAACAACATCATTCATTTTCTTAAAAAGAGTTGAGGTATTATCTGATTCTTCAATCATAATTTTATAATCTATAAAATAATCACCAGCATCCATTTCTTTAATTGTTTTCATAAGAGTTACACCTGTTGATATTTCACCATTTATAATTGCTCAATGAATGGGTGCACCACCTCTATATTTTGGCAAAATTGAAGCATGGGCATTTATACAACCATATTTTGGTATTTGTAAAATTTTTTCAGGAATAAATTTTCCATATGCACATGTAACAAATAAATCAGGTGAAAGATTTTCTAATTCATTAGAAATTTCACCTAATTTATTTGGTTGATATATAGTTAAATTATTTTCAATAGCCATTTTTTTTACAGGACTAAATTCTACTTCTTTTTTTCTTCCTGATACTTTATCTGGCTGACAAATTACAGTTTTAACATCAAAAGCATTGTTGTCTAATAGGGCTTTTAAAGCATAAGATCCTATTTCTGGTGTTCCCATGAAGACAACACTTATTTTTTCTTTTCCTTTTGAACTACTTCTTTCTTCTCTCATTTGTCCTTGCTCTTTTTTGTTTCTTTTTTTGTTGATGATTTATTTTTAAATAATTTGTTAATTATATTTCTTTGTTTTCTTTTTTCTTGTCTTTCAAGTTCTTTTTTTAATTTAGCTTCTTCAGCTTCTTTGATTGGTAAAATTCATTCTGCTTCTTCTTTATAATTTCTTTCCCCAAGAATGATAATTTTTCTTTCATTTTCTTTTCTGTTTATTTTTACATATTTAACTTCACATTCAATTGCTCTTGGTTTATCAACTTTTAAAGTTTTAGCATTTCTTGTTGTGAACAAAACAACATAAAGCTCTCTTTCTTTTTCAATTTTAGGTTTTTTACCTTCAGCTTTAAGTTTTTTATTTTCTATTTTTTTTTCTTGTTTTCTTCTTTTAATTTCTTCTTTTTGTTTTTTTTGCTCTTGTTTTGGTAATGATCTATTAATCAAATCTGGATTTAATCTTTTGGCAACATAAGTATCAATTATTTCTTTACCTTTTTCTTCGTTGTCTCTTAAAAAATCTTTAACAGCTTTTCAAACTTCATCACCTTCGTGTCTTTGTTTAGGACCATTAGAAGAACTTTCTTTTTGTTTCTTTTTTTTATACAAAAAGAATGCAACAACTATTCCCCCAATTAAAAGTAATGGTAAGAAACCAAAAAGCGAATTATTCATTTTTTACCTCAATAAAGTTTATTATTAAATTGCTATATTAATAATTACATTAATATATTATAATATATATTATGTATTGATAATAAATTATTTAAAAGAGGTTAATATGGCTAATATAAAAGGCAATGAAAAGAGACATATTCAAGACGAAAAAAGAAATTTGTTAAACCATATGCAAATGTCTGCTTTAAAAACTCAAATTAAAAAAGCTCAATCAACAAAAAAACAAGAAGAGTTAGATAAAGCTTATAAAATGATTGATTCAGCTTTGTCAAAAGGTATTATTACTAAAAACAAAGCTAATAGAATGAAATCTAGATTATCATTGTATGTTGCAGGAAAAAGCAACAGAACTAAAATAGAGAAAAAACCAAATACAAAAAAATCTGTTTCAGCTTCAGCTAAATCAACTGCAGCTAAAAAAACTACAAAAAAATCTTCAACATCAAAAACAACATCAAAAAAAGCAGCAAAAAAATAATTAGGTATTAACAAAGAAATTAAAAGATTAACTTCTACTTCTTGAATATCTGCTTTCTTTAAAAGATAGCAACTAATTTTCATTAACAAATATCGTTAAAAAATACATTGGTTATGCCAATGTATTGCTCGATTGACATGTGAAGTGCAACACTCAAAAAAGAGTGTGCACTTCATTTGTTTTGTTTGTAAGTGTTCACTAATAAAAAGATAATGAATATTAGGAGTGCTTATGAAAACTTATAAACATTTAACAAAAGAAGAAAGATGCTTAATTTATTTTCTTTGAAATAAAGAAAAATATTCTATGAATAAGATTGCAAAAATCTTAAATAAAAACAAATCAACAATATCAAGAGAATTAAAAAGAAACACATCTTCAACAGGGATTTATTATTCATCAACTGCTCACAAAAAATACATTAGAAGAAAATCAAATTGTCATATGTTTTTTATGTTGAAGTACAAAAACTTCACAGATCTTTTTATTCAAAAATTTAATCCTAAATCTCATGGTGTAGAAGCTACAATTTTTTGAATAAAAGAAAACTATCCGTTAGTTAAAGTTCCAAGTGCTAGGCAAGTATTTAGATGAATCAATAGCAAGATTTGAAAGATACAAAGAAGAGATTGTTTAAGAAGAAAATATGTTAAAGGAAAAAGAAGAAAAATAGGTATATTTTCTAAAATTGATGGAAAATACTGCATTCCTTATAGTCTAAGACCAGAAAAGATAAACAATAGAAAAGAATTTGGACATTGAGAAGCTGATCTAATAGTTAGTAAAAGGCAAAGTGGTTATTACCACTTATTGACATTAGTGGAAAGAAAAACAAGGTTGGCAATTATTAGAAAAATAAAAGGGAAGAACGCTAGATCAATGATGGCTAAAATGTATACCATTATTCGAGATGAAAAACTCCCAATAAAAAGCATCACTGTTGATAATGGGTTAGAGTTTCAAATGATGGGAATAACTGCAAAACAATTCAACTTTAAAGTTTATTATTGCCAACCTTATTCTTCATTCCAAAGAGGGTCCAACGAGAACATAAATGGGATAGTTAGAAGATGATATAAAAAAGGAACTGACTTCAGTTTAGTAAGTGAAGATAAAATAAAAACTCTTGAATGAAAAGTAAACAACATCCCAAGAAAAATGTTTGGTTATAAAACAGCTTACCAAATGTATCAAGAAAATATTTAAAACAAAAAAACTCTCAACTTATATTTCAAAGTCGAGAGTTTAATGTAACATTGAAGTGTTGCACTTCACATGTCAGTTAGGGAAAAATACATTGGTTATGCCAATGTATTTTTTAATTACTTCACTTTAAGAATGCTTTTTTCTTAGCGTTATCAAGATACATTTTAGATAAAGGTATTAATCCCAAAAGAATAATCATTTGAAAAGGAGCTTTTACAGACTCTTTGATAACCCTTGGAATTAAATAAAAAGAAAAACCATATTTAATAAATGATGGAGATTGTATTCCATTATGTGAATATTGGTAATAAAGTGGGGCGGTTATTGTTCCTAAAACAAAAGAAAAAATGATACTAATAACAAACACCAAACTTATAACTCAAAAACACAAAATTATTTTTGATGTGTCACATTTTTTTATTATAAAGAAAATAATAATTTCCATTATTACAAAAAAAGTTAAAATTGCTCCTAATACAATATATTTCCCATAGCTAAAAAAAACTTCATCAAACTTGGTTTTACTTTCAAAACTTGACTGATCTAATCAAAACAAAAGGGTTACTATCCCAATTGTTGTAAAACCTATCAATATTAATTGTTGGATTATTATTTCTACAATAAACTTAACATTTAATTTGATTTTATTTTTTGTAGAACTATCAAATTTATTTTTATCTTTTAAATAGAATTGGTTTTTAAGACCTATATTTTTTGTATCTTTAAAAATATCTTTGCCAATTCTAATGGTACAAATTGAAGAAAAAATTCCAGAAATAAATCCAACCATTGGTTCTTGGATTGCATATAATCAAAATCATAAAAAAGTTGGTCTTATTAAATAACTAATTGTATCTGTCAAAATACCACATATAAAACCAAAAACAGGTCCATAAATTCAACCAATTACTATTACTGGAATTCAAGATATTGAAATATTTATTCCAACAACTGGTAAGTATACAGATACAAACCCAAGTGCTAATCTTAACCCTATTAATATTGAAAGAATAACAATTAAATTAACATGCTTAAAAACTTTTATAGGATATAAAGGGAAAAGAAAACAAATAATACCTTTGGGTAAAATTTGTTTTCTTTTAAAACTATTATTAGTTTGGTTTTGCTGCATCTTTGTTATTTCCTGATTTTAATTCATCCATAATTTGAGCAAGTTTTGCGTTGATTCTTTCAATGTCTGGTTTTGGAGAGAATACTAAACCCAATATGTTAACAATTAATGCAATACCAAATAAACCAACTTGAATAAAATTACATATAATAAAACCATTAAAACCAATTTTTTGTTGAGAGTTACTTTCAACTATTGAAATATTTTGATACAAGAATGACACTGTTATTTGAGAAAAGAAAAAATAAATTATTATAATCAGCATCATGTAACCTAAAAATTTATTATATGAATACTTTTGATTATCATTTTTTAATGGTTTCAAAAATATGTATCCAATTCACAGAAATAATAAAGCATATATTATTTGAGAAATTAATGTGAAATAGTTTATTGTTAAAACATCTTCTTTACCAGCACTTGATATTTTAATACCATTAGATAACAACAAGAAAATACCAATTAGTATTGAAATTAAAGCTAATCCAATAGCAACACCAGAAATTATATATTTGATAATTCTTATTATTAATGGTTTAGTTTTGTATTGATAAAACTCACCTGTGTTTACCATTTGTTGCAATCTATTTCTTGCAACCATCATTTGCATTTCATTTTGTCATAATTGATAATTTTCTGGTGAATTAAATTGATTTCCCATACCATTTTGAAACATTGGTGGAACCATAGGGTTTGCATTCATATTATCATTAACTTTTGAATCAACTGTTTTGTTGTCATTAGAACTAATATTTAATTTAATATCATCTTTTTTAAATTCACTTAATGGTTTTTTAAACATGTTTTGAACATACACTGATAAATAATTAATATCATCAACTATATCATCTTGATTTGAATAATTTAACTCAATAAATTCACGTTTGCTTCCATTAATATCATTTAATTTTTTTATTCAAAGATCAGCATCACTTTCTTTGACCTTAGCTTTTTTCTCAATAAATTTTAAAATCGATATTTGTTTTAAGACTACATCTTCAAAAGTTTCATCTTTTAACTTGTTCAAAAGAGCTGAACTATTAAAAATAATTTTTAAATTTGAATCAATCTCACTTAAAAGTTTTTTTGAATTTTTTATTTCCATCTTATGCCACCCCACTAAGCAAGAACAATTTAAGAGAAGTATCAAAATCTTTTTTTCCTAACATAACATCCTTCTCAAGGTTTAATAATTGATTTAAAAGTGAATCAATTTTTTTAACATCTATTTGATATAAGAATTTAGCCCAATTATCAATCTGAAATTTTAAGATCTTAAATTCTTTTACAATTACATCAAAACTATTATGCATATCAAAATGTAATTTATATAATTTTAACAAAAATAATTGTGAAACCATAACATTGTAAATTTCTCTTAAATCAGATCCTTTTTGTTCAAACAATTGCATTTGCAAAATAAGATCTTGGTAATTATTTGAAAAGTAGTTATCAATAAGATTAAATACATTGTCATTAATATTATTTTCAATAATAGAGTCTATGATATCTCTATTTAATTTTTTTATATCTCAAACTACTAATTTATTTAATTCTGACATAATGCTATTTGCATCATTTGGTAAACGTTCATTTAAATAATCAATCAATGCACTTGGAGCAACAAATTTTTTGTAGTTTAAATAATCTTGTATAAATTTTTTAGATGTTCATTTATTTAATTTTTTTAAATTATGGCAATAAGAAAACAAAGATAATAAATATTGGTCAGTTGATATTTTATTCATACATACATAAATATTTTTTTCTTTTATTTTTGATAATTCAATTAAAAAATTTATTTCTGCTTCTTCTGGTTGGTTTTTTTTAGTATAAAAACTTGTGATGAAAACATTGGTTTTCTCATCACTAGAGAAAAAATCATATTGCATTAAATCATCAATTATTTTTTCTCTTTCCTCAAAATCATAAACATATATTTTTGGCTCAATATTTTTACATATTTCCATTTTTTTAAATTCTATTAAGCCAATATCTTCAGATAATATCAATTCCATATAGAAATTATATATGAAATACAAAATTTATCATGATAATATTTTTAATTATTTTCTCCAAATTTTATTATCATTTACTTTATAAAAAAGTAGATTTAATGATCATATAAAAATTAAATATAAAGGAAAATAATTTACAGGTATTATTGGTAAGGTTATAACAACATTTATGTTCTCTGATAGTAAAACCATCTCCTTAAAAACTTGATAGAAAAAATTTAAAACATCATATGATGGAATCATAAATGTAAAAAGTGCAATGAAATAATTAGCTAGTACAAGAGGGGAAAATATATAGCTATAAAAGAAACCTAATAAAGATATTTTTTTATTCATATTACTAATATATGGTAGTAAATAAATATTTATTAAAATGCTTATGATAATAGAGTTAAGTAACAGTTTTTTATTTCATTTAAAATTCATAAATAAAACAAATAAAGAAATATAAGTCATTTGAAAACTAAATTGTGACAAGCTTTTTGGTGCTAATAAAAAAATTACAATTATTGATATTCAAAGTTTTGGGTTTTTATTTTTAAACTTAAAACCCGAAAGAATAAAAAATATTAATGCTCTAAAACTTCCAATGTTGAAATTATTTACATAACATATAAAAAATAATAAGAAAAAACTTATTGGAAAATATAATCATTTTTTCACAAATATTTTTTTAATAACTAAAGCTAAAAAACTAATGTGGATACCACTAATAATGAATAGGTGTAATAAAGATAGGTTAACAATCTTTTTATACAACTCGTTTACAACACTATTTTTATAACCAAATAATATTAGATTTAAAAACGAACCTAGTTCTTCACCATAGTTATTTGTATTAAAATTGATTAAATAATCCCTTATAGAAAAACCAACTAAATTATTTAATCACTCCCCTATTAATATTTTTGAATTTTTGTTTATTTCAAGTATTGACAAACTAACAAGCATAGCTAAATAAAAGTTCACTAAAACCAAAAATCTATTGTTACCCTTTATAATGTGATACCCAAAATAAGTTAGCAACAATAAAATAAATTGTTCATGATTATAAAATCCAATAGCGAACACAATTAAGGCTAATGCAAAATATTTTAAATCAAAGTATTTATTCAAATTAAAAACTCCCCATTTACTAAATAGATAAAATGGGGAGAAACTATAAATTATTTAAAAATTTTTTTAATTTCATTTAATCTGTCTGTGTAATTTTTTAATTTCTTTTTTTCTTCTTCAACTTTTTCTTTTGGTGCTTTAGAAACAAAATTTTTGTTAGCTAAAATGTTTTGTGCTCTATTAATTTCAAATTCTAAAAATTTTATTTCCTTTTCAATTTCTTCTTTTTTGTGTTCACTATTTTGATAATCATTATTAATGATTAAACTAAGACCATCAAGAATATGGGTTGGTTTTTTGTGAGAATCAATAATATCTTTAACAACAATATTTTCAGATAATAAAATGTTTTTTATTTCTTCTTTGGTTGCATTGTTTTCATTATTAAATTCTTTAGAAATTAAAACTATTTCAAAAGTATCTTTTTTAGCTAATTTATTTTCAAATCTAATAACCCTAATTAAATCTATTATTGATAACACTTTATCAATAATGTGTTCTTTTTTTCTAAAATTAATTTTTTCAAATAATTCAAACACAATTGATTCTTTGTTTTTATTTGGCAATTCATTATACAAATAATATGTAATAAAAGGACAAGCTGGATAAAGTAACTTTAAAATATTTTTCATTACAAAATTAAGAACATATAAACTAGCTAAATCTTTTTTGTTTATTCTACTTTTGTTAAGTTCTATATATGTATTACAAAAATCATTTTTTACAAAATCAGTAATGTATTTTAATCCAACTAAAAGATTATATTTATCAAAATGTTTTGTAGATTTATTTGTTACATCAATAAGTCTATTTAATATTCAAATATCAAAATTAGAATAGTTTAATTTATCAATTTTATTTAAATCAATATTTTCAGAATTAATTTTTATAAATCTAAATGAATTTCATAATTTGTTTAAAAAGTTTCAGCATGATTCAACTTTCTCTGGAAAATATTTAAGATCTTCTCCTGGTGATGATGACGAAAGCAAAAATAGTCTCAAAGCATCAGCGCCATATTGTTTTATCACGTCATTAGGGTCAACACCATTACCTAATGATTTTGACATTTTTCTTCCAAGATGATCTCTAATTAATCCTGTAATATAAACATTTTTAAAAGGCATTTGATTACTAAATTCCAAAGAGAATAACATCATTCTTACAACTCAGAAAAAAATAATGTCAAAACCTGTAACTAATACATCTGTTGGAAATCTTTCATGTAATTTATCTTTAAATCCATTTAAAGTTAAAGGTCATAATCCAGAAGAGAATCAAGTATCTAAAACATCATTATCTCTAACATAATCACTTTCGTTTTTTGGGGGTTTTAATCCAACATAAATTTCATTTGTTTTTTTGTGATATCAAGCTGGTATTTGATGCCCTCATCATAATTGTCTTGAAATACATCAATCATGAACATTAACAAGTCAATTGTTTAGCATCTTATCAAATTTTTTAGGATGAAATACTGTGCTTTTGTTAGACTTTTGTCATTCAATAATTTTCTTAGCATAGTCATCCATTTTTATAAATCATTGTTCTGATAATAATGGTTCAACAATTTCATTTGTACGTTCTGAATATTCTACAACACTTTTAATGTTCTCAACTTTAACAAGCAAATTATTATCACTTAAAAATTGAGCCACTTTGCTTCTTGCTTCTAATCTATCAATACCTTTAAATTGATTTGCTTTTTCATTTAATTTACCATCAAGATCAATACAACTTTCAATTTTTAGTTTGTGTTTAATTCCTAATTCATAATCATTAAAATCATGAGCTGGAGTACATTTCATTGCACCAGTACCAAAATTTTTATCTACATATTCATCTGTTAAGATAGGAATTGGTTTTGATGTTAAAGGATTTAAAACTTTTTGATTAACTTTATTTTTATATCTATTATCTTTAGGGTTAACAAAAATACATTCATCAACAAATATAGTTTCAGGTCTTGTTGTTGCTATTGTTAAAAATTCTTTTTTATTTGATTCATAATAATATTTTATGTAATACATTTTAGAATCAATTTCTTTTTTAATAGCTTCTATATTTGATATAGCAGTCTTTAATTTAACATCTCAATTAACTAACTTTAATCCTCTATAAATAATCCCTTTTTCATATAACTTGACAAAAGCGTAGTTAACAGCTTCATTAGATTTTTCATCTAAAGTAAATCTTTCTCTTTCATAATCTAAAGACATCCCCAAACCTTTTCATTGGTTTCTAATTATATTTGCAGTGTCTTTTACTCATTCATGTAGATTTTTAAGATTATTTTCTCTTGTTTCATTTAAATTAAATTTATTGTTTTCTCTTAAGAATGCTTCATATTTTGTTTGAGTAGCAATTCCAGCATGATCCATTCCTGTTAAAAGCAAACTATTCTTACCTTTTAAATTATTGTATTTAATTAAAAAATCTTGAACAGAACAATTTCAAGCATGACCAATATGTAATTTTCCTGTAACATTTGGAGGTGGAAAAACTATTGTAAAAAAATTATTTTTTGCTTTAAATGATATATCATTCTTTCTTTGTAAATCTTTTTGAATAGAATCACTTTCTTCACACAGTAAATAATCGTACTTAATATTCATTGTATACTCCTAAATATTTTGATTGATAATGTCTTTTAGTTTGTTTAAATTGTCTTTTGTTTTGGCACTTATGGGAATTAATCTTTCTTCTTCTATTTCTAAAAAACTTGAAAATTTATGTTTGTTATTATGGAAATGACTTTTATTATGTTTATCTGATTTATTTAAAACAACATAATAATTTTTAAAATTTTGTTTTATGAAATCCAACATTTCTTTATCTTTTTCAGTTAATACGTTTATGTCACAAACTATAATAACTAAAACAAGATTAATTCTATGAGATAAAAATTCATTTATTATTCTTAATAATTCTAATTTTCCTTTTTTATCTACACTAGCATAACCATACCCTGGCAAATCAACCAAACGAAAATTACCAAAATCAAAAAAATTTGCTAATTGGGTTCTTCCTGGGGTGTTTGAAACTTTAGCAATTTTTTGATTTGCTAAAGAATTAATTAAAGATGATTTACCCACATTAGATCTTCCAACAAAGCAAACTTCTTTTTTACTGTCATTTATTCAGTCTTCTATTTTAAAAGCAGATTTAATAAATTTTGCCATTATTATTTTGTGTTTTTCTTAAAATTAGCCATGATTTGCTTAACTTGTTTTTCAGTTGGTTTTCTACCCATTTGTTGATACATCATTCTTATTTGAGCTTCTGTAATCGGTGGGTTTTCTTTTAGTTGTTTTTTAAAATATTTTCTAGAAAGTGTATATCCAATAATAAGACCTATAACTAATGCTATTGGAACACCTAAACCTAAACTTAATCCTAATGCTAAACCTAACATATTATTCTCCTACTTAATTATTATAATTATTCGTCTCTATTTGAATCAAAGAAATCTATATCACTATTATCATCTAGATCCTCTTCTGGTAAAACTATTTCTGGTAATTCTTTTATTGAATTTATCCCAAAAACATCATAAAAGTTTTTTGTAACTTGATAAAGATATGGTTTACCAACTGCTTCACTTCTACCAGCTTGTTCAACCAATCCTAATTCAATTAGTTTATCTAAAATTGGTGTTGGATCTGTTTTTCTCATTTCATGTATTTTTGTTCTTGTACATGGTTCATTATATGCAATTATTGCAAGAGTTTCTATCATTGCCTGATTCAATGGATTTTTTTGTTTAATGTCAAAGTTTTTTGAAATGATTTTATTAATTTCTGGTTTAGTTAAAAGTTTATATTCATTACCAAATTTTCTTAAAATAATTCCTCTTTGAGAGTTTCTTTCATATTCAACAATCATTTCTTCAATTACAGCATCAAAGTCTGAATCATCTAACCTACTAATTTTTTTTAGTTTTTCTTTATCCATTCCATCTTTTCCAGCAATGAAAAGAGCACCTTCAATTACACTTTTAACGTTCATCCCCTAACACCTCTTCATTTTCTATAACTGATCTTTTAATAATATAAATTTCTTCATCGTTGTTTATATCTTGTTCTAACATTATGTGTTGATGTCTTACCAAAACTAATAGTGCAACAAATGTAACAACAAAATATTGTTTTGTGAACTTCTCTAACGGAATTTTATTTAAATAATCTGTTAGAGATATTTTAAATCCAGCCTCATAACTTGATAAAAATTCTTTTATTTCTTGTTCAACATCATCTATTGATACTTCACTTATATCAATTGTTTTAATATCAACAAGAGGTTTTTTTGCTTGTAGTTTTAAATAAACTTTTTGCATTGCTTTTAAAATATTTTGTACATCTAAATTATCAGGCAAAAAAACTGTTTGATTATCCTCTGAATTTAAATATTCAGTGAAATTGTTTGATTCTTTTTCATGCATTTCATATCTTTTTTCCATTTTATCCATAAGAGTTGGAACAAGATTTTTAAATTGTTTATAGATAAGCAATCTTTGAATAAATTTATCACGTTCAATTTCTTTTTCAAGTTTTTCAGGAGTATCTATAACAGGTAAAACTTTTTTTGATTTTAATTCTAACAAATATGAAGCCATTAATAAGTATTCAGTCATATCATCAATTTTTAAATGAGCAATATTACGACTAACAAAAGCAACATATTGTTTGGCAATAACAACTAAATCAAGATTCATAATGTCCATTTTCTTTTCTTTGACTAATGCTAGCAATAAGTCAAAAGGGCCATCAAAATCATTGATGGTTACTTTAAATTCTGAACTTTCAATATTATGATTTATTTCAGTAGAAACATCATTATTGATATGCTGATTATGATTTAAATTAAAATTATTAATTTCAGTATTATTTTCTTTATTAATAATATCTATATCTTTGTTTTCAAAAGATAATGAATCTTGTTCTGGTTCAACATCAATTTTATCTTCAACAGATTCGTTATTATCATCTGGATTTGAATTTGTTGTTTCTTCTGAAAGAACATCATTTTTCAATGTTTTTTCTGAGTTGTTATCCATATTTTTTTTACCTATCTAATAAATTTTATAATAAAAATCTTTTTATTAATTAATAAAATTTTTAATCAAAATAAAAAACAAAAACAACTTTTGGTTGTTCTTGTTAGAATATAAAATTTGTGTTCTTAGTAAATGTTTTTATTTTAACAATATAAATCTTTAAAGCCTTTTTATAAAAACATTTAATTATTAAGATTCTTTTTGTTTTACTATTTTACTTATTTCTTGATTGTTTTCTTGATTGTCTTTTGTTTCTGTTAAATTTTCTTGAACAATATCCAAATTTTCTTTCTCTTTATCTGTTTCAATATTTTCTAAATTTAATTCTTCTTTTCTTTCTTCAGCAATTTTTTTGTATTCATTAAACATTAAATCTTTTATTTTATTAGCGAAAACTTGTTTATCAACATGAATGAATTCTTTATATTTAATAGGTTCTAAAAATTTAACTGTTACTTCTTTATATTTTAATAATTGTTTTTTGTTGCTTTCTTCCATTGATTTAGTACCATAAATAACAACAGGAACAATAGATCTCATTGTTGCATATGATGGTTCTAAAGCAGCGCCTCTAAATTCACCAAAGTTGTCAGATTTAATTCTTGTACCTTCAATAAAAACAACTACTGATTTATTTTTAAGAACTGCTTTTTCTTCTTGAATACATCTATAAACATCTCTTAAATTTTTTCTATCCATGAATATGGTATTAATAAGTCTTGCAGCGAACCCAACTTTTTTATTATCAAGAACTTCTTTTTTTGAAACAAAAACTGGTTTAATTTGTTTTTCAGAGAAAATTTTTAGTAATATTACAGGATCAAATGATGACTTATGGTTGCAAATAAACAAAACTGGTACATTTGGTACTTTATCCAACCCTTCTAGTTTAACTTTAGTATTTGTTACAAAACAAGCTCTTCTAGAAAGTTTAAATACATGTGTGTATCTTTCAGATTCTGGTAAATCTTCTGGTTCTGATTCATAAGTTAAATATTTTTTCTTTGATCTTGATAATCCAATTAATAAAGATAAAGAAGAAAAAGGAAAAGCTATTTTATTTCATAGTGTTGTAAAAAAAACTTTTGCATTCATTAAAAATCTCTCAAAATAATAACTAATATTATTTATATAACAAATTGAATAAAAAAATTAAAAAAGAAAAAAATAAGGTAGATAATACCTTATTCCCTAACTGACATGTGAAGTGCAACACTTCAATGTTACATTAAACTCTCGACTTTGAAATATAAGTTGAGAGTTTTTTTGTTTTAAATATTTTCTTGATACATTTGGTAAGCTGTTTTATAACCAAACATTTTTCTTGGGATGTTGTTTACTTTTCATTCAAGAGTTTTTATTTTATCTTCACTTACTAAACTGAAGTCAGTTCCTTTTTTATATCATCTTCTAACTATCCCATTTATGTTCTCGTTGGACCCTCTTTGGAATGAAGAATAAGGTTGGCAATAATAAACTTTAAAGTTGAATTGTTTTGCAGTTATTCCCATCATTTGAAACTCTAACCCATTATCAACAGTGATGCTTTTTATTGGGAGTTTTTCATCTCGAATAATGGTATACATTTTAGCCATCATTGATCTAGCGTTCTTCCCTTTTATTTTTCTAATAATTGCCAACCTTGTTTTTCTTTCCACTAATGTCAATAAGTGGTAATAACCACTTTGCCTTTTACTAACTATTAGATCAGCTTCTCAATGTCCAAATTCTTTTCTATTGTTTATCTTTTCTGGTCTTAGACTATAAGGAATGCAGTATTTTCCATCAATTTTAGAAAATATACCTATTTTTCTTCTTTTTCCTTTAACATATTTTCTTCTTAAACAATCTCTTCTTTGTATCTTTCAAATCTTGCTATTGATTCATCTAAATACTTGCCTAGCACTTGGAACTTTAACTAACGGATAGTTTTCTTTTATTCAAAAAATTGTAGCTTCTACACCATGAGATTTAGGATTAAATTTTTGAATAAAAAGATCTGTGAAGTTTTTGTACTTCAACATAAAAAACATATGACAATTTGATTTTCTTCTAATGTATTTTTTGTGAGCAGTTGATGAATAATAAATCCCTGTTGAAGATGTGTTTCTTTTTAATTCTCTTGATATTGTTGATTTGTTTTTATTTAAGATTTTTGCAATCTTATTCATAGAATATTTTTCTTTATTTCAAAGAAAATAAATTAAGCATCTTTCTTCTTTTGTTAAATGTTTATAAGTTTTCATAAGCACTCCTAATATTCATTATCTTTTTATTAGTGAACACTTACAAACAAAACAAATGAAGTGCACACTCTTTTTTGAGTGTTGCACTTCACATGTCAATCGAGCAATAAGGTAGATAATACCTTATTTTAAACTTTTTAAAATTACTTTTTATCTTTTATTGCAGCAACACCTGGAAGTGGAACACCTTCAAAGAAAACAAGTGATGCTCCCCCACCTGTTGAAATGTGAGAGAATTTGTCTTTGTAACCTAATTTAATTGCAGCTGCTGCTGAATCACCACCACCAATGATACTGTAAGCACCATTTTTCATAGTTGCTTTAGCTATTGCTTTACAAATTTTATTTGTTCCGTTTGCAAAGTTTGAAAATTCAGAAACACCAACTGGTCCATTCCAAATAATTGTCTTAGAGTTTTTTATAATCTTTTTATATGTTTTGATGGTTTTCTTTCCAATATCCAATCCTTCATAATCACTTGGAATTTCATTAAATGCAAATCTTGTTGGTTTTACATCTTCATATTCTTTAGCACAATTAACATCTACTGGAAGCATTAATTTATCTTTGAATTTTTCTAATAATTCTTTAGCAATTGGAATAGATTCTTCTTCAAGAATTGATTTACCAATTTCATATCCCTGTGCTTTAAAGAATGTATATGCCATTCCACCACCAATAAGGATTTTGTCAGCTATTTTACCTATATTTTCTATAGATTTAATTTTGTCTGAAATTTTAGCCCCACCAAAAATTGCAACAATTGGTTTTTCTGGGTTATTAAGAGCTTTGCCAAGTTTAGTTAATTCTTTTTCAACTAAAAATCCAATACATGAATCTTTACATTTATTTGCAATACCAACATTTGATGCATGTTCTCTATGAGCTGTACCAAATGCATCATTAACATATACATCAGCTAAATCAGCTCAAAATTTACCTAAAGTTGGATCATTTTTTGATTCTAGTTTAACAACTTTACCTTTGTCATCAACATCGTTATATCTAGTATTTTCTAATAGTAAAATACTACCATTATTCATAGTTTTAATTATGTTTGCTATTTTTAAATCTTTACTACTTTCATGAAATAAAATTTCAGTTCCTGGTAATAAATTTTTTAATGCTTCATAAACAACCTTTAAAGATTTTTTACCACTTGTAATATCTTCTAAAGTTTTAACTTTTCCTAAGTGAGAAAGTAAAATAACTTTTGCTTTTTTTTCTATTAAATATGCAATAGTTGGAAGAGCTTCAATTATTCTAGTTTGATCTGTTATTTTTCCTGTTTGTTTATCAATAGGTACATTAAAATCCACTCTTACAATTACTTTTTTTTCTTCAACATTTACATCTCTTAATGTTTTTTTGTTGTATTCCATTTTATATTACTCCTTATTAAAAGAGACAAAGCTTTATAAAGCTTTGTCTTTATAATCATTAAAATACTATTTTAAAGAACCTACATATGTAACAACTCTTACTAATTGTGAAACATATGAGCTTTCATTATCATATCAAGTAAATACTTTATAAGTTTTTTTGCCATCAACTTCTAAAGCCATTGTTAAGAATGGGTCAAATATTGAACCGTGGCTGTCTCCAATTACATCTGATGAAACAATTTCATCTTCTAAATAATCAAGTGATTCATTAGCTGCTTTTTTCATTGCTGCATTGATTTCTTCTACAGTTGGTTGTTTTTCAAATTCAACACTTAAGTCAACTAAAGAACCTGTAAGAGTTGGAACTCTAACTGCAAGTCCATGTAATTTTCCTTTTAATTCAGGTAATACTAAACCAATTGCTTTAGCTGCACCAGTAGTAGAAGGAACTATTGAAACAGCTGCTGCTCTAGCTCTTCTTAAATCATTGTGTGGAGCATCTTGTAATCTTTGGTCTGCAGTATATGCATGAATTGTGTTCATTAAACCAGATTTAATTTTAAAATTTTCATGTAATACTTTTGCTACAGGAGCAAGTGCGTTAGTTGTACATGATGCAGCAGAAACAATTTTATCTGATGCTTTTAAAATCCTATGGTTAACGTTGTAAACAACAGTTGGAATATCTCCTTTAGCTGGAGCTGAAATTACAACTTTTTTAGCTCCTGCTTCTAAGTGTTTACTAGCACCTTCAACATCTACAAATCTACCTGTTGATTCAATAACAACATCAACACCTAATTTTTTTCAAGGTAATGATGCAGGATCTTTTTCAGCAAAAACTGGAATGTGTTTTCCATTAACTATAATTTCATTTTCAGTACTGCTAATTTTAGCTTCACATTTTCTGTGAGCTGAATCGTACTTTAATAAGTGTGCTAAAGTTTTAGCACTTGTTAAGTCGTTAATAGCAACAACTTCAACTTTTTTGTTATCAATGAATTGTCTGAAAGTTAATCTTCCAATACGACCAAATCCATTAATTGCTACTTTAATTGCCATATTTATCTCCATCAAAAATAATATTAATAATTCTTTCTTTTTAAATTACCAATATTATTATAATTAAAAATGTTTTTTCACACCAAAATATAACAAACATAAAAAAATAAAAACTAAACTTGTATATATAAAATTTTGCTTATTTTTATGATTGATTTTTAAATAAAACAAACATTAAAATCAATTAATGTTTTTAATTTTAAACACAAATTCATTTTTTATATTTGGTTTAAAATTTATTTTATTTTGTAAGCTTTTTCTAAAAGTTTTTTAATCTTGTTTTATAAGTTATTTGGATATTTTTATTTTATATTTTCTTAGTATTTACAGGTAAGTTATAATTTATATTTTTATTCAATTTTATTTTTTAAAATCATATTTAGTTTATGATTAAGTTTTATTGAAAATTTTAAAACATAAATCTTTAGATTATTTATAAATCTTAAGTTATTAATAACTTTAAAATAAAAAACAATAATTCTTTTCTCATTGAAATGAATTATTGCTCGATTGACATGTGAAGTGCAACACTCAAAAAAGAGTGTGCACTTCATTTGTTTTGTTTGTAAGTGTTCACTAATAAAAAGATAATGAATATTAGGAGTGCTTATGAAAACTTATAAACATTTAACAAAAGAAGAAAGATGCTTAATTTATTTTCTTTGAAATAAAGAAAAATATTCTATGAATAAGATTGCAAAAATCTTAAATAAAAACAAATCAACAATATCAAGAGAATTAAAAAGAAACACATCTTCAACAGGGATTTATTATTCATCAACTGCTCACAAAAAATACATTAGAAGAAAATCAAATTGTCATATGTTTTTTATGTTGAAGTACAAAAACTTCACAGATCTTTTTATTCAAAAATTTAATCCTAAATCTCATGGTGTAGAAGCTACAATTTTTTGAATAAAAGAAAACTATCCGTTAGTTAAAGTTCCAAGTGCTAGGCAAGTATTTAGATGAATCAATAGCAAGATTTGAAAGATACAAAGAAGAGATTGTTTAAGAAGAAAATATGTTAAAGGAAAAAGAAGAAAAATAGGTATATTTTCTAAAATTGATGGAAAATACTGCATTCCTTATAGTCTAAGACCAGAAAAGATAAACAATAGAAAAGAATTTGGACATTGAGAAGCTGATCTAATAGTTAGTAAAAGGCAAAGTGGTTATTACCACTTATTGACATTAGTGGAAAGAAAAACAAGGTTGGCAATTATTAGAAAAATAAAAGGGAAGAACGCTAGATCAATGATGGCTAAAATGTATACCATTATTCGAGATGAAAAACTCCCAATAAAAAGCATCACTGTTGATAATGGGTTAGAGTTTCAAATGATGGGAATAACTGCAAAACAATTCAACTTTAAAGTTTATTATTGCCAACCTTATTCTTCATTCCAAAGAGGGTCCAACGAGAACATAAATGGGATAGTTAGAAGATGATATAAAAAAGGAACTGACTTCAGTTTAGTAAGTGAAGATAAAATAAAAACTCTTGAATGAAAAGTAAACAACATCCCAAGAAAAATGTTTGGTTATAAAACAGCTTACCAAATGTATCAAGAAAATATTTAAAACAAAAAAACTCTCAACTTATATTTCAAAGTCGAGAGTTTAATGTAACATTGAAGTGTTGCACTTCACATGTCAGTTAGGGAATAATTCTTTTCTCATTGAAATGAATTATTGTTCAATCTAACATACCTATGTGTATTATGGTGTGTTTTTTATAAACTATAATTTGTTTTTTGGTTCTATATCAAATAATGATAAACAACTTTTTATTGTTCATTTCAATGCATTTAATAGCATTACTCTTTGAGTTAATAATTCTATATCTGAATTGTCAGAGAATATTTTTGTTTCATTGTAGTATGAATGAAAAATCATTGCTAAGTTATAAAGAAATGTTGGAAGTTTTTGAACTTCATAAGACTTAGAGATGTTGTCAATTGTATGTGGATAATAAAACATCATATTGATAAGTTCTTTTTCTTTATCCAAAGTAATTTTGTCAAAATTATTAACTTTTTTATTTTTAACTAATTTGTTACCTTTTTGAAGTAACTTGTTGATTCTTGCATAAGCATAAAATACATAATACAAATGTTCATCATATGATTTATTAGTAAATTGTTGAACATCTATTTCAAGATGAGCTTCTGAAGCTTGTGATACTAATAACCATCTAGAACTCTCTACACCAATTGTGGAAATTAAATCTCTTAAAGTAAGTGATTGACCACTTCTTTTTGACATTTTAAATTCTTCACCATTTTTAGTAAGCTTAACCATTTGCATTATAATTACATGCATAATATCTGGTTTAAACCCAAAACATTGTAGTGCTGCAGTCATTCTAGTTACATAACTATTATGATCAGCTCCCCAAATATTAAATAATTTTGTCACTCCATCTTTTCTAGTTATTTTAATGTTGTGATATGCAATGTCTGGTAAAAAGTAAGTAAACTTTTTGTCACTTTTAATTAAAACTCTATCTTTATCATCATTAAATTTTGTAGATTTTAGTCAAACAGCACCATCTTTTTCATAAACATTTTTACCAAGTTTTTTAATTGTTTTATCAATTAAATTAAGTTTATAAATGTTTGATTCTGGATAATATCTATCAAATTTAACTCTAAATTCTTTAAGATCTTTTTTAATAAAATCCATACAAGAATTTTTTGAGAAAGTTTTGAAAAACTCAAATACTTCTTCATCGTCTATTTTGGTTTTGTCATAACTTAAATTAACAAATTTATCACCATATTTTTCATAAATTTGTTTAGCAATGTTTTTAGGTTCTTCACCTTGATAATAGTCAGGGTCCATTTTTACTTTTTTACCATTTAATTGTAAGTATCTATAAAATGTTGACATCCCAAGTTTATCAATTTGAGAACCACCATCATTTATATAATATTCTCTTGTAACAGCAATCCCATTTTTCAACCAAATATTTGAAAGAGTCATACCAAGTGCAGCATTTCTTGCATGACCAATATGTAAAGATCCTGTTGGATTAGCTGAAACATATTCTATATTGTATTTCATTTTTTTAGGTGCAAATTGACCATAATCTTTTTCTTCTTTAATAATTTGTTTTATTAATTTAAATCTTGTTTCTGAATTTAAAAACATGTTAATAAAACCAGGTTTTACAATTTCAACTTTTTCAAATAAATTGGTTTTCATTAATTCTTCTTTTATATTTTCCCCTATTTCCATAACATCTTTTTTCAAAATAGAAGATGAAACCATAGCGGCATTAGTTGTAAAATCACCTAAATTGATTGACTTAGTTTTATCAACGTTTATGTTAATTTTCTTTATAGAATATTTATCTAATAAGAATTTTTTTATATCTTTTTCAATTAAAGAAAGTAAAGTATTTTTAATCATTTGTTTTCTCCTTTTTATGACGCATGTTATCCCCTTTTAATAATATAAAATTATTATTTACAAGCGATTTAATTCTGTCTATTATTCTTCCAGCTATAAGATAACTATCATCACCTTTTAAACTTTTTTTAATCTTTTTTTCTAACTCATCTATAGATAAATTTGAGTTAAAGTAAGTAATCTTATTATTAGCATATCGTTGATTTAACAGGTTTAGTAAAATGTTTGAATAAAATCAGTCGGTTGCATATTCAGCTCCAACATCATCTAAAAATAATACATCCGCATTTTGTGCATTTTGTAAAATTTTACTATTTTCAATTTTTTTATCTGGATTATTAAAACCATCTTTTAACATATTTACAAAATCTGGAATATATATAAAACATATAGTTTTATTTAATTTCTCAGCGAATAAATTTGCAAACGCATTACAACAATATGTTTTACCAATGCCAAAAGATCCATAAATATAAATACCAGTATTAGCACCTGATTTAACTTTGCTTTGAAATAATTTAATTAGTTCGTTTTTTGTTGCATGAACTTCATTGCCAATTCATTTTCTATCTAATTTTACATCAGTTAAAAAAGTGTCTGAGTAATAGTGGTATAAATATTTTTCTTTGTAACTTTTTTCTCGGAAAATCTTTTCCATCTTTACACACTTTGTGTAAAAGAAATAAAGCTTATTGTCATCTCCTCTAAAAACATCTAGATGTACATTTAATTGGTTTGAACATTTATCTGTTAATTTCATGCATTCAACTGTTTGATTCATAATTTCTTTAAAAAAGAAATAATATTGTCTTATTTCATCTTCTGTTAAATTAAGAATTAAAAAGTGAGGAAATTGATTAACCTTTTCTATTTCCTTCTTATAAATTGAAAGCAATTCTTCTTCAGATAGCAAAGAAGAATTGTTTTCATTTTCCTTTTTAAATTGTTGAAGTTCTTTTATTAACATATTGTTTTTCCATTAAATTTCTATATCAACCAAAGGTTCATAATCATCTTTACAAGAAATATCTTCGCCAGAAAAACCTTCGTCTCTTTCTATTTTACCAACTAAATCTTTTTTAGAATTACTAGATTTAGATGCTTTGTTTCTTTTATTTCTTGATGAAGGATTCATTAAATATTCATAAGCTTGTTCAACTGTTTCAATATTTTCTAAATTAAAAGATCTAGCAGTTTTTGTTAAATATTTTACATTTAACTTATGATGTGTTTTATCTATTGAAAAATCTATCATTATATTAATTAAGCTATCATTTAAAAAATATTTATTTCTTAATTGATTGATTATTTCAATTTCTTCATCTGAAATTTCAGACTTTAAAATTGCTGATAGGTATTGTTCAGATTTCAAATTTTTATAATCAAAGAAAATATTGCTTAAAGAATCGATTGAACTTTTTTCTACAAACATTTGTTTATTTCTATTTAATTTTATTTTATTAAAAAAATCTAATTTTACAGATTCTTTATTGAATTGTGATACTTCTTGCAAAAATAAAAGTTTGTTAACAACAAACTCATTTCCCTTTTTTACAATTGAATTATAAATTGCTTTTTCAATGTTTTCATAACTTACATCAAAGTTTATATAATATTCATTAATGTCGCTTTTAACATCATCTATATTAATAGCCAATGAAGAAGTTTTAGAAATGGATTTATAAAGTTTGTCAAAATTAAATTCTAATGTTTCTCTAATTTTTGAATTATTAGAGTAATATGTATCAAAGTTCTCAGAAATTTTTTTTACATTATCTGGAACAAAGGCTGAAGCAAATTGTGTTTTTAATTTATGTAATTCATTTTCACCAATTATTTCAATTAGTAAAGACTCTATTTTTTTATTTTCAATTAGATCACCAAATTTTTTTGGTTCTAACAATTCAAAATAATATGTATTAGTACTTTTTTCATAGTATGTGTTTAATAATTTTAAAGCTTCCAAATTATTTCTTATATCATCGAATTCTTTTTTCTTTGTAATGTTTAAAAATTTAAAGATAGATCCAATGTGATTTGTAAAGAATTTAACAGTATTGTATATAAGGAGTTCAGCATACATAAAATTATAAAAAGCTAAAGCTTTAGAACTCAATAATGGAGCATATGCTTTGTTAAGAATGGCTAAATTAACATTAATATCTGTTTTATAAATGTATTTGTATTCAGATTGTAAAAAATTTGACATAAAAAACTCCTTATTAAAAATAGGTGTAAAAATAAAAGCTAATATGCATAGCTTATGTGTTAGTTGCATATTTGGTTCTTTGTATTTAAACGTGCCTATTCAAAACAAGAAGTTATGAATATTAAACATATCTAAAATGCTCTTTATGAAATACTTATAGTTACACAAATATAGTCAAAAAGATTAACCTTTAAGAGTGTAAATTATTTATCAAGATATTCCAATATTTTTTTAATTTTATTCTCAAAATCTTTTAAAGAGCTGTTATTATCCACGATAAAATCAACTAAAATTGTTTTAGTATTATCAATGTTTTTTGAGTTTTCCACATCTTTTGTGGAAAACTTAATAACATTTTTTATTTTTTGAAAAGGATTATTTTCAGTTATTTCATCATCTCTATTAATACCAATAATAAAATCAAAAATACTTTTAAAATATTTTGGATTATAAATATAAATTCCAAGTTCTACAAAAACTAAACCTTTACTTTCTTTTTTTAATTTTGCTAGTTTATCTAACATAATTGGAAACATAATGGAATTTAGTTTTTCTCTATACTTAATATCATTTAATATTAATTCCCTTAGTTTATCTCTATCAACTGCTTGTTCATTCACATAATCACTACCAAAGTTTGTTTTGATTGCATTATAACCTATATCATTTTTTTTATATATTTTATGTATATACTCATCCATAATAAAAACATCATATCCATAAGAAGATATGATTTTCATTGCAGTTGATTTGCCTTTATTTACAAGACCTGTAACACATATTAGTTTTGATCTATCTTTTTTAGTTTTTGACATTTTGGACAATAATATGTTCCTCTACCATTCACTTTTGTTTTCTCAATAGTTGTTTTACAGTTGGGACATGGATATCCTTTTTTAGTGTGAACTTTTAAAAAGTTTTGGAACTCTCCCTTTTTTTCTTTTTTATAAAAATATGTAGAAATTGTAGTACCTTTATTTTCGACAGCAAGATTTAAAATTCTGTTAGCATGTAATGCTATTTCATCAAATTGTTTTTTTGTAACTTTGTTACCTGGTAAATTAGGATTTATTTTTGATGCAAAAAGAATTTCATCAGCATAAATATTACCAATTCCAGAAACATTTGTTTGATCAAGTAATAAAGTTTTAATTGCTCTATTTGACTTACCAATATTCTTTTTTAAATATTCTGAATTAAAATTTTTATTTAGTGGATCTAATGCTAATTTTTTTAGTTCTTTTGATTCTAAATAATCATTTTCAAAATACATTGTAAATGTACCAAATCTTCTTGTGTCTTCATATCTCAATTCATGTTTATTATCAAAAACAATTCTTACAAGAGTATGTCTTTGGTTAATGGGATAATCATTAGGTTCATAAAACAATTTCCCTTCCATTCTTAAATGGACAACAAATACTTTATCATTAGTTAAATGAAAAATTAAATATTTCCCAACTCTTGAAATTGTTGATATTTTTTCATTTAATAAATGATTTTAAAATTTATCAAATGTTGCATTTTTAAAAAGTTTTGGCATTTGTGTTCAAACATCAATAATAGTATGATTAGTACAATTTTGTTCAATAAGGCTATCAATCATACTTTGCACTTCTGGTAGTTCTGGCATATTAACTCCTTTATTACATATATTTACTAAATCCTGAGAAATTATATTTTTCTATAATTTCTTTAAGTTTTTGTTGGTTCTTATTTTTCATTTCTAAATCAGATAATGGTTTGTTATCAAAATAATCTAATAGAATAGTTGCAAGTTTTTTACACTTAATACCAATATCTTTATTTTCTGATATTTTAGATTTTATTGACTTAGATTCAATAAAATCTAAATTTTCAATAATTTTTTCTAATGTTCCAAATCTTTTTAAAAGGTCAATTGCTGTTTTATGTCCAATTCCTTTAATACCAGGTAAATTATCAGATGAATCACCAGCTATTCCTTTGTAATCTGGAATTTGAGATGGTTTAAGACCATCATTTAAATTTTCAAAATTCTCGTTTGTATAAGTTATAGTTTCACTTATACCTTTTTTAAAATGAATAACATTTACATTTTTGTTTACTAATTGAAGAATATCTTTATCAGATGTATAAACATCACAGTTTATACCAGATTCTGATAATAACTTTGCACTTGAACCTACTATATCATCAGCCTCAATACCTGGAACACAAAAAACATTGAACCCAAAATATGGCATTATGTCTTGAATAATTGGAATTTGTTTAATTAAAAGATCTGGAGTTTTTGCTCTGTTTGCTTTATACTCTTCAAATTCTTCTTTTCTAAAATTTTTTTCCTTGTGATCAAATGCAATAACAGCATAATCATATTTATTAGTTTCTAATATTTTATATATAATTAACATCATTGTCTTAATAGCATTTGTTGGAAAAACATTATTTTTAATAAAAAAATCTACTTGGTTTATTGTTCCATAATATGCTCTAAACATTAAAGAATTACCATCTATTATTAGTGCTTTTTTCATATTTTATAACCATTCCTTTATAGAAACTATTTGTCTTCCCTTTGAACCACTTTTAATATCCACAACAACACGTTTTCCTTTATATTCAGTATCATCATCAAAAAGAGCTGATATAAAACAAGCTGCATCAAAAGTGTTATTTTCAAAATCTATAAAACTTACAAAATACATAGTTTTATCTGTTTTAGTTTTAGTTTTTCTAATTGATTTAATTGTTGCTAATGTTGTAAATTGAGTTACAGAGTCATCAACATTTTTAAATGAAATGCAGTTGTATTTTGAAACTAAAGGGTCTTCTGTTTTTGTTGGTTCTATTGTTTCTTTTTCATTTGGATCAGCAAAATAAATACCAAGTATATCAACCATTTTATCTCTTGTTTCTTCCAAACTTATTTTATTAATATCTACTGTGCTATGTTTTGTTGATTCAGGAACATCTCAATAAGCTGCTTGACTATCACCTTCTTGAAGTTTTAAAATTAATTCTCTTCTAGAAACACCAAAAATATCAAAAGCTCCAGCATATATTAAAAGATCAATTATTGTTTGGTTAATTTTATAATCTTGTAATACTCTATATGCATCAGTGTATGATTCAAATTTTTTATTTTCTGTATTTTCTCTTGCTTCTATTATTTTCTTAGCTTTTTCATCTCCAATACCCTTAATTGAACCAAATCCAAACATAATTGAATTTTTTGATAGTCTGAAAGTTTTTAAAGAGTTATTAATGTTAGGAGGTAAAACTTTGATATTTAACCTATCACATTCTTTAACATATGTTCTTGTTTTTTCATGATTACCATCAAATGATGTCATTAAAATAGCCATAAATTCTACAGGATAATAGTATTTTAAATATGACAATCAGTAACCAATTAATGAGTAAGCAATTGAGTGGGAGTGATTAAAACCATAGTTTGCAAAAGTATAAATATAATTAAATATTTCATCTAATTCTTTGGTTGTGTAACCATTTTCTTTTGCTTGGTTATAAAATTTTATTTTGAAACCTTCAAGTTCATCACCTTGTTTTTTTGAAATAATTCTTCTAAATATATCAGCTTCACTAGCAGAAAAATTTGCTATTCTTTGAACTAATGAAATAACTTGTTCTTGATAAACAATTATTCCATATGTACTTTCTAATATATCTTTACACTTAATATCCACATAGTCAATTTTTTCTTTTTTATCTCTTCTAGCAATGAATGATTTTATGTTTTGTTGTGGACCAGGTCTAAAAAGCGCAGAACACAATGATATGTCTTCTATACATTTTGGTTTCATTTGTTTTATTAAAGATCTCATACCTGGTGATTCCAATTGAAAAATACCTAATGTGTTTCCTAAAGAAATATCATTAAATACCTTTTGGTCATCTAAATTAATTTTGTATAAATCAATTTCTAATTTATATCTCATATTAATAAGAGTTAAAATATTACTTATTGTTGTAAGGTTAGTTAAACCCAATAAGTCCATTTTTATTAAACCAAGTTCTTCTAAATATTCCATAGAGTATTGAGTTACTATTTCTTTGTTAACTCCCAATTGAATAGGAATGGTTTCAACTAATTTATTTTTTGATAAAACAATACCTGCTGCATGTATACCAATTTGTCTTGGGAACCCAATAATTTTATTTGCTATTTCAAATAAAAGTGGATTGTTGTTTTTTTCAAGTTTTAAAGTTTGATTTGAATCAACATAATCCAAAAAGTTTTCTTCTAAATCATTTGGAAATTCTTTTGATATTTTATTTATTGTTGGTAATGGGATTTTCAAAACTCTCCCCACATCCCTAATAGCCATTTTTGCTTTTAGTCTTTGGAAAGTAGAAATGTGTGCAACATGATCATAACCATATTTTTCAAAAATGTATTCTATTATTTCTTGACGTCTAGTATCCATTATATCAATGTCTATATCTGGCATACTCAATCTTCCAGGATTTAAAAATCTTTCAAAAACCAAATCATATTTAATCGAATCAATTGAAGTTATTCCTAAAAGATAAGCAACCAAAGAACCAGCAGCTGATCCTCTTCCTGGTCCAACAAGTATTCTTTTGTTTCTTGCTTCTTTAATAAAATCTTGAATAACAAGGAAATAATCATTGAAACCCATTCTATCAATTATTTCCAATTCATAATTCATTCTTTTAACATAAATATCTTTTTGATTTTGATTTATAAAACCTGCAAGAATTTTTTCATTTAAACCATCTTCACAAAGTTTATTCATATAAGCTTTAGATGAAAGATTAAAACTATTTTTAAATTCTATTAAATTATCATGTTTAGTATCAATAATTAAATTTATTGATTCAATTTCTGAAGTTAAATTAGCAATAGCAACACTGTCATATTTTTTTATAAAGTCACTTGGTTTTAAAAAATGAAGCGTTTGGTTAGATACCTCATTTAAATCAATATCATCAATTGTTTTATTATCTTTTACAGCACCAATTACTTTAAGTGTTTTTAAGTCATTTTTATCATTTAATCTTACTTCGTTTATTGCAATTCTATTATCAAGTGATTGATCTTGTGAATAAACTTTAGTTTTTTTAGTAGCAAAGTTTGAATTGACTTTATTAACTAAAAAAACATTCTCATCTAAAAGAGTTTCAATATCGAATTCTTTTTCAGTAAGAATAAAAGAAGAAATTTTGATAAGATTCTTAAATCCATCAAAATTCTTTGCATATACTAAGAAATTAAAATTTTTATAAGAAACATCAAGACCTATTATAGGTTTTAAGTTGTTTTTTTTAGTTAGTTTATAAAATTCAAAAGCACCATACAAATTAATATCTGTAATTGATGCATATTCGATGTTATTTTTAATATCAAAATCTATTATGTTTTGAAAATTAACCGTTGAAGATAGTAAAGAATAAGAAGAATATGTGTTTAAATTTGGGACAATAAAATTATCTTTCATTAAGTATTTTTTTAATGATTTCTTTCTCTTGCTTTGTTAATGTATCATTAGCAAGTCTGTATTTTAATTCTCTTGTACTTAAACTACTATATCTTTCATAAGTTAATTCGTCTTCAGTTTTTGATAAATTAAAATTATGGATATCAATTTTTGTAGTTTCTTCTTTTCTATTATCTTCTAATAGTTGTTTTCTATATTCGTCTTTAGCTTTTTTATCTTTATTTTTTTTAAAAAACATATACTATTACCTACCGAATTTATTATAAATTAATTAACTAACTTTAAATCATTTAAATATTGCTTTAATCTATTAACAACTTTATAAAATTCTCTTTCGCTATCCAAAGTAAAACCTGCTGCAAATTTGTGTCCGCCACCACCAAGTTCATTAGCAATATGATTAATTTGAATATCCCTACTTCTAATAGAACCTTTTCAACTTTTTGTTTGTTCATCAAAATATACAGTTGTTCAAATATAAACATCTTTAATATCACTTAGTAAGTGAACCATTGATAATTGAGGAAAAATATGAAATTTATTATGTGCTCCTTTAGGAATAACAAAGTAAGCAACACCATCTTCAATCTTGGCTCTTTTCATTAAATAATTTGTAAATAAAATTTGAGATTTTTCTCTAAGATAAACTGCATCATGAACATCACTTCTACTAAATCCTGTCGAAAGAAGTTTGCCTGTTATTTCATATGTTGATGGAAGTGTATTAGTGTGTAAAAATCTACCAGTATCTGTAATAATTCCAGCATATAAATATTTAGCACAGTCAGAAGTTAATTTAAGTTTACTTTCAAAAAACAAAGTGGCTCACATTTCACAAGCTGCTGGCATCATTGGGTCAATTCATTCATAATCTGCTATTGTTTCAACTTGAGGATGATGATCAACCCTTATAGTTTCTTTACATATTGTATTTCTTCTAGAATAAACTCTAGAAGCATTAGCAGTGTCTGAAATAATACCTAATGAAGATGCTAGAAATTCATCTGAAGCAGCATTTTCTTTTTTATCAAATTTAAATAGAGTAGAACCATATATTTCAGGCAAAGTATCAAGACCAATAATTTTGACTTTTTTATTTTTAAAATTACTATTTATGAATTCTTTTAAAGCAAAACAAGACCCTAAAGCATCAAAGTCTGGTCTTTCATGAAAAAATAAGGATATATTATCATAAATATCTATTTTACTAAGAATGGCGTCAAGAATACTTTTCATTTTCTACTCCTCAATAATCCGCAAATTTTTTATAGCACTATTTTCTAATAATTCTAATAGTTCTAGATTTGTTTCATTTGTTTTTGCACGTTCTATTGTAGGTCTTGTTACAGGGTTTTTTGGTGCAAATAAAGAACAAATGTCTTCATGGTCTGTAATAGAAATATCATAGGTCCCAATCTCTCTTGCAATTTTAATAATATCGTTTTTATCATAAGTTAAAAGTGGTCTAAAAACTATCATATCTTGAACAACTGAATTAATTGTTGTCATACTTTCAATGGTTTGCGAGGCAACTTGTCCTAATGAATCACCACAACATAAAGAGTCATATTTTAAGTCTTTAGCTAGTTGGTTTGCTATTCTATAAAAACTTCTCCTCATTAGTGTTATTCTGTATTTTTCATCTTTAGCATGAGTTAATTCATGTTGTATCTTTGTAAAATCCACAATATAAAATTTGGGTTTAAATATTTTACCATTTAAAGTTACCTTATTTATCAAGTTTTTAATTTTATTAATTGTTTTCTCAGTAACCTCTGAAGTTATAAAAGTTAAGTAATCTACAACCAATCCCTTTTTTTGAAGCATAAATGATGCCACTGGTGAATCAATACCACCAGATATAAGAGACAAACAAGAACCATTTAATCCAATTGGTAATCCATTACATCCTTGAATTCTATTGAAATAGAATAATGACTTGTTTTTTCTTAATTCTATTCATAAACATATTTTAGGATTATGAACATCTACTTTTAAGTTTGGGCAACTCTCTAATAATTTGGTTGCAACATATCTTTTTATTTCCAAATGATCTTTGCCAATATCAAATTTTCTTTTTAATTCAATCTTAAAAGTGGTGTTTTCTTGAGGAATAATTTTTTTAATTGACTCAGTTATTTTATCCAAATCAGTTTCTTCTTCATACGCTTCAATAACATACATTATTCCAGGTGTTAAAGAAAGAATTTTAATAATGTCTTGTTTTTGTGTAACATCATTGAAAAACACTTTTGCACAATCTATTTGTTTTTCAATTACAACATTATATTCAATAAGAGATCTTTTTATATTTTTAATTAATTGGTTAATAAATTCATTTTTATTATTACCCTTTAATGTTAGATCACCATATTTTATATATATAATTTCTTTCATCTAACCTCCAGAGGATATTATATTATGATAATACAAAATATAAGTTTATCAAATTAGATTAAATTAATAATAATTCAACTTAAAAAATTATATATGAATTGCTAATAAATAATTGCTTTATTTTTATTTTTTTAATTAATAATTAAAAAATAAAAAAGCATTTATCTAATATTAAAATAAAAATATTGAGGTACTAATATGAAAAAAATAATAGAAGCATCAATTTTAGCTTTTGATAGAAATTATTTTAAATTTAAAAAAACTTCTAAACTTATGTGAAATCAAAAAATAAAAAATATCCATTATGATGTTATGGATGGTAACTTTGTACCAAACACAGCATATAATGGTGAAAGAATTAACTTGCTTAAAAAAATAGGATTTAAAATAAGTGTTCACTTAATGGTTTGTGATGTTGAAAAATATGTAAAAAAATTTGTTTATAAAAATATTGATTATTTAACATTTCATTGTGAAGCTGTTGATAAAGAAAAAGCTGTTGAAATAATTAAATTTATCAAAGGAAAAAATATAAAAGCTGGTATAGCAATAAAACCTGAAACTTCTATTGAAGATTACATAGAATTAATAAGAATGAGCGATATTATAACTGTTATGGGTGTACAACCTGGTTTTGGTGGTCAAAAATATATTCCTGAAACAACAAATAGATTAAAAGAACTTTCAAAATTAAAACACGAAGGATGTGTTATTCAACTTGATGGTGGTGTTACCACAGAAATAATAAAACTAACAAAAGAATATGTTGATTCTTTTGTTAGTGGAAGTTTTTTAGTTAAAACAGAAAACAAAAAAGAAATACTAGATTTAGTTAGTAGTTAGTTTTTTGACATCATTTAATCAAAATTTATCATCATCACCTATTTCTGGACTAATACCAGAAACAATGTGTTGGTTATATCAATCTCTTGCGATTTCTACAATTTTTCCAAAAGCAACACTATCCAAAGTTAATTCTACCAACTCAATTTTTCTTGTTTTTGGGTCAAATAAATCTGGTTTAGCATAATCTTCTTTTTCTAAAAAAGCAATTGCAAAAATACCTTTACTAATATTTCTTAAATATAAATATAAAGATAATTGAAGTTTATATTCTAATGGAACTTCAATTTCTTTTTTTTCATTGTATCAAGATTCAAGTTTACCACCTTTTAACTTAACAATAGGAATGTTGTCTCCATCTTTTTGAAGTTTTAAAACTCCATTTTCATTTTTATATACAAAAGAATCAATAGAAGTTGTTTTTATTTCAAGCATTGGAAAATTTTTGTCATATAAAAAATTACCATCATTATCTACTGGTTCTCCATCTGGAATTCCTCCAAAAACAGGATCATCAAATACATCTCATTTTACTTCAAACGGATTGTATTGTTTGAATGATATATTTAATTGTTCTTCAACATATTTTTTAACTTTTGGTTCAATAGTATTACCAACAAAAGATAAAGTTTCATCCATTTCTTCATAATAAATGTTTGTCATTATTGCTCACATTTTTGTAGGAGAAGTATATTGATTTCTATTTATTATAGAAGCTAATCTACTACCTGTTATCTTTTTAAACTTTTTTTTGTTTGCTAAAAGATAGTCAGTTGAAAGATGAATTCTATTATTTTTTATTGTGAAATCTACACCATATTTAGCTTTAAAAGGCATCTTGAACCTCAAACGAATTTAAATAATATTTTAATTATATAAAAAAACTTGCTAATTTATAAAATACTAATATACAAGATTTTTAAAAATAAAAATTAATTGTTGTTTTATATAAAATGTTTTAATAAAAAGTTTTTTTCTATGAAACAATTTTTACAGCTATTTGATAATCAAATTCTGTTGTTATTTTAAAATTTCTTGGTTCTCCAATAACATTACTTATCACAACATTATTTAAATAAAATAATTTAATAACATCATTTATTTCTTGATCATAAAAATTGGTGATAAGTTGATTATAAGATCTTAGTTTAAAAGATTGTGGTGTTTGAACACAATAAAATTTGCTTCTATTAGGATAGCTTAATATATTGTTGTTAATATCCATTTCTAACAAAGAATCAATTGATGGAATTATAGTGTTAACTACACCAAAATATTCAAGTTTTTCTATATGGTTGTTAATTAATGATTGGCTTACAAAAGGTCTTGCTGCATCATGAGTTATTATGTTGATATCAAACACTTTGTAAGCTATAGTATCATTTATCACCTTGATAGCATTATTTAAACTATCATATCTTGTTGTTCCACCTGAACAAACTATTATTTTTTTATCTACATATTTATCTTTGATTTCAGCTTTTATATGTTCTACATACTCACTATTAGTAACAAAAAAAATTAAATCAATATTTGGATTTATATAAAATGCATTCAAACTATAATGGTAAACTCTTTTGTTATCACCTAAAGGCAAAAATTGTTTTGGTAAAGAAGAATTAATTCTTTCTCCTACACCAGCAGCCAAAATAATTGCTATATTCATTGTTTACTCCTAAAAAAATGATATCTGATTATCATCTTCCAAATGCTTTAATACCCCAAGTTCATTTAATATGCTAAGGTGAGTCTTAGTTAACTTAGTTCTTTCCATTAAATCTTCTTTAGAAGTGAAAGGACGTTCATTTCTTGCTTCTACTATAGAATTAGCAACAGCTTCCCCCAAACCATCAATAGCACTAAATGGTGCAATTAAATATGAATCCTCAACAACAAATTCAGTTGCTAATGATTTATTTAAATCAATATTTTTAATTGAAAAACCTCTAGCAACCATTTCTAAACATATTTCATAAATCGGTAATAAATCTCACTCTTTATTTGTAACAGTAGATTTAGTTTTATTATTGAAATATCTTTTTCTAATATCATTTATCTTATCTTCAATTACATGTTTTCCAGCTATTATAGAACGTAAATCAAATGATTGAGTTCTAATTGATAAAAATGATGAATAGAAATATAAAGGATAATAAATTTTAAATCAAGCTATTTTTCAAGCCATAATAACATATGCAGTAGCATGTGCTTTAGGGAAAAGATATTGAATTTTATTACATGAATTTATGTATCATTCAGGAATATTTTTGTCTTTTAGTAATTTCTCATATTCTGGTGTTAGTTGTTTTCCTTTTCTAATGTCTTCCATAATTTTAAAAGACTTTAAAGCATCAATTCCTTTTTGAATTAAATAAACCATAATGTCATCTCTACATGAAATTACTTCAGAAATTTTTATTCCACCAGTTTCAATTAAATCTTTTGCATTATTAGCTCAAACTGAAGTACCATGTGACAATCCAGAAATTCTAATTAAGTCAGAGAATTTTTTTGGTCTAATTACAAGTAACATTTCTTTAACAAAGTTTGTCCCAAATTCTGGAACACCATTAGTTCCAACCTTAAGAATTTCATTTACATCACCAAACTTTAAATCTAAAGATTCTGTTGAACTAAATAATTCCATAACTTTATCATCATGCATTGGAATTGTATCTGGATCTACATTAGTTTTTTCAGTAAGCATTTTTAAAACAGTTGGATTATCGTGTCCAAGTATATCAAATTTAAGTAAAGTGTCATGTAAATATTCAAAAGCAAAGTGTGTAGTTAATCAACCTTGTGATTTATCATCAGCTGGATAATTTACTGGAGTAAAATCATATACATCAAATTCACTTGGAATAACTATAATACCACCAGGGTGTTGACCAGTTGTTCTTTTAACATCTTCACACTTTGTAGCCATTCTTGTAATTTCTGCACCTCTAACTTTGTCCTTGCCAATCGATTCGAAATAACCTTTCACAAGACCATATGCTGTTTTTTCAGCTACTGTACCAATAGTTCCAGCACGTAAAACTTTACTTTTACCAAACATTTCTCTAATAAATTCGTGTGCCCTACTTTGATAAACAGCTGAAAAGTTTAAATCAATATCTGGAATCTTATCACCATCAAATCCCATAAATGTTTCAAATGGGACATTATGTCCATCACTAATTAATTTACTATTGCAATAAGGGCAATTCTGATTTGGCAAATCAAAACCACTTTGGTATTCATTCATAAATTTTATATATTTACAGTTTGGACATAAATAATGTGGTGGTAAAGGATTTACCTCTGTAATATTAACAAGTCATGCAGCAAGAGAAGAACCAACAGAACCCCTTGAACCAACTACATATCCATCATTTATAGATTGTTTTACAAGTAAGTGTGAAAATCAATAAATCATAGCATAACCATTACTTATAACTGATTCAATTTCTCTATTGATTCTATCAAGTATTAATTGATCAATTTTTTCACCATAAATTTTTCTAGCATTCTCATGAATAAGTTCTTTTAGTTTTTCTTCTGCACCACTAATTGATGGTGAGTGTAACTCATCTTTAACTGGTTTAATTTTTGATTCAAACATATCAGCTATTATGTTTGTATTTTTAACTACTATTTCATCAACTAAATCTTTATCTTTTAAAAAATTAAATTCAGATTTCATTTCTTGCGTTGTTCTATAAAATAAATCTGGCATTACTTCGTTTTGGCCATCGTATCTATAAAATCTATGTCTTTTACCACCAATAGATTTAGAGTGAACATAAACATCAAAAAATTGTTTATCAGATTTATTTATATAATATGTATCAGATGATGCCACTATTAATTTATTCATTTCTTTTGCATATTTAATGATTCTTTTTGTTGCATCAATATAAGCTTCTTGAGAATATACTTTTCTACTTATTTCGTGAGCGAAACAAGATAATGGTGAAATTGTTATAAAGTCATAATATGATATAGCTTTTTTAAGTTCAATATCAGTGTCTGACAAAGCTTTACCAATAAGTTCACCTTCTGTTGGTGAATTTGAAACAAGAAAACATTTCTTGTTTTCTTCAATATTTTCTTTATATATTTTTGCTCCTTCATAATAGTTATCAGTTAGTGAAACTGACACTAATTTATAAAAGTCTCTCATGTATTCTTTTTTTAAACAATATACTGTAACCCAATTACCTTTAGTTCTTGATTTTAAATATTCATTATTTTCTAATTTTTCATTAATTTCTTTTAATGTTGTAATTTGAATTTTTTCCATTATTTCAACAAATCTTTTTCATACAGATAATAAATATTCACAGTCAGCTAATGATCTATGGGCGATGCTTTCATCATAATTAATTTTAAATTTTCTACATATTGCACCTAATGTATGACCAGAAATTTGTTCATTTAAAGCTCTAGATAAATATAAAGTATCAATTGAGGTGTTGTTAATTAATGGCATGTTGTGTTCTGCTAATTTACAATTTAAAAAAGGAATATCAAATTTAAATCCATTATGAGCAACTATAACAGCATCACCAAAAAATTCTTTTATCTTCTCAAGTGCTTCTTTTATTGAAATACCATTTTTTACATCTTCGTTAGTTATTTGCGTAATTTTAGTAATGTGTTCTGGAATTTCAATTCCTGGATTAACAAAAAATTCTAATTTATCTACAACTTTACCCTTAAAGTATTTAATAGCACCAAATTCGATTATCTTGTCATAATATCCTGAAAGTCCTGTAGTTTCTAAGTCAAAGAAAACAATTTCACAATCATATGGTTTTTTATCAATTGGATTAGTTACTAATTCTATATTTTTTTTAACCATTTCAAATTGAGCACCATAAATAACATCGATATCATTTTCTTTTGCTAATTTTGCAGCGACAGGAAAAGATTGGCAATCTGATTTATCAGTTATTGCCACCTTTTTATGACCAAGATTTTTAAGTGTTTTAAATAACTCTTTTGGTTTCACTAAACCTTCTGAAGCTGTCATATTAGTATGAACTACAAGCTCAACTCTTTTTGTTGGTTCATCATCTATTCTTATAAAATCAGATGGTGTTGGGATTGCTTTCATGGCTGTGATAGTACCTGAAATGTCATTGTTTTCAAAAGGGTCTAATTGAATTTTAATGTTAGCTTCAATTCAATCTCCTATTTTAAAACTTTCAATATATTCTTTTGTTATCCCTTTTTCTTTAGGGAAAATTTTTAATACAATAGAATCTGTATGATCTGTTATATAAAGTTTAACAATATCATGACCAGTCTTAGTTTTAACTCCATCAATTTTAAATATTTCCCCTTTAACATAAGCATATAGCATTTCATGGAAAATATTTGCTAATGGAGTAATATCACCTTTTTTAACTTTATTAAATTGTTTAACTTCTTTACTTTGGAAATTAATGTTTTTACTTGTTTCAATTAATCTTTTTACTTGAGAGTCTACAATTTCTTTTTTTGCTTTTCTATGATTGTAAACTTCTGTAGTTATTTTATCGATAGACAATTCAATGTCATCAAATATAAAGTCACATCTTTCCAAGAACTTTTTAAATGCATTTTTATTTTGATTTAAAACATATTCTTCATTTTGATTTAAGTAATATAAATTAAAAACGTGGTTTTCAAAAGTTGCTGTTCTTCTATTAAGGATGTTTAATAAAATATCTTTATTGTTTAAATTGTTCTTATCAATAAAATAAAGTAAATAATCAATAAGATTATTTACATTAAATTCAGAGTAGTTAGCTGTAAAATTTATATCAATTGTTTTGTCAATGTTCTTGATTTTATTTAGTATGTGAAAATATTTTTGTGGTTCAATTGGTTGTATTAATTCAATGTTAATTGATACTACATTATCTTTATTTTTTGCTGTACATTTTATCTTGTCAGATAAATAACTTATATCTTCTTTTTTAATTAAATTAATGTTATAAAAAAAATCAAGAAATTTTTTCATTTTAATGGTTTACCTTTCTAAATAAAATCATTAATAATACTACTTATAAAAATTCAAAACATAATAACAACACCAATGATAGTGATTACATTTTCCACTTTACTATTTATTTTAAAATTGAATCATTTTTGCAAAGTTTCAATTACTATTTTGTATCCATCTAATGGAGGAATAGGTATCAAGTTAAAAAAGAACAACATGAAATTAAATATATACATGTAAGCAAAAAACGTTTTAGTGAAATCAACATTTTTTACAACATCAGATGGTGTTTGAATAATGTCTCCAAATGATGTACCAGCACCGCTATTTATAAAAAACATGTTTTTAAAAATAATTTCAAAAGATTGTCCTATTTGAACAAATGGGTTTGTTTGAACTTGAAGTGCAAAATATGCTATCAATCAGAAAAATACAGCTAAAAGAATATTAACAAAAACACCACCAAAATAAATGATGTTTTTTTGTCATAATTTACAATCATCAATTAAAAGTTTAGATTCATCTCTTTTAGACAATCTCTCATATTTATCATGAGATTTTAAAAAGAAAAATCTTTTAACTCTATATTTAAATGAATTGTTTTCAACTTCATAACCTTCAAAATATTTATAACGATAACCCGTCTCTAAACTCTCATTAAAAATTTCAGTATAAACATTTATGAGTTTATTACTGTCTATTAAAACATATGCCATTAATAAAAATGGTTTAACACTAACAAGCATTCCGCTCTTTGTCCTAAAAGAAAAAATCTTTGGTCCAATACCAATAGAAAATTCTTTAACATTAACTTTAAACAACTTAGCAAATAAAAAGTGACCAAGTTCGTGTAATGTCATACCGACAAGAATGGAAACAAGCACTAAAAGTATTAAGACAATTTTCTCTCATACAGCACTCATGCTTACCCCCTATTATATTTATTATATACATATCTTGAAATTAAACTATGTAATCTATATATGTCTGATATACCAATAATTTTTTCATTCAAAAACATTGGTATACATTCTTCAATGATTTCAATTATTTGTGTGTATTTAATTTTATTATTCTTAAATAATTCAACACAAACATCATTGGCGCTTATCAAAATAAGTGGTAAGGTTCTTGAGTCTGAATTCAAGCAATCATAAGCTCACTTAATTGGTTTTCATTTTTCAACATTAATTGTATCAAAATCTAATATTAATTTTGAAAAGTTAATGGGTTTAATTATTTTTTTGTTATTGTTTTTAAAACCATTGATTGCTAATGATATTGCAAGTTTCATATCAGGATCTGATAAATGTGCAAAAACACTATTATCATTAAATTCAACCATAGAGTGAACTATTGCTTGTGGGTGATATATAGCTTCAATGTTTGAAATATTAAAAAGGTATTTGGCTTCAATAATTTCAAAACATTTATTCATAAGAGTTGATGAGTCAATTGATATTTTATATCCCATATTTCACTTAGGGTGCTTTGTTGCATTTTCAAATGAAACATTAACAAGTTGATCAAAACTATCAACATTATAAAAAGGTCCACCAGAAGCTGTTATTAGTAACTTATTAATTTGTTTATTATTATTTTTTAGAATATCAAAAATTGCTGAATGTTCTGAATCTATTGGATAAACATTTATCTTGTATTCTTTAACTAGTTTATTAATTAATCAACCAGCTGCTACAAAAGATTCTTTGTTAGCATTAGCTAAATCAATTTTATTTTTTAAAGCTAACAAAGTTATTGATAGACCACAAAAACCTGTAACTGCATTAACTATTAAATCAGGTTTTGTTTTCATAATCATTTCTTGAATAGAATCACAATTATTTAACACATTGCTATTAGGTGAATAAACTAATATATTTTCATATAACTTTAGTTCATTAGCTAATAAATTTTCCATTTTTTCAATATTTTTGTTGTAAACAACTCCAACTATTTGATGATCTGTTTTACTTATTACATCAATTGTTTGCAATCCAACTGAGCCTGTTGCGCCACATAATAAAATTTTCATTAGATAGCCTTTTGAATAATAACAACTTTGTTGTCTTTGCTTATACCTAAATAAATATTATCTTCTAATCTAAAGTGCTTATCATCAATTTTATTTTTGTTAATATATTGAATGATTGAATGTATTTTATTAGCACTAATATTTTTAAAGTTATAAAAACTTAAAAAACTATATACCAAATGATATTGATAATCATTATTTAAAGTTGTAAAAAACTTAGCATCAAATTTAGAGTTTTTTCAATTTTCAAAAAGTGTTTCTATTTCAAGATATTTTTCTTTATTAGAATTATTATAATGAGAAACTCAATTAGCAAATTTATTTAACTCATATTTATCCATATTGTTAATAACTTTTCTAACAATGTTTCTTTGGTACATATCACTATTATTAGTTCAATCATCAGCATAATCTATAAAGTGTTTTTCACAATAGTTTTTAAGTGTTGATTTACTATAATACAATAAAGGTCTTCAAATTCTTAAATCATTGTATTTTCCATGTTCTTTAATTCCATAAAATAATGAAGTTGAGTTTTTTTGCTTTTGCATATATGCTGTTTCTAAAAAATCATTAAAGTTGTGACCAACCATAATTGTTTTAATATTTGTTTTGTTTGCTACATCACAAAAAAATTCATATCTTAAAATTCTGTATTTTGCTTGTGGATTTTTAACTTTAATATCCTTGTACATGTCTTGCTTAACATCCAAAACATACAAAAGAATATTGTTATCTTTACAATATTTTCTTACAATTTCTTCATCGATATGAGTATCATTACGGTCATGATAATTTACATGACACACAGCATATATTTCATTTTTATATATATCAAGCATTGCCATAGAATCTGGTCCACCAGAAACTGCTGCCAAATATTTTTTTGTTTTGTTTACTTCCATAATTAGCCACCATTAAATTTATTCATAGCTTGTGTAAAATCATTTTCTAAATAAAACAAAATTGCATCAGAAGCTTTATCAATAGATTTTTCAACTTTTGTTTTATCTTCATTATTAAATTTAGATAATACATATCCACTAATAGATATATTTCTTTCTGGTCTTGAAATACCAATTTTTATTCTTTTTATTGATTCAGTACCAAGTAAATTGATAATGTTTTTAATTCCGTTTTGCCCACCTGAGCTACCTTTTGTTTTTAATTTTATTTTTCCAATTTCACTATCTAGATCATCGTATATAACCAATACATTTTCTATTGGTATTTTATAAAAATTAACAAACTTGCTAACAAATTCTCCAGAAAGATTCATGTATGTTTGTGGTTTACAAATATAAACCTCTTTATTATATAAATTTGCTTTTGAAAAAACACCATTAAACTTACTAGTTAATAATGATATATTTATTTTTTTGCACAAAGAATCAATGACATTAAAACCAACATTATGTTTTGTATTTTCATATTGAAAACCTGGATTACCAAGACCAACAACTAAATATTTATCCATTATCTAATACCTAACATTTTAGAAGCTAAAAGAAATAAAAGTTGTGATTTATAAACAGACACAGGTAAACCACGATTATTTTTTATATTGATATCATATTCTTTTAAAAGCGAGGAAAGTTTTGTAGATTTATGTCCTTTTAGTTTTGCTTCTTTGGATATATCAATTATTTTATTATCAAATTTTTCATTCATCTTTTTTTCAAAAATATGTTGTAAAATTTGCAAATCCACATTGTCATCATTTTTTAAAATTATAATTTTATCTTTAAAAACTTTTTTTAAATCATTAAAAGCATCAGCTACATCAATAGCATCCCAAGATTGTTTAACTCCATTCTTTATGAATCTCGTCATGTATTTAAAAGAACCATTATGAATGAAAACAATAGATACCTGTTGTATCTCAACTTTATTTCTTAAAATAGTTTTTAAAATGAACATAGCTACATAGTCTCTCATTGTTGTTCTCCTAATGTACTAATATAGATTTTAAAATAAAAAAACTTATATACTGTAAAAAACACAAATTCTCTAATCAAGCTCCGTTTCAGTAATCTTATCCAAACATAATAGTTATCATAACATTTGATCAGTTGTCACTTTAACAATTATATTTATCAATTCAAACTTCTCGTATGCCTTTTTGAGAATTTGTGTTTTTTAAAATTTACAAATTTGCGGATTTTTGGGTAGCTAATCCAAAAATATTATTATAGCGCTTATAGCATGCTAACTAGAACATTCAGTGGTAATGATCCACTAAATTTTATTTCTAATTATAATTATAATCTTTGGCCGTGGGTTACCAATTTTTAAGAAACTAAGTCATCGAGTACAAAGTTCTTAAAAGTTAATAACCCTTATATATTATAAAATAATATTTCAAAAAATTCAATCTACTTTTTATATACTTTTGTTCTAATTGATAATGTTATCTTATAAATTTATTCATCAATTAAAAATGGAATTATATCCAAAGTAACTTATATTTAATAAAAACTTTAATTAGTTAAATACAGAAATAAATAATGATTTGTAATTAATACTTTTTGATAATTAAAAACAAACATATTTAACATTAATCTTTTTATACTTTTATAAACAAAAATAATTAAAAAAGTACATGATTAAAAATATGTTTGCTATTGTTTATAATTTGAAATTAATATTGATTCAATTAATCTTTAATTCCATTTTTAAAAATGTTTGTTTTTAACCCATTTGGATAAAGTTTATTAAGTTGAGATTTATAAGATTGTTTTTGATTTTTATAACCACCATTAATTAGATCATATGGTTGTAAATTATATACCCCATATTGACCATTATAGTTATATCCCTCACTCATTAAAGCAAAATTAATACCAACATGAGCTGTAAAATCACTTGCAAAGTGAATGCCATATATATTATTGTTTTGATCTACAAAAATACTTCCAGAAGAACCAGCCCACATATCTCCATTTTGATCAGTATAAGCTAAACCTTGATAAATGTGTGGTATTATCCCACTTGTTGCAACAACATTTGATATAGGGTCTGATTTATATCCAAAATCAGCTGACCCTATAACTAGGTCAAAAATTCCTGGTGCATTTTTAAATGTATTATAATGTCTTTCATTTACTAATTTAGCACCTGAACTTTTTTTATCATTTGACAAATTATTTGGTCTATTAATAAATAGTGCAACATATCTAGAATCTTTTGGCCCATTGACAGCAACTTCTTGAGGAAAACCTAGAGCATAAAAATCATTTTTTCTACTTTCTGGATCATTAATTAAAGATTTTGTTGCTGGTTTAAATTTATCTGATTCTTTTCAATTAGCATAATTTGAACTAAAAGCTTTTGCCATTTTTTGAGGCGTTTCATATTCTGAATATTCATTATTATAAATTTTTGTAAAATCAATTTCAAAAACACTAAAATCTGCTAATTCTTCCACATGACTAAATTCAACATCGTCTGGTATGCTTGTAGGTTGTGGAACATTATTAATAAAATCAGATGGTTTTGATTCTAAATAATCAAACCCAAGAAATACAGGTCTTACGGGCTGAACTTCTAGTAATTTATCATTTTTATCTGTCATTTTAAAATTAAAAGTTTCGTAAGCCGGATTGCTTCAGCTACTTTTTTTGTATAATCCATCACCATCACCAATTTGTGGGTCTTTTATTTTAGTCAAATAAACATTTGTTGTTGAACTATTTGGTTTTTTAGATGTATTTGTTTCTTTATAAATACTATATGGTGTTTTTAAATCATCCATAACATGTGTATTTGTCGCCATATATCATTTAGTTGGATAAGTAGAATCTGTATAAGAATTACCCTCACTTCTTTGTTGAACACCATTAGGTATTTCATAATCTAATATTCAAGATGTTCCAAGGTAAGATGCACTGCTTATTGCAAAATTTACTGAAAAAGATATTTGAGCAAGTCTTTTATATTGTTCATTTATTATGTCTCCATTCAATGGGTTTGCATTGCCACGTCCATCATTGAAATCAGAATCTAAAATGTCATTAGCTCCTCTTTCTTTAACAATATCAAGTTTGCCATTAGAACTAACAGTTGAAAACTTATTATTACGATTTTCATTATTATTTCATAATTCGTAATTGTATTCATTTTCTCCTTGTTCTGGAAGGTTAGGTTTATTTTCTTCACCACTTCCACTTCCTGGAGGAGAAGTGTTATTTCCATTATTTTGACCCTTTTGACTTTGGCTATAAGAAACATATCCTATAACACCACCAGCTCCAGCTAATGATACAGTTAATAAGGATGCAAAAACTATTGTAGTTACTTTTTTAAACTTAAACATATTCACCTTTTTTTTGATTATAAATAAAAATAAACAAAAATAAAGCACAACCATTTTTTGATTGTGCTTGTAAAAAAGTTAAATAATAATATCAGAAAATAAAAAATTTAATTCAAAAAATATATAAAATAATGGTTAGACTAAAATACTTGAATTTTTTCAGCTATTAGTTTTAAGGTATCATCTTGGTTTCTTACTCTACCTTTTAGACCAATAAGAGTTCCATTTTCAATCAATTTTAAATCAGTTTTAAAAATTGAATTATTAAGTTCAATATTAAAGTTATCATAATAACCATCTAATCCATCTCTTGTTTCAAAGAATGGTTTTTCAACTTTTAACTTAATATTTGTAATGGTTTTATCTTTTTGAATTGCTTCAACAATACCTATCATTGCAACTAAATTCATTCTTTTTTTACCTCCTTTCGAAACTAATTTTAACGAGATAAAAAAAGTTTATTATGGGTAAAAAAATACTAATTTTTTTTAAAATTTTTCTTAAAAAAACACAACACTAAAAACTTAGTTGTTCCCTAACTGACATGTGAAGTGCAACACTTCAATGTTACATTAAACTCTCGACTTTGAAATATAAGTTGAGAGTTTTTTTGTTTTAAATATTTTCTTGATACATTTGGTAAGCTGTTTTATAACCAAACATTTTTCTTGGGATGTTGTTTACTTTTCATTCAAGAGTTTTTATTTTATCTTCACTTACTAAACTGAAGTCAGTTCCTTTTTTATATCATCTTCTAACTATCCCATTTATGTTCTCGTTGGACCCTCTTTGGAATGAAGAATAAGGTTGGCAATAATAAACTTTAAAGTTGAATTGTTTTGCAGTTATTCCCATCATTTGAAACTCTAACCCATTATCAACAGTGATGCTTTTTATTGGGAGTTTTTCATCTCGAATAATGGTATACATTTTAGCCATCATTGATCTAGCGTTCTTCCCTTTTATTTTTCTAATAATTGCCAACCTTGTTTTTCTTTCCACTAATGTCAATAAGTGGTAATAACCACTTTGCCTTTTACTAACTATTAGATCAGCTTCTCAATGTCCAAATTCTTTTCTATTGTTTATCTTTTCTGGTCTTAGACTATAAGGAATGCAGTATTTTCCATCAATTTTAGAAAATATACCTATTTTTCTTCTTTTTCCTTTAACATATTTTCTTCTTAAACAATCTCTTCTTTGTATCTTTCAAATCTTGCTATTGATTCATCTAAATACTTGCCTAGCACTTGGAACTTTAACTAACGGATAGTTTTCTTTTATTCAAAAAATTGTAGCTTCTACACCATGAGATTTAGGATTAAATTTTTGAATAAAAAGATCTGTGAAGTTTTTGTACTTCAACATAAAAAACATATGACAATTTGATTTTCTTCTAATGTATTTTTTGTGAGCAGTTGATGAATAATAAATCCCTGTTGAAGATGTGTTTCTTTTTAATTCTCTTGATATTGTTGATTTGTTTTTATTTAAGATTTTTGCAATCTTATTCATAGAATATTTTTCTTTATTTCAAAGAAAATAAATTAAGCATCTTTCTTCTTTTGTTAAATGTTTATAAGTTTTCATAAGCACTCCTAATATTCATTATCTTTTTATTAGTGAACACTTACAAACAAAACAAATGAAGTGCACACTCTTTTTTGAGTGTTGCACTTCACATGTCAATCGAGCAACACTAAAAACTTAGTTGTTGTGTTCATAAATAGCAAATGCAATAGTATATTTTTTTTCATGAGAAATTGAAACACTAACATTATTAATGTTTGTGCAAATTGGTTTTCCATCATTATCATTAACTATTTCAATATTTTTTGAAATCGTTTTGTTTGAACTTTTACTTATAGCTTTAAAGATTGCTTCTTTAGCTGCTCATCTACCAGCTAAAAATATTGGTTTATATAAATCATCTTTTTTTAAGTATTCTAAATATTCGTTTTCAGTTAGAATAAATTTAACTTTTTTTATATCATATGTTTTAAATCGATCATTTAAAACAATATCTACTCCACAAGTATATTTCATTATTGTTTTTTAGATTTTTTTAAAAAATCTATATCCTGCATTATTGCTGAAATATCTTTAATCATTTTTTGGTTTTCATACCCATCATTAACATAACTTTGAATTTCATGGTTTAATAGTTTAATTCTTTCTTGATGAGAATTTATTTGTTTTTTAAGATCATTTATTTCTATGGTTTTTTCACTTATTTTTTTGTTAAGGTCATTATTATCTTGATAAATTTGAATAATGAATGTACATATTCTATCAAAGAACATATCAACTTCTAATGGGTCATAACCAGATGTTAAGTTTTTGGAAAACTTTTTATTTAATATTTCGTCTAAAACTTTAGCATATTTATTCATAACAAAGCTCCTCATAACTTATAATATTATATATTAATTTAATAATATAAAGTTGGTTTTATAATATGAGTCAAATTTATGTAAAAATAGGTACAAAAAAAGATATTGAACTTATTAAAAAATATCTTAATTCATTTATGTTACAAACAAAATCACCATCAATTGACAGTATTTTTAAAACTAAAAATTACACAATAACAATATACAAAAACAACAAAATCATGATTCAAGGAAGTAAGTATCATAATATCTTAAAAATGATAGATCCAATTCATGAAGAAAAACATTATAATATTTCAAAACTATCAAATCCATCAGATAACCCATTACTAATTGGTTCAGATGAGGTTGGCACAGGCGACACATTTGGTGGAATAGTTGTAGCATCTGTATATCCTTTAAATTATGAAAAATTAAAAGAATTAAATATTACAGATTCTAAAGTATATTCAAACCAAGAAATAATAAATCTTTATAACAAAATAAAAGATGACATTATATATGAAGTTTATGAATTATACCCTAATGAATATAATGACTTATATGAAATCTTTAACAATTTAAATATTATAAAATCTTTAGGTCATAATAATAGTCATAATCAAATAATAAAAAAGTTAAAAGAACAAAGAAAAGATTATTCAAAAATTATTATTGATCAATTCACACCATTTGAAAAATATAAACATTATCTTAAAACTGCTAATTTATTTTATATTGGTTGTGAAGTAATGGTGGTAAAAGCTGAATCTAAATATTTGTCTGTTGCTTTAGCTTCAATAGTTGCAAGATATTATTTTATAAAACAAATAAACTATTTATCTTCTAAATACAACATTCATATTGCTTTTGGTTCAGTAACATCTGTAATTTCAAGTGCTTTAAAAGAAGCAAAAAAAATAGATTTAAGACAGTTATGCAAAATGCATTTTAAATCTGTTAAATAAATCTATTTTTTATTTATTAGTTGATTGGTTAATTCCTTTAAAGAAACCTAACATGTTTATATTTAAAGGAAGTGAAATTGTCGCTTGATTTGTATTGTTTTTATATGCGTTTCTGAATTGACTAACTTGAGTTTGATTATTTGGATTTAATTGTGTTCCACTATTGTAAGTATAAGTTACATTATATATAATCTTTTTTTCTTGAGAATTATCTTTATCTAAACTATAGTTTGAAGTCATTGGAATATTAGCAATACCTTTTTCTGTTATTGAGTAAGACTCTAAATACTTATTTGTATTAGTGTCACCTTCTGCATTTGTTGCTGGTTTTGATTGATTATTATTTAAAGCAACAAAAGATCCTGTTTGGTTATAACTTCAAGAATATACATTTGTAGATCCTGTACTTGAATCTGTTTTAACTTCAAGTTTAGTTTCTATTTTTTGTGTAGAACCACTACCTTTTGTAGCAGTATAATCAATTGAATAATTTCCAAGTTTACCAGTTGATTTTGAATCATTACCAGAAAAGTTAGTTGTTGTTTCAACTCCCCTAGCGTTAACATTTTTCATTGTAATAGCACCATTAGTTCCAAAAGTAACATAACTACTTGATATAGAACCACCAGTGTATCTATCACTTAAATAAACATCAACATTATAGTTAGTTTCAGTTATATGATATTTTACTTTAGCTATTAAATTGTATTGATTATCTGCGGATTCAAGATCAGTTAATGTTTTCATATTTGCAGATTTATAGTTGTAATATGAAACAGTAAAATCTGAAGCAGATGTTTCTTGAACTACTAACTTAGAAGGCATGTTATATTGAATTCATGATTGAACAGACATTTCATCTATTTGTAAAGCTCCATCACCATGTTCACCAAGTGAAGTTGTTGCATTTGCAATTGATGTGGCAAAAGCATCACCTCTAGGATTTCTGTTACCAGAATCTATAATTGCTCAAGATCCTACAGCAAAAATTCCTAATGTTAAACAAGATGCAGCTGAAACAAGTACGATTTTCTTTCTTGAACTATACATATTAAAAAGCCTCCATAACTATAAATATTATATAAAAATTAGAATTCGTAGTAAAGAGAAAAATATAAACTTAGTGTATAAAAAATCATATTATGTAGTATAATAATGATTTATATAAAAAAACACAGCTTGTTGCTGTGTTTTTGATTTTACTACACTAATTGAATAATAGCCTCTTCAACATTATCCCCACGTCTAGGGCCTAATTTTAAAACTCTTGTGTATCCACCATTTCTATCTTTATATTTTTTGCTCAATGTATCAAATAATTGTTTTAACAATTCGTCTTTAGTTGCTTTAGTTGTATCTAATAAGATAGCAGCAGCTTGTCTTCTAGCAGCTAAAGTTCCTTTTTTAGATAAAGTAATAATTTTATCTACATGTCTTCTTGTTTCTTTAGCTTTTGTTAAAGTTGTTTTAATTTGACCATATGCTAATACATCAGAGACTTGTTGACGAATAACTCTAATTCTTCATGCAGTAGTTTTACCATCTTTATTAATATATGACATAACTACTCCTATTCATCCTTCAATTTCATATTTCTGTCTTCGATTTTTTTAATAATTTCTTTAAATGATTTTTTACCAAGATTTCTAATTTTTTCAATTTCAGATTTAGTTTTGTCAGTTAATTGTTGTATAGTTTGAATTCCAGCTCTTTTTAAACAATTGTAAGAACGAACTGTTAATTCTAGTTCATCAATTGAAATAGCCAGTGATTGGTTGTTAGCTGAATCAGCACCTTTTTCCATGATAATTTTTTCATTCATAGATTCATTTAAATTAACTATAGGTTTGTAGTGTTCAACTAATATTTTTGCACTTAAAGCTAAAGCATCAGCTGCAGTAACTGATCCATTAGTTGCAATTTCAATAGTTAATGTATCTGTTGTAGCGCTTTTACTAGTTTTAGATTCAGTTACATGGTATGCAACTTTAATAATTGGAGAATAATTAGAATCAACTGCTATTGTATTAATTGCATTAACTCTTTCTTTATTTTCTTCAAAAGTTCTAAAACCACGTCCAGTTCCAGCATAAAGTTCCATTTTGAATTTATGACCTTCACTAACTGTTGCAATGTAGATATCTTTGTTGATAATTGTAAAACCAGCTGGAGTTTCAATATCAGCTCCTGTGATTGGTTCTCCTTTACCAACTACATCAATTTTAAGTGTTGGTCATTTTTCAAGTTTAGTTTGTGCTTGTTCTTGTTCACCAAAAACATCAGAATCAATTTTAATAATTAATTTTTTTAAGTTTAAAATGATTTGAGTTAAATCTTCTTTTACTCCGTCCATTGCTTGGAATTCATGATTTATCCCAGGAACTTTAATAGCAAATAAACTATATCCTTCTATATTACTTAACAAAACTCTTCTTAAACTGTTACCTAAAGTATTACCAAAACCTCTTTCTAGTGGTTTGATTTCAAATACTCCATGATCAGGACTTGATTCACTTTGTTCTACAGCTTCAATTTCATAATGAGTGAATTTTTCCATTTTATATATCTCCTACTAAATTATCTTGGTTTTTTAGGTGGTCTACACCCGTTATGTGGAATTGGAGTAACATCGTGAATTTCTGTTATTTCCAATCCTGCAGCATGTAAACTTCTTATTGCTGTATCTTTCCCTTGACCTGTACCATTAACTTTAACAATAATTTTTTTCAAACCTAAATCCATTGCTGCTTTTGCTGCAGTTTCAGCTGCTATACCAGCTGCATATGGAGTAGACTTTTTAGAACCTTTATATCCAATACTACCAGAACTTGATCATGAAATTGCATTTCCTAATTCACATGTCAATGTAACAATTGTGTTATTTGCAGTTGCATGAATGTGAGCTATACCATTAGGAGAAGATAATTTTCTTTTTTTCTTTGCCATATTAATACTCCTTCAATACTATTTAGATTCGATCTTTTTGTTTGCAACTGTTTTTCTAGGACCTTTTCTTGTTCTAGCATTTGATTTAGTTCTTTGACCTCTTACAGGTAAAGAACGTCTGTGTCTAACACCTCTATAACAACCAATTTCCATCAATCTCTTGATGTTCATAGCTGTTTCTCTTCTAAGGTCACCTTCGATCATGTATTCAGCAGCGATTTTTCTAATTGTCGCTAATTCTTCATCAGTTAGAGTAGAAACTTTTCTATTTTCATCAATTTTAGCTTTAGCTAAAATTTCTGAACTTCTAGATCTTCCAATTCCATAAACATAAGTTAACGAAATAACCACACGTTTATTATTTGGAATATCAACACCTAATATACGAGCCATTCTTTCCTCCTACCCTTGTCTTTGTTTGTGTTTAGCTGTTTTACAAATAACCATAACACGCCCATTTCTTTTAATTACTTTACAATCTTTACAGATTGGTTTTACTGAAGCTCTAACCTTCATAATTTAATTTCCTCCTAAGAAATTCTATATACAATACGGCCACGTGTTAAATCATAAGGACTTAACTCAACTTCTACAGTATCACCTTTTAAAATCTGAATTTTATAAACACGGATTTTACCAGATACGTTTGCCATAATTTCTACATTGTTTTCAAGTTTGACTTTAAATTGTCCACCCTGCAATGTCTCTGTAACAACGCCTTTTAATTTTATTTTATCTTCTTTTGACATTCTAATTTCTACCTATTCTGTTAAAATTTCACAACCATCTTCTGTAACTAAAACCATATGTTCTCAGTGACATGTTAATTTATGGTTTTTAGCTATTACAGATCAGTTATCTTTTTTATCTATATAATATTCATTATTGTCAGTTAATATCATAGGCTCTATGCAAATAATCATTCCAGGTCTAAGTTTTGCACCATAGCCTTTTTTTCCATAATTTAAAATAATTGGATCTTCATGCAACTTTTTACCACAACCATGACCACCAAAGTCCAAAATAACTTTGTATCCATTTGCTTCAACATAAGTTTGAATTGCATTAGATATATCACCAATTGTGTTGTTTGGTTTAACTTGTTTTATACCTTCAATTAGTGAGTTATAACATACATCACTAATTTTTTTAGCTTCATTATTTTCACCAACAATAATAGTAAAAGCTGCATCACATATATAAGAGTTATATTCAACTCCAATATCACAAGTTATCATGTCTTGGTATTTTAATTTGTAGTTAGTTGGGACTCCGTGAATTACTACATCATTCACTGAAAGACAAATATGCCCAGGAAAACCATTGTAATTGTGAAAGCAAGCTTTGCAGCCATTTTCATCTTCAATTAGTTTTCTAGCATATTCGTCGATTTCTAATAAAGAAACACCCTCTTTAATAAAGGATGTTAACTTTTCTTTAACTTCTTTTCAAACTGAACAAGCTTTTTTAATTTGTTCAATTTCATAATTTGATTTAATGTATATCATAACAAGATAATTTTAATTGATTATTTTAAATATGATTCTATTTCTTGATTTACTTTAGATGATGAATCACTTGCTTCTATAGTTATTAGTTTATTTTTAGCTTTATAGTATTCTATCAATAGTGCTGTAGTTTTTTTATACACTGATAATCTGTTTTGAATTGTGTTAATTTCATCATCTTTTCTTTGTGTTAATAAACCATTATCTAGATCACATATTCCATCTACCTTAGGTGGTGAGAAATAAATGTTATAAATTTTTTTACAAACACTACAAGTTCTTCTACCAGTTAATCTTTTTTCAAGAACATCATGATTTACATCTAAATAAAATACTTTATCTAGTTCTAAAATGTTATTTAAAAATTCAGCTTGTTCAATTGTTCTAGGATATCCATCTAAGACAATTGAATGGTTTTGTTTAACAAGATCTTGTAAATAATTTTTCACAATTTTATTTGTTAATTCATCTGGTACAAGATCACCTTTTAACATATAGCTTTTTAATTCATCAGCAAATTCTAAATTTAACTCAATTGTTTTTCTGAATATATCCCCTGTAGAAACATGTACAAATTTATGTTCTTTAACTAAATATTCAGATAAAGTACCCTTACCTGAACCCGGGGCACCTAATAATAATATTTTCATGCACTACCTCTATCATAAATGCTGTGATTTTTTAGAATCACTATCATCATCACCTTTTGATAAATATGATTCGTTAGATGATTTAATATCTTTTGTCAAGTTTGAATAACCATAGTTTGTCTGAGCACTTTTAAGAGCTTGTCAGAATTCTAAAGAACCACTAACCATAATAATAATTCCTGTACCACCAATAGCTAAACCATTAGGAATGTTTGTTGTCATTGAAATGATATAAGGTATGATTGCAATAACAACTAAGAATGGTACACCTAGTCAATTAACCCTGTTCAATGTTCTAGTTATATATTTGTATGTTTCTTCTCCAACTTTAACACCAGGAATATACTTACCAGATTTCTTTAAATTCTCTGCAAGTTTTTCTGGATTAACTTGAATGTGAGAATAAAAGAAACCAAACAAGAAAATAAGTATTGCATAAATTGTTAAACCAACAGGTGTTTCAATTGCTAAAAACTCATTAACAAAAGTTACAAATCCATTAGTTGGAGAAAGGAATTGTGCAATTGTTGGTGGAATAGTCATTAATGAACTTGCAAAAATAACAGGTATAACACCAGCAGCATTTAATTTAATTGGTAAATATGGCATTTCTTCTGATTCTGTTGTTAAACCTTGACCAATTTGTTGAATAGGAATTTTTCTTGTAGAACCATTCATAAATACTACAGCAAGTAATATTAATATAAAGAATACTAAATATAAAATAAAACTGAAATATTTAAGTAGTTCATAAGTTGATGTTGATTGATTAACCAATACTTCAAATACATTACTGAAGTTACTAAATAATGATGACAAAATACCTGAAAGTATGATTAATGTAATGCCGTTACCAATTCCTCTTTTAGATATAACATCAGCTAAAAAAATAGTTAAAAAAGTACCGGCTGTCATTCCTATTAACAATAAAAATAATTGACCACCAGGAACAGCTGCTACAGATGTTTGTCCAAAAATAGTTATAGCTCCACTATTTGCAGCTAAACTTAAAACAGCATAAGCTTGCATTATGGCAAAAGGAATTGTTAATATACGGTTAATAATCTCAATTTTTCTCTTACCTTTTTCACCAGCTTTGGTTAATCTAGTAAGCGGTTTTATCAAGTCACTTGATAACAACTGGATAATAATCTGAGCTGTAATATATGGCGAAACACCAATAGCCATAAAAGAAAATCTGGTGATTCCACCACCACCCAAAATATTTAAAATACCTAAAAATGATTGTTCAGTATCTGATGACACACCATTAAGTTTTACCCCTGGTAATGTAAGACTTGCACCTATCCTAAACAACAAAAGCAAAATCATGGTTGCTAATAAAGAAATCATGACTTGCTTATTTGTAAATATTCTTTTTAGATACGTTCAGTTTGATATCTTCTTATTTCTATTATTTATATTAGCCATTTGTATAATATGATACTATATAATTTATATTTTGAAAATAAGAATTATTTTTTAGTTGACTTAATAGTTTTGCTTTTTTCTGCAGAAACAATTGAGAATTTACTTTTTGATTTTTCAAGTGCTGCAATAGCACCTTTAGAAATTTTGTGAACAGATACATTTAGTGGTTTTTTGATCTCAGTTGAACCAATAATTTTAATTGGTAAATTATTGTCTTGAATTAATTTTTTCTCAACTAATGATTTGTAATTTATTTCAGTTACATTTCATTTAGAGATCATATCTAAAGTAATAACATTATATGCGTTCTCAAAGTTTTTGTTGTTGAAACCAACTTTAGGAATTCTTCTATATAATGGTGTTTGACCACCTTCAAATCCTAAACGAGTTCCACCAGATTTTCTAGAGTTTTGACCTTTACTACCTCTTGTAGAAGTTTTACCAATTCCTGATCCAAAACCACGACCAACTCTTTTTTCTTTATGATTTCTAGCACCTTCGTTGTATGATAATTTATTTAATTTCATAATTTAAATCTCCAGTTATTATAATTCACTAAGTTTTTTGTCTCTAAGGTGCGCGATTTCTTTAGGAGTTTTTTGTGATAGTAATCCTTTTACTGTAGCTCTAACCATATTTAAAGAAGTATTTTTACCAAGGTTTTTAGAATAAACATCTTTAAAACCAGCTAACTCTAACACCACTTTAATTGGACCACCAGCAATAATACCAGTACCTTCAACAGCTGGTTTTAATAAAACTCTACCAGCACCATGTTTACCAATAGTTTCATGGAAAACAGTTGCTTTTTTAGTCATTTTAACTTTAACCATGTTGTTTTTAGCATTTTTTAAAGCTTTTTTAATAGCAACTGGAACTTCAATAGATTTACCCATTCCAAATCCAATGCTACCTTTTTTATCTCCAATAACTACAAGAGCACTAAATCTCATATTTCTACCACCCTTAGTAGTTTTAGAAATTCTTTTTACACCAACAACTTTTTCTTCATATCCAGTCATTGATGTTCTTGGAGCTTTTTCTCTAGAATTTGAATCTTTATTGTTATCTTTATTAGATCTATTACTTGAGAACTTGTTATTTGTTTCTGTTTTCTTTAAGACTTTTTTGTCTTCTTTTACTTGCTCATTTTGAGCAGTCGATTGATTTTTAATTTCTTCCATTGTAGATCCTTTTTAGAATTTTAATCCTGCGTTTCTTGCTGCATCTGCTAATGCAGAAATTCTACCGTGGTATTTAGAACCACCACAGTCAAAGTGAATTTTTTTCACTTTTTTAGCAATTGCTTTTTTAGCAATATCTTCACCAACTTTTTTAGAATTTTCAATGTTACCATTTTTTAATTTAAGTTGAAGAGAAGAACTTGATGCAATTGTTATGTGTTTGTTATCGTCGATTAATTGTGCAAATATATGAGCATTTGTTTTAGTTACTATAAGTCTTGGTAAACCATTATCAATTTTGTGAAATTTTCTCAAAACTTTTTTATGACGTAATTCTCTATTAAGTTTTCTATTAACATTAATATCTTTCATGATTTAATACCGCCTAAACTATTTTTTTGAACCTTCAGCTGTTTTACCAACTTTTCTAACAATGTGCTCATCTGAATACATAACACCTTTACCTTTATATGGTTCAGGTTTTCTTTTACTTCTAATAACAGCTGCTAATTGACCAACAACTATTTTATCAGCACCTCATATTTTTATTTCAGTAGCTGTTGGACACTCAACTTTAACACCTGCAGGAATAGGTACCAAAATATTATGAGAATGTCCTAAATATAAATCAACATTTGTACCAGAAACAGCAGCTTTATAACCAACCCCGCTGATCTTTAATGTTTTTGAATGCCCTTGGTCTACACCAATAATTGCATTTTTAATATTGGCATTTACTGTACCATGAAGCATTTTTGTAAATTTTTCTTCATTATTTCTTTTTACATATATTTTGTTTTCTTTTGAAATGACAGATATTAGTTTGCTATCGAATTTAATATCAAGGTTTCCGTTCTTACCAGATACTTTAACAATACCTTTTTGAACATCAACATTAACACCACTTGGAATATCTAAAATTCTATTTCCTATACGTGACATATTAAACTCCTATCAAACAAAAGCGATTACTTCGCCACCAATACTTTTAGCTCTTGCAGCTTTATCTGTCATTAAACCAGAACTTGTAGAAATAATTGCAATTCCTAATCCATTTAAAACTTTAGGAAGTTTTTCTGCTTTACTATAAACTCTTAATCCTGGTTTAGAAATTTGTTTTAATCCAGAAATTGATGATACGTTATTTTTATATTTCAAAATAACTTTAGTTTCTTTTTTATTATTTGGAAGCTTTTTAGTTTTGAAGTCTACAATGTAACCTTCATTTTTTAATATTGTTAATATTCCTTCAACTAATTTAGATGAATGAACAACAACTTCTTCTTTTCTTGCTTTAGTTCCTGTTTTAATTCTTAATAGTAAATCTGATATTGGATCGATGAACATATTCTTAAATCCTCCTTATTATCAGCTTGCTTTTTTAACGCCAGGAATTGCACCTTTATATGCAAGGTCTCTAAAGCATAAACGACAGATACCGAATTTTCTTAATACGGCTCTAGGTCTTCCACATCTTTCACATCTTGTGTATTCTCTTACTGAGAATTTTTGATGTTTTTTTTGTTTTACAATTAATGATTTTTTAGCCATAATTATTTAGCCTCCTTAGTTCTAACAAAAGGCATGCCTAATGCTTTTAAAAGAAACAAAGCTTCTTTATCAGTATTAGCTGATGTAACAATTGTTATATCAAACCCTCTAATTTTTTTAATATCATCATAAACAATTTCTGGGAAAATAATTTGTTCTTTAATACCTAAAGTGTAGTTACCTCTACCATCAAATGATTTAGTAGATAAACCTCTAAAGTCTCTAATTCTTGGAATAGCTACTGAAATTAATTTATCCAAGAAGTTTCACATATTTTCTTTTCTTAAAGTAACTTTAACACCAATAACTTGGTCTTTTCTTAATTTGAATGTAGCAATAGATTTTTTTGCTTTAGTTTCAGCTGGTTTTTGCCCAGTGATAACTTCTAATTCTTTTTTACCTAACTCAATTATTTTAGAATCAGCTGTAGCATCACCTAAACCTGAATTGATAACAATTTTTTCAATTCTTGGTATTTGCATAACAGATTGATATTTGAATTCATTTAATAATTCTTTGCTAACTGTTTTTTTATATTTATCATATAAACTTGATTTAATAGCCATAAATATCTCCTATTATTTTTTACCTATTTCAGAATTTGTTGCTTTAGCGATTCTAACTTTTTTATTATTTTTGTCATAACCAAATCTAACTTTAGTTATTTTAGTTTTAGCTTTAGGTTCAACTAAAGCTAATTTACATAAATGAATTGGTAATTGTTTTTCAACAATTCCGCCTTCTTCTTTTTGATGATTAGGTTTTTGGTGTTTTTTAACAATGTTTACACCTTCAACTATTGCTTTATCTAGTTTTGGAAACACTTGTAAGATAGTTCCTTCTTTTCCAGTTTCTTTTCCAGAAATAACTCTTACTCTATCACCTTTTTTAAGTCTTTGCATAACAGTTACCTCCTATAATACTTCTGGTGCTAAAGAAGCTATCTTAGCAAAACCTTTATCTCTTAACTCTCTAGCAACAGGTCCAAAAATACGAGAACCTCTAGGAGTTTTATCTTCTTTAATAATTACACATGCATTATCATCAAATGATAAATAGTTTCCACTAGATCTTTTAATTGTTTTTTTAGTTCTAACTATAACTGCTTTACAAACTTGACCTTTTTTAACTATCCCATCTGGTTGAGCTTTTTTAACTGACACTATTACAATGTCCCCAACAGATGCATATCTTCTTTTTGAACCACCAATAACTTTAATAACTCCAACTATTTTGGCACCAGTGTTATCAGCTACGTTCATTCTTGACATAAATTGAATCATATAATTAAATCTCCTTATATTAAAAACTATTTAGCTTTTTCAATGATGCTGTTAAGTCTTCAACGTTTTAAAGCACTTAAAGGTCTTGTTTCAATAATTTCTACAAAATCACCAATTTTGCATTCTTCTTTTTCATCATGTGCATGGTATTTTTTATGAGTAATAACTAATTTTTTATATAATGGATGTTTTGTTTTAGTTTCTACATTAACTACAATAGTTTTTTGCATTTTGTCTGAAACAACAACACCTTGTAAAACTTTTCTTCTATTTCTTTCCATAATATATACCTAATTATCCTTTAGCAGTCTTTCTTATTTGCACTGATGATTGTTTTGTTGATTTTTTTTCAATTGGTTTAGTTGCAGGTTTAGTTTGAACTTTTTTTTGTTTGTTATCAATATTTTGAATATGTTTTTTAGGTTCATTTGTTTTTGTTTTATTAGTAGTTACTTTACCACTTGGTTTTTTACTGTTTTGTTGAGCTTTTTGTGAAACTACTGATGAGATTAAGCTAGCATTGTTAATTGAATTTATAACTTGTTTATTGTTTACAGTTTTAATTAGTTGTGTGCTGTGAGTTGTAAAAGAAACTTTAACATTTCTTTGAGATAATACTGTCATTGCATTAGCAATTGTTTTTCTTATTTCCTTTGCTGTGTGTGTAGTTTCTAATTCACCATTAGCAGCTTTGAATCTTAATTCCAATAATTGGATTTTAAGTTTACAAATTAGTTGACCTAATTCAATATCTGTTTTATTTTGTAGTTCTTTGATCATTTACAAAATCCTCTTTTTTAACTATCTTTCAATTAACATTCAATTTGTGACCAGCTCTTCTTAATCCTTCTCTCATTTGTTCTTCTGGAATTCCAGCAACTTCAAACATAACAGTTCCAGCTTTAACCACAGCTACTCAGAATTCTGGAGAACCTTTACCAGAACCCATACGTACTTCTAGTGGTTTTTTAGTTAAAGACATATGAGGGAAAATTCTAATTCACATTTTTCCTGTTTTTCCTAAAGTCTTTGATATAGCAATACGAGCAGCTTCAATTTGTCTATCAGTAACTCAATTACCAGATGTTGCCATTAGACCCATTGTTCCAAAAGCAATATAATTGTTACCTTTAGCTTTTCCCTCATAGCTTACACGATGAGGTTTTCTATATTTTGTACGTTTTGGTTGTAACATAATAAACTCCTTATTAAGTCTGGATAGATATTATTTTAAATATTGGAAGCCACTTGGACCTTTTTTCATATTAAAGTCTTCAAGTTTTTTTGGTTTGCTATATCTAAATGATTTTTTAGAAATAAGAGCATGTGCTTCTTTTTTTCCTTCATAATATTCATCAAATTCTTTTTTAGTTAAAACTGAGTTTTTACCAAATTTTGTTCAAGATGTTGATAGAGCATGAATATCGATTTTTTCTAAATCAAATTCACCAACAACTGCTTGAATTGGAGCAGTTGCATAAATTAAAACTCTTTCAACTTTATTTACTGGTGTAACCTTATAGAAAAGAACATTTGTTTCTTTTTCATCTAATAATTTGTTAGCATGTTTTGGACTTGCTGAAATCATAATGATTGAAGTCTCTTCAACTTTTACATTCTTTTCATTAGGTTTACTTTCAACAACTTTTAATTGTTGTTGTTCTCTTTTTAAAGCTTCTGGGTCAACTTCTTTAACAGGTTTTTGTTCTACTGGCTTTTGGACAGGTTTTTGAACTGGTTTTTGTTGAATAGGTTTTTTAGGTTCCATTTTTTTAACAGGCATTTCTTTTCTTTGAACTTTTTTATCAAAAATTTCACCACGATTAATTCAAACTTTAACACCAATTAAACCATAAGTTGTATGAGCTTCTTCTAAAGCATAATCAATATCTGCTCTTAAAGTTGTTAGAGGAACAATACCTTCTGAATATCCTTCTTCTCTAGCCATTTCAACCCCACCAAGTCTACCTGATACGTGAGTTTTAATACCTTTAGCTCCATTCATTAAAACTTTTTTAATTGCAATTTTTTGAGCATTTCTAAAAGAAATTCTATTTTCAATTGCATCAGCAATTTCTCTTGCAATTATTCTTGCTGATAAAGCTGGTTTGTCTAAAGCTAAAACGTTAACATTAACTTTAACATCTCTACCAACAATTAGGTTTACATCTTTTTTCACAACTTTTAAAGTTGCCATATCTTTTCCAAGAATAATACCTGGTTGTGAACAATGAATAAATAAATCAATTTTTTTCTGTTGTCTTTCAATTTCAATATTAGCGATTTGCGCAGCTTTGAATTTTTTAATTAAATGGTTTCTGATCTTGTCATCTTCAACTAATCACTTAGCAGTTTGTTTACCATCTAAAGCAATTCATCTTGATTGTCAGTTTTTGTTAATCCCAATTCTTAATCCATTTGGATTTACTTTTTGTCCCATAATAATTTTCCTCTCTTAAATTATTTTAAATATTGGAAACCACTTGGACCTTTTTTCATATTAAAGTCTTCAAGTTTTTTAGGTTTACTATATCTAAATGCTTCTTTAGAAATCATTGCATGCGCTTCTTTTTTATCTTTATAATATTCATCGTATTCTTTTTTAGATAGTACAGAATTTGCACCATAATTTTTTCAAATTGTTGATACAGCTTTAATATCAATTTTTTCTAAATCGAATTCACCAACAACACCTTGAATTGGAGCAGTTGCATAAATCAATACTCTTTTAACTTTGTTAACTGGAGTAACTTTATAAAAGAAAACTTTTTTACTTGGATCATCTAACAAAATGTCAGCGTGTTTTGGAGAAGCTGAAATCATAATAATAGCTGTTTTTTCAACCTCTACTGGTTTTGCAGTTTTTTTATCAGCAGTTTTTTCAACTGGTTTTGTTTCAACTACTTTTAGTTGTTCTTGTTCTCTTTTTAAAGCTTCAGCACTTACTTTACGTTCTACAACAGGTTTTTGTTCTACCTTTTTAGGTTCAGGTTTTTTAGCTGGTGCTGGTTTTTTAACAACTGGCTTGTCTTCTCTTTTTTTCTTTTCAACTTTTCCAGCACGTTGTTTAGCTGAATAACCTTTATTATTTTTAGCTCTTTTAGCTTGACGTTCTTTAATTAAAGCTAAATCTTTAGCTCTTTCATTTGGATCATCTGATAAGATGATTTCAATGTGACAATGTCTTTTCTTTAACAAATCAGCTGAACCTTTAGCTCTTGGATTTGTTCTTTTTAATGTTTGCCCTTGGTTAGCAACAATGTGGTAAACATAAAGTTTATCACCAGATAAAGCATGGTTGTTTGTAGCATTTGCAATCGCACTATGTAAAAGTTTTAAAACGATTGGTGCTGCTTTTTTTCTTGTATTCTCTAAAATGTTGATTGCAACAGTAGCATTTTTATTTCTAATTAAGTCACATACAAGTTTAGCTTTTCTAGGAGATAAATGAATATGTCTTTGTATCGCTCTAGCTTTCATTTTCTACTCCTATTTTCTATTCCCTGTATGTTGTTTAAAGTTTCTAGTTAATGAAAACTCACCTAGTTTGTGACCTATCATATCTTCTGTTACATAAACATTAGAGAAAGTTTTTCCATTGTGTACTTCAAAAGTTAAACCAACAAATTCAGGGAAAATTGTACTTCTTCTAGATCAAGTTTTAATTGGTTTCTTTTTATCTTGTGCAGCCATAAGTTTAACTTTTTTCATTAAACTTGGTTCTACATAAGGTCCTTTTTTTGAACTTCTTGCCATCTTACAATTTCCTTTCTAATTATTTTCTACGTCTTACTATTAATGAAGTAGAAGATTTTTTTGAATTTCTAGTTTTAACACCCATGTGTCTTTTACCTCATGGAGTTCTAGGTGCATCATGTCCGATTGGACTTCTACCTTCACCACCACCATGTGGGTGATCATTAGGGTTCATAGCTGACCCTCTAACTGTTGGTCTAATACCTCTGTGTCTATTAGTACCAGCTTTACCTATAACAACTAAATTGTGGTCTTCGTTTGAAACAACCCCAATTGTAGCCATACAATCATTTAATATTTTTCTAACTTCACCTGAAGATAATTTAACAATTGTGTATTCTCCAGTTTCGTCTTTACCAAGAATTTGTGCTGATGTACCAGCAGATCTAATCATTTGACCACCTTTGTGTGGTATTAATTCTATATTATGTACAAAAGTACCTTCTGGAATATATTTGATTGGTAAAGCGTTACCAACTTTAATATCAATTAATTGATCACTAGAAAGTATTTTGTCTCCAACCTTTAAATCTTTTGGAGTAATAATATATCTTTTTTCACCATCTTCATATGCAACTAATGATATGAAAGATGTTCTATTTGGATCGTATTCAATTGTTTTAACAGTTGCAACTTTATTAATTTTGTCTCTTTTAAAATCAACGATACGGTATTTTTGTTTTACACCGCCACCATGGTGTCTAACAGTAATTTTACCTTGGTTGTTTCTACCAGCATTTTTACTTAAAGACACTAAAAGCGATTTTTCTGGAGAAGTTGTTGTAAGAACTTTTTTATAATCAATTACAATTGTTTGTCTTACACCACTACTTCTACTTTTTACACGTTTAGTTGGCATACATGCATATCCTTTCTTAAATTTGCTTTTCGCCTAATAATTAGTAATTACTTATTTTCTTTTTTAGTTTCTTTAGCTTCTTTAGCTTCTTCTTCATCCATTGCTATATCAACACCTTTTGGTAAAGTGATGTATGCAATTTTTTTAAATTTAGTTAATCCTGGATTTCTTGTTCCAGTTCTAATTGCTGTAGGTTTTCTATTAACAATGTTGATTTTTTCAGGTTTAATTCCATAAATCATTTCAAACGCTAAAGCAATTTCATATTTGTTAGCTTTTTTGTTAACTTCAAACATGTATTTTTTTATTTCTTCAGCTTTTAAACCATAACTTTTTTCGGAAAAAACAGGTTTAACAATTACACTTAGTAAATCCATTATGCAAATACCTCCGAAATTTTGTTAAAAGCATCTTCTTGAATAATAGCTAAATCACTTGCAATGATATCTCTTGTAGAAACTTGGTTTCATAATTTAGATTCAACTGTTTCAATATTTCTACATGATTTAAGTAAGTTATCATTTTCATCATTTAATACAAATAAAATTTTCTTATTTGTATATTTTAATTTTTTAAGTAATGCATCAATTGATTTAGTTGATGGTTTTTTAATATCAACTTTATCAACTAATAAATTTAATGAATTACTATTAATTTTTAAAGTTATAGCTGATCTAAAAGCTAATTTGTTAGCTTTAGAGTTTTGTTTTAATTTATAGTTTTTTTCTGGAGTAACACCAAAAGCAACACCACCACCAACTCATTGAGGGTTTCTAATAGAACCTTGTCTTGCTCTACCAGTGTGTTTTTGTCTATATGGTTTTCTACCACCACCTCTAACTTCACCTTTTGATAAAGTTGAGTGAGTTCCTTGTCTTTCACCAGCATTTGCTACAAGAATAGAATCATAAATAACTTGGTTATTAATTTTCTTTTCAATTAACTTAGTATTTTTTAAATCAACACTTTTTGTGTTTCCATTTAAATCAGTAATTAATGTAATTGATGGCATATTCTATTCTCCTTTCGCAGCTTCTGCTGCTGCACCTTCTGTGTGGTGAGCAGCTTCTGCAATAACAGCTGATTCTTTAACTTTTCCTGTAGACAATTTTAAAGGTTCAATTTTCTTAACAGCTTTTGTAGTAGTTTTTAGTAAAACTAAACCTTTATTTGGTCCTGGAACACTTCCTTGAACTAAAATTAAGTTTTTTTCTTTATCAACATTTACAACAGTTAAGTTTTGAATAGTTACAAGTTCATGTCCATAGTGACCTGACATTTTTTTACCTTTAGGTACTCTTTGCCCTTGGCTACCACCACGACCAAAAGAAATAGAACCTTGATATCTATGTGGATAACCAGCACCATGACCTAATGGTCCAACTTTAAAGTTTCATCTTTTTATAGCACCAGTAAATCCATGACCTTTAGTTATTGCTTGAGCATCAACTAAATCACCATTTGAAAATACATCAACGCAGATTTTATCTCCTACGTTATATCCTTCAACATCTCTAAATTCTTTAATGTGTTTTTTAGGATCTTGTTTAATTTTTTTGAACGTCCCCATTGTTGGTTTGTTAACTCTTTTAGCTTCAACATCACCAAAACCAACTTTAGTAGCAACGTATCCATTTTTTTCTTTTGTTTTATTTTCTAACACCACATTAGGTTCAGCATGAATAATAGTTACAGGAATTGCTTTACCACTCTCTAAGAATAGTTGAGTCATTCCAACTTTTTTCCCTAATAACATTTTCATATTGTTACCTCTATTTTATTAGATCTTTTATAAAGTAATTTGAATATCAACACCAGACGGGATAATCAAATTCTTTAAACCTTCTCTAGTTTTTTCTGTAGTGTTAGTTAATATAATTAAACGTTTGTGCGTTCTTCTTTCAAATTGTTCACGTGATGGTTTGTTTACGTGTGGAGAACGACAAATTGTAAATACTTCCTTTTTAGTTGGTAGCGGAATAGGTCCTTTTACAGAAGCCCCGCTATCTTTTGAAGTTTTAATTATTTTTCTTACAGATGCATCTAGTAATCTATGATCATAAGAAAATAATTTTATTTTCAATTCGTTTTTCATACTTTCTAGTTGTCCTTTCAATACTTTTAACAAATATCCGAATTTGTTAAATAAAGACCTATTATAAGTTACCTGATCACTCGACAACTAATATTGGTGTATCAGCAATCTTAACATATAGGTACAATACTTTATAATTATACAAAAAAAATAGAAAAATTTAATAATATATTTAATAATTAATTTTCCGTGTGATTTGGAAAATATATATAAAAAATTTTTAAATTAATGCTATTAGCATTTTTTTGTATTTAATGCCATTTAAAAATGAATATTATAAAGTGTTTACTACAACCAAAATGTAAGTTAATAAAAATAGCTTTTTATTTTTTATGTTTTTTTAAAATAAAATATTTAAGATCATAAATGTCTCAAACTAATAACTGTTTTTATGAGTTCAAAAATATATTATTAATATTGCTTTTGAACTTTTACATTTTTTAAACAATATATTAAACAACAAAAAATGGTTTTTTGTATTTGGTTAAAAATATAGAACAATAAAAAAATATGTAATTTATCCTTTGTTTTATTCAAGCAAGATAAATTACATATTTTTGCCAAACCAAAATAACATAATTGGTTGGATTACCATAAAAAATATTGTAAAACATGTTCCAGTAAACAATATAGAATCTAATCTATCCAAAACACCGCCATGAGTTCTTAACACATTACTATAGTCTTTTATTTCATAAACTCTTTTAACATAACTAAATAATAAATCACCAATCATACAAGTGATAACTAAACATAAAATTAAAAATATTAATAAAATTCAACTTACATATAGTGGTGCTTCTTGAGTTAACAAAGTTTGGTTTTTGCTGTCTACTAAATATCCAATATTAACTCACAATATTTTGTCGAAAAGTAAATTAGATGTATTTATTAATAATAATCCAGGATAAGCTAATGTTATAACAGTTGCTGTTATTGCACCATATATTGCACCCTCTACTGTTTTATTTGGTGAAATTTTTGGAACAAGTTGTTTCTTCCCAAAAAAAGAACCACACAAATAACAAAAAACATCTGTTGATCAAATAATGAAAAATAAAAACAATAATAAAACTCAAGACTTAGCCAATCCAATATAACATAAAGACAAAAATCCAAAATTAATTACAAATCCCAAACCGTTAATAGTTACTGTGTTTTTAACATTATTTTTTTTATTAAGTATTAGTGTTGTGTTCAAAACAACAAATAAAATTAAAGATTGAACTAATATAAAAGACAAATAAAAATAAAGTTCTGTTTGCAAATATAATTTGTCTGTTACTTGGAATCTATTTATTTGTACAAAGTTTTTTAATACTATATAGGTTATGTTTGGGGCAAGATAATACAAACTTGAAACTATTAGTAATACAATAAATGATTTAATATTTTTACCAAAAATTAATTTATTAAATTCATATATTGCCATTGGTAATGGAACAAAAAAAGATACAACAAAAACAATTCCCATTATACCTCTAGTACTTAATGAACTAATAACATCAGTTGATGTTAAAGACAAAATTGTACTATCAGATAAAAAAGAGAAAAGTAAAGTTAGAATGTAGTAAAACAAAATGATTATAGAAACAATAGTTCTATTAGCTAAAGTTTTTCTTTTAGTGTCATCAAGTTTATTAATTTGCATACTATTCTTCTATTTTCCCAAAACGTCTATGCCTATTATTATATTCATTTATGTTAGTTTTTAACAATTCTTTATTATAATCTGGCCACATCGTATTCTCTATAATAATTTCACTATATGCTAAATCATATAGTGAAAAATTACTAATCCTATATTCGCCACCCGTTCTAATTAATAAATCAATTGGTGGTAAATTTGATGTTAATAAATATTTTTTTATATCTTCTTTTTGATTGTCTTTATCTTTTATAGCAAGATTGATTGCATTGTTTAAATCTTTTGTTCCACTATAATTAAAAAATATATTTACTATAATATTTTTATTTTCTTTAGTGTTATCAACAATTAATTTAATAGCATCCAAAGTTTTTTTATCAAGCTTATCTTCAAATCCTATTCAATTAACTTTTGCATCTATTTTATTTAGATCATTAATAATTTTTTTTGTTGCATATTTAGTTATTAAAGATAATAAAAAGTTTACTTCTTCTTTAGGACGATTTCAATTTTCAACACTAAATGCAAAAAAAGAAACAAACTTAATCTTTTGATTTATGCACTCTTTAATTATATCGGGAATTACTTTAACACCCTGTGCATGACCAAAAATTCTTTTTTTGTTTCTTTTTTTAGCTCATCTACCATTTCCATCCATAATGAATGCAATATGGTTTAAACTATTATTCATCTTATAAGTGCATTAAGTCTTTTTCTTTTTTTGCAAAAGCTTCGTCAATTTTTGTGTTGTAAGCTTTTGTTATTTTATCTAATTCAGTGTCAAAATATTTAATTAAATCTTCACTAACTTCTTTATCATTTTTATATTTTTTGTGAACATCTGCTCTTATGTTTCTTATTCCAATTTTAGCTTGTTCCACAAATTCTTTAGCTTTTTTTACTGATGCTTTTCTTGTTTCTTCAGTTTGTGGAGGAAAATTAATTCTAATTAATTCAGCATCAGCTTGTGGATTTAACCCTAAATTACTTTTTAATATATCTGCAGTTATTGTTTGAATCAAAGATTTATCATATGGTTTAATAACTAATTGTTTTCCTTCAACAACTTGAACATTAGCTATTTCTATAATTTTACTTTTTGCTCCATAAGCTTCAACATGAACAGAATCTAAAATTGCAGGATTTGGTCTTCCAGTTTTAATTTTGTCAAATTCACTTTGAAATCATTCAATTTTTTCATTAGCTTTATCTTCAAATTCTTTTTTAAAAATATTTCATTCCATAAATAATTTCCTTTTAATTAATTAATGTAAATTTGTTTTCTTTTTTTAAAGTTTTTATAATACTTCATTTTTCATTTATCTTAAATACAATTAAAGATATTTTGTATTCTTTACATAAAGATATAGCAGTAGCATCCATAACTTTTAAATCTTTTACAAATAGATCATCATAAGTTAGTTTTGGATAAAAAATAGCATTTGGATTTACTTTAGGGTCATCTGAGCAAACACCATCAACATCGTTTTTACCCATTAATATTGCATCAGCTTTTATTTCAATTGCAGCAATTGCACTTCCAGTATCTGTTGTAAAAAATGGACTACCAGTTCCACCAGCCAAAATAGTGACAACACCATTTTCAAGATCATTTAATACATTTCTAATTAAATAGTCATCGCAAACTTTTGTAATTTCTAATTTGCTATATACTTTTGTTTTTATTCCATTATTTTTGAAAGCTGATTCTAAAGCAATTGAATTAATGACAGTTGCAAGCATACCCATGTAATCAGCTTGGTGTCTTTCCATGTTTATTTCTTTAACAATTTTTCCTCTTCAAATGTTTCCACCACCTAAAACAATAGCAATATTGTAATATGGTGTAAGTAATTTAACTTGTTCTGCTAAATGTTGCAAAACATCAAAAGAAATAGGATTATCAGAATCACCATCTTTTAATGATGCTCCACTTAACTTTAACATAATGGTTTGTTTTTTAGTTTGAGTACTATTCATATTTTCCCTACATTTTTATTTTAAAGCATTAAAAAAATAAATTTGATAAAAATCAAATCTATTTCTTCATTTGAGCAGCAACTTCGCTAGCAAAGTCTACTACTTTCTTTTCAATACCTTCACCTAATTCAAAACGAACCATTTTAACAAGTTTACCTTTGTTTTGTTCTAGATATTTTTTAATAGTTAAAGAAGGTTCTTTGAAAAATGGTTGGTCTTCTAAACAATTTTCTGCAAGAATTTTGTTTAGTCTTCCTTCAACGATTTTTTCAGCAAATTTTGGATCTTTTTTAGCTGATTTAGCTTCTTCTTTAGATTTTTCTAAAAGTAATTTCTTTTCTGTTTCCAATCAATTTTTGTCAACAGAATCTTTATTTAAAAATCTTGGATTCATTGCTGTTAAATGCATAGCAACATCTTTAGCAACATCAGCACTTACTTTACCATCAATTAAAACTATAGAAGAAATTCTACCATTTGAGTGTTGGTAAGCACCAAATGTTTGGTCTTTAGTTTTTGAAATTAATTCTGCTCTTCTAAATTCAATTTTTTCTCCAATTTTAGCTGTTAATTCCACACAAGCAGTCTTAACATCATTACCACTTGGAAGTTTCATTTCTTCAACTTCTTCTTTAGAAGTTTTTTTGTTTTTAAAAATAGCTTCTGCAATTTCATTAAATAATTCAGTAAAGTTTTCGTTTTTTGCAACAAAGTCAGTCTGAGTATTTACTTCAATAACTAAACCTAGATCATCTTTAACAATAGCATTAGTTAAACCTTCAGCTGCAATAGCATCTGCTTTTTTAGCTGCTTTAGCTATACCTTTTTCTCTAAGTCAAATTATTGCTTTTTCAACGTCTTCTCCGCATTCTTTCAATGCTTTTTGACAGTCCATAAAACCAGCTTGTGTTCTTTGTCTTAGTTCTTTAATTTTTTCAGTAATACTGCTCATTTTTATACCTCATTGTAAAATTCATCTTAATTATTATAAAGAAAAAATAGAAAAACAAAATATAAACTTAAATATATAAAAGTTAAATTATAAGAGCTAACTATTAAATTAATTTTTTAGATTTTAAAAAATTAAAAATTGCATCTTCATTATTATTTCCTATTATTTCTTTTGCATGTTGTTTAAGTTTGTCACATGCATTCCCCATAACAATACCATTAGCACAATTTTTTATCATAGACAAATCATTATCTGAATCACCAAAACAATAAATGTTTTCTTTGTTAACTATATTTTCTTTTTTTAAAATTTCTTTAATTCCATTTCACTTATTGTTGTTTATGTTCAGTGCTTGTATATAAACTCTTGATGTTTCAAGAATTTCTATATCTTCTTTTGATTTTTCTTTAACAATAGATAAATATTGTGGTAACAGTTTACTTTCCATTTTAATTGAAACTTGAACAATTTCTTTTGATCTAAAGTAAATTTTTTTGATCTTATTTCAATCATCATAGATAGGTTCTTTACTAGTCCCCCCTATGAAATAAAGGGGGTCATTGATATCTTGTTTTGGATTATTACCAAAATAAACTCTTCAATATTTAAACCCATCACTAAATAATAATTCTCTTTTAAGTTTTTTTGCTATCTTATAAAATAATTTTCTCGTTTGACTTGGGATTGTATGATTTGATTTTCAACAAGAATTATCTTTTAAGTTTAATCAACAAGCACCATTATTACCAATAATATAATCTTGTAAATTAAGTTCTTTTATAACTCCTTGTGCTTGAATTGGAGTTCTACCAGTACACAAAATAACTTTATTGTTTTGTGCTAATAATTGCTTAATTGCTTTTTTGGTTGAATCATTTATTTTTTTATTGTCATTCAACAAAGTCCCATCAATATCAAATATAAATAATTTCATTTTAATAAAAAACACAATAAGGTTTTTGGACCTTATTGTGGAATATTTTTTTAACGAATCTTAAAGTCCAAGTTCACTTATAGCTTCATCAAAAACTTTTTTCATTTCTTTAGCAGACTTGTTGAATTTTCTTCTTTCTTCAGCATTTAATTCTAATTTTAATGGTTTGCTTCAACCATTTTTATTAACAACTGCTGGTCAACCAAGTTGCATTTCAAAAGTACCTTTAGTTACACAAGATACTGGTAGTACAATGTTTTCGTCTTGTAAAACTGCTCTACAAATTTTGTTAATAGCAGCCCCAATACCATAGAAAGTTGCTCTTTTAAGATTAATGATTTTATAAGCCATTCTCATAACTTCATTGTGCATCTTTCTTTGTTGAGATTCAGTCATTTTTTTACCAAATTTAGATAATGGGATACCACCAATTGTAGCTTTTGAGAATACAGATACAGATGTATCTCCATGTTCACCAACTACATAAGCACAAACACTTTTTGGTGAAACATCATATTTTTCAGCAATTAATCTATTTAATCTAACTGAATCAAGTGATGTTCCAGTTCCAATAATTTTGTGAACATCAAAACCTGTAACTCTTTGGTAAATTGTAGAAATAATATCTACTGGGTTAGAAGCAATTACAGTAATTCCATCAAATCCAGAATCTTTTACTTCAGTAGCTATATCTTGAATAATTTTTGCATTTCTACCAATTAGTTCAATTCTAGTTTCTCCTGGTTTTTGAGCAACACCAGCTGTAATAACAACAATGTCAGCATCTGCACAATCTTCATATGTACCAGCTTTAACATATTTTGGTGGTTGAACTAAGTTAGGAATAGCATCAGATGTATCAATTGCATTTCCTTTAGCTGCATTTTCAAATGCATCAATTAATACATATTCATCAAATAGGTTTTGGTTTAAAGCCCCATATAAAAATGCTTGTCCAACAGCTCCACAACCAATTAGAACCACTTTTCTATTTTTCATTTTTTAAACTCCTTAATATCCTTGTTGAAGATAGCTTACGAAACTCATAATCTGAAATCAATAAAATTGTTTCAAAATTATGATTTATTTCTTTGTAAGAATCATATAATTTGATTTCATAATCCAAATCAAAATTATTTCTTACACCTCTTATTATATAATAACACTCAAGTTTATTAGCAATATCTATTGTCCTTCCTTCATTTTTAACAACCTCAACATTTGCTAGTTTTAATTGTTGTAAAACTATCTTAGTCCTAAGAAATCTTTGGTCTAAAGTTTTTGGATCTTTTTCAGGATTATTTGAAACAACAACATAAACTTTTTTAAACAATTTAAGTGCTTTTTTTAATATATCAACATGACCTAAGTGAAACACTTCAAAAGTTCCAGGAAAAATAGCAGCATTTTTTTTATTATTCATTTTCTTTATCTCCATAAACATCAAATACTTGTTTTATTTCCATATTATTTTCTCTTAAATTTTTAGCATAGCAAAATGATTCATGCCCTGGACATATTAAATAATTTTTATTGCATAACTTCATAAATCTTTTTATTGAACTCACCATTTGATCAATGTTTGATGTTGGCAAATCAACTCTTCCAATTGCATCTGAAAAAATGAAATCACCTGTAAAATAAATATTTTCATATTCATAAACTGTACTACCAATTGAGTGACCTGGTGAGTATATAGTTTTAATAATAAAATCATCATTAAAAATATGTAATGTTTCATTGTCTTCAATATAATGAACATATTTTTTATCAACAACAATTGGTGTTTTAAAAATTCTATTTGTGTGTTTTGAAGTTATAAAATCACCCTCATGTTTTGAAACATATATTTTTAAATCTTTATATTCGTTTAGTAATTTATCAATATCAGCTATATGGTCAAAATGACAATGAGTTATTAATAAAGCAAGATTATCAATTTTTCTATTTTTTAAAAAGTTAATAACCTCATTGTAATTTCAACTTATGTCTATAACAATAGCAGAGTTTTTGTTTAATAAAACATATGTATTGTTATTTATATTTTGATTAGTTACAAAATATACTTTATTTTCAATTATTGTTTTCATACACTCTAATTATATTTTTAAAATTTATAAAATCATAAAAATAAACCTTAGTTTATTTAGCTTATTTAGCAAAACAAAAATAATATAACTTTTAACATGTTAAATAATCTTTATTTTTGAATAAAGTAAAAATAAAAGCACCCCACAATTGGAGTGCAAAAATTCAAAATATGATTATTTGTTATAAACAACTTTTCTATATTCTGGTTTCTTTTTAATAACTTCAGGTAAAACGATTTCATCATCTTTTTTACCAACAAATGATTTTGGTAATCCTTTTCCTTCAGCAATAGCATCAGAAAGAATTCCAATTAAAAGATAAACAGATTTAATAGAATAGTTATTTGCTGGAATTACATAGTCAACATCTGTTGGATCTGCATTTGAGTTACAAATAGCAACAACAGGAATTCCAAGTTTCTTAGCTTCTTTTAAAGCATTCTTTTCATTTTCTGGGTCAGTTAATATTAAAACTTTAGGTAATTCTTTCATAGTTCTAATACCACCAAATGCTTTAGCAAGTTTTTCAGTATCTTTTTTAATTTGAACTTGTTCTTTTTTAAGATACTTTTCAACTTCACCAGTTTTGTGGATAACTAATAAGTTATTAAATTTTTTAATTGAATTACTTATAGTTCTAAAGTTTGTTAAAGTTCCACCCAATCATCTTTCATTAATGTAGAAAGATTTAGTTCTTTTAGATTCTTCTTTAACATGATTTTTAATTATTTTTCCTCTAGTACCAACAAATAATGCAGTACCACCATTTTTAGTTAAATTAACTAAAAAGTTATAAGCATCACTTAAAGCCATAACAGTTTGCATTAAATCAATTATATGGTTAGTACCTTTTTTGGCATAGATATATGGTTTCATTTTTGGATTTCATTTTCTAGTAGTTAATCCAATATGAGCCCCTGTTTCCATTAATTTATTAACACTTACAAGTTTTCTAAACTTGTTATTTGCCATAGCTGGATTTGCATTAATTTTTAACATAATGTTGTTTTCAATTTCAGATGCTTTGTCTTTATAACTTACAGGTTCTGAATTTGTTTTAACAGCACTTGTTGTTTCAACAGTAGAAACTGGTTTTTCTACTTTTTTAGATGCAGAACTTTCTTTTTTTGTTTTTGTAGTAGTAGTTGTTTTTTTAGCTACTTTTTTTTCTGCTTTTGCAGCAACAGTTTTAGTTGCTGATCCAACTTTTTTTTCTTCTGCTTTTTTAGGCATTATTTCTCCTTATAAAATTAAATACTTTAAAATTATATAACAATTTGTAAATATATTAAATTAATAGTTAAAAAAAATAATTAGTCATTAATAACTAATTATTTTCAAAACCTAGTTCTATATCTTTAATTGAAACATCTATAATTGATTTTCTACCAAACATATCAATTTCAACTTTTACCATATTGTTTGTTTTATCAATTGAAATTATGTTTCCTTTTTCGCCAACCATTTCACCTGATTTGATTGTTACAAATGTTCCAACTTTTAAGTTATCAATTTCTTTATCATCAAGATCAAAATCAAAAACTTGTGGTTCATTTTCATCTTTTAAATATATTGATTCATTGTTGTCTGTATCTTGTTTTGATTCTGCAATATCTTTAGCAACAACATCTTCTTTTTCCAATTTTATTTCTATGTTATCAACACTTGGTACTTTATTGTCTTCTTCTTTTTTAGTTGAATCAAAATAATCATCATTACTTGGGATATTTACAACATATGGTTTGTTGTGAACAGCAACAATTTCTGGTTCATCAAATTTTGTATCAACATCTTCAATTGGTTTTAAATTTTCTAAACCTTCTTCAACATAAGACATTCCTGATTTATTAATGATAATGTCCTCATTACTTGCTTCATTGAATAATCTTTCAACTTCAAATTCAGACATTGGAATTGGTTTAGCACCTTTACCAGATGACCCAACAAATCCTGTAATACCAAAAGTGTTTCTAATAACATATCAAGCTTGTTCTTCCATTATCATTTTGATATAAATGTAACCTGGGAATCTGTTAATTTCTCTAATTCTAGTTTTCTTATATCTATTACCTGGTAATGTAGTTCAAGTTATTGATTTTGTATTTCTCATTAATTTTGGTGGTGGGTTATCTTTATTATCAAAAACTTCAATAGTGATTTCTCTAGATTTAAGAAGTTTTATTTCCTTAACAACATCATTTAATCTAAAAGCTCTAATTTTATCTTCTAATTCTTTGTAAACAACATCTTCATTACCAATGATACATGTAGCTATATATCATTGAGCTTCATTAACAATACTCATTTTCAACTCCAAATTATAAACTTAATAATTTTTGCATTCCAATACCAACACCTGTAAATATTGCAGTTAGTATTACAACAATACAAATCACAACTATAAAATTTTTTATTAGATCTGATTTACTTGTTCATGACATTCTTTCAAATTCTTTTCCTAAACCAAAAAAGAATGTTTTAAGTTTTAAAGATAAACCTTGTTTTTTTACTTTATTTTTTTTTATTTTATTTTTCTTTTTCTCTTCAACTATAGTTTCAACTCTCTCTTCTTTTGATATCTCTACATCTTCATCATTAGTATAAATATCAGTTAATACAAGTTCTTGATTATCTTTGTTTTTTTTATCTTCCATAATTTATTACCTTGTTTCTTTGTGAAGAGTTTTTTTATTGCATTTAGGGCAATATTTCTTCAACTCTAATCTTTCTTTTTTGAATTGATTTTTTTTGGTTTTATAGTTTCTAGAGAGACATTCATCACAAATCATTATTATTGATTTAGACATAATTTTTTTATTTCCTTTTTAAGCTTAATAGCTTGTCTTTCCTTATCTTTTTTAACTAATAAGTAATTTATAAAAGGCATCCCTATAAATAATATTATAAATGAAAAAAACACAATTGACCCTTGTCAGTTCTTAACTTTATCAGCTGTTGATGGACCATAAAACACACCTCAACTTAATGTACCATTTGGATTTGAAAACGCATTGTACATAAAATCATAAAAGAACTGATAACCAAAGATTATAAGTATACCAACACATGCAATTATTGCTATTGGCATAAATCCTTTAACTTTTTCAACTTTAACTTTTTTAGTGCGTCTATTAATAATTCCAAATAAAATTACTATTCCATAAACTGCAAAGAAGAATAATGTAGGGAAATTAGAAATTCCATCTGTAAACGCATCATGTTTAAATACAATTGCAAGAATTAAATTAATTGCAAATCAAGGTATACATGAGAGAGTGAAAAGTATAGCACCGGGTATCATTTCCCTTTTACCAGACATTGCATGTAAAACATCTGCTTTATATATAATTCTTTCATGAATAACATAATCAAAAGATCTGATTGATGTCATTGTAATAGAGTTAGCAACCCCAAATACAGCTATAAACATTGAAATTTTAACAATGTAATTAAAAGTTGTTTTTGCAGTTTCATTATCTGAAAATATTGCTGCGAAAACATCTGATACTATTCCTTTTCCTACTAGTATTTGTACAACAGTAATAAGAATGTAGATAATAGAACAGAATATCATACCCACAACTATAACCTTTGAAACCATTTGTGGTTTTTTCATTTCTTTACTTAAATTACCAACACCTAAGAATGAATCAAAAGCAAATAGAATAGCAGGTAATGAACTTAATATTCCAGCTGGGTTTATTGGCCCTATTGGTTGTGTGCCATTGCCTGGTGTTTCCATAACCTCAAATCTATTCCCACCTTGTACTTGATTAAAAAATGCAAAACCTAAAATAATAACTAAAATAATAGGAATAAATTTAACTATTGTAATAACCATTTGCATTTGTTTTGATGCATGAAATGCAAATGTATTTAGAGCAACAAGTCCTATAAAAATAAATATAGAAGCAATTACAACTCAATAAAATGGAATCTTTTGATTTGGATCAAACAAACTAAATAATGCTTCACCTGTAAATATGAAAATAGTTACCATTAAAATAGAGAAGTAAAAAAACGGCATGTTAACTTTTATAAAATATCCTGTCCTTTTACCTATTAATTTTCCAGCTCATCCAGCTAATCCTGCTTTTGAGTGCTCGGTTGATGAAACTTCAGCAAAACTAAAAGCGGTACAAACTGAAACTACTGCTGCTATTATTCATGATATTAATATTCCATATCCGTTTTGATTGTTAGCTGCAAATACAGAACGATTTTTTAAAAAAATTCCAATACCAATTACACTACCAATCAAAATAGCTAATGCAGAGAAAAATCCAATTTTCCTTGCTTTGTTAACACTCATTATTATCTCCTTTCAACTAATAAAAAAATCTCTTTCACAAAAGAGATTTGTATATATTTTACATAATTATTTATTTAAATAAAATAATTTTAAGAAATTTAATTTATGTGTATCCTATTTTGTTATAAATTTTATTAAATAAAATTTAGTTAATAATTTTAGAGATCTGTGTTTTTAAATATGCTTTTGTTTTTTTATATTCTCTTCAAAGGTTAATTCTCTCTTCTTCATTAAAATCTTTATCTTCAAAAGAAAGTCTGCTTCCACCAGATGATAATTTTTCAACTATTCAATTTTTGTTTTTTGGTGCTATCTTATTTGCTTTTAAAAACTTATTAGTTATCTCAAGAATATATTCAACAAAAATATCATTGGTAAATGTGCAATTATCAATATATGAATAGTTAGCAGAAATGAGATGATTATTTTTGATCTTTGATTTTTCATAATCACTTAATTCTTTGTTTACTTCATTATTAAAGTTTAATGAAAAATTTTTGTTCATTGATAAAATCATATTTCTAGTCAGAACAAATCATATTTTTGGCACAAAGTCATGTGTATAGTAATCTCTTTTTATGTTTGTTTCTAAAACAAGTTTTAAAAAAGAATCATATAATATGTATTTCATTTCAGTTTCATCAATATTGTAAATTAATCATTTTAATGAATATCACTTAAACGTGTAACAAAAAACTTTATATCAATGTTTTTCCAACAATAAATTAAAAGCATCTTTATTTTTAGATTCTCTAATTAAATAAATAAGCTCTAAATCAGTCATTTTGCTCCTTTAAAATAATAAGTAAAACAATATTATTCCAACAGATACTGATACATTAAATGATTGAACAGAATTGTCTTCCATTGGAATTTTAATAATAGCATCTGATTTTTTTAAAAGGTTTGGTGATACACCATTATTTTCATTTCCAAATATAATAGCTACTTTGTCAAAATTAAGTTTTTGTTTTGATATGTCTATAGAATCATCATTTAAAGCTGATGATACAATTCAATATCCATTATCTTTAAGTTTTTCTATAGTATTAGATAAATTTGTAACTCTTAATAAATTTAATTGTTCATATGAACCCATGCTAGTTTTCATCACAGTTTCATTTATTTGAACTTGGTTATCTTTTTTAAAAATTAAATTTTTAACCCCTAGTCCAAATGATGTTCTCATTATTGAACCAAAATTACCAGCATCTTGAATTTCATCCAAAACTAAAACAATCTTTTTATTTGTTAATTTAGATGAAACATTATTAGCTATTTCTAAAAATTCTTGAATATCTTCTATAAATAGTTTTTCTTTTGAATCAACAACACCTATCACATTTTGGTGATTAACATTATTAAAAGTACTAAATATTTTATTGTTACCAAAATAAACTGGAATATTCTTTTTTTTAATATCAGATACTTCTGGGAAAACAACTTTAGTATATAAAGCTTTTAATCTGTTGCTTTTAAATGCTTCAATAACAGATTTTTTCCCTAAGATATATTTTTCCATAACAATTAACTCCAGCTTACCGTTAAAAAATATTGTTTTTTTATTAAAAAAATATAAAAAGAATGTTCATATTATATTAGTTTTTTATAAATTAATTCTTTTCTTAATAAATCAGATTTTTCAAAATCTTTGTTATTTTTGTATTCATTTCATTTTTTTAGTAGTTCAATGTTTTCTTCTGAATGATCGTCTCTATATGTTATACCCATAACATCTAAATAAAGAATTAGTTCATTAACTTTAATATTTAATTGATCATATTCTTTTTGTCTTAATAATGTATTAGCTTCTTTAACAATTTTGTTAATATCACTTACTGCATTAGGAAAGTTTAAATCATTTAATAAACTTGAAAATAAATTATCTTTATCTATGTTATTTATCATATTAAATTTATTTTCAAGAATTAAATAACTTTTAAAGATATTTAATGAATATAAAATGTTTTCTATACTTTGTTTAGCACTATCAATTGCTTGGTTTGTAAAATTTATAGGATTTGCATAATTTGTTTGATAGAAAAATCATCTAATATCATTTGAACTATATTTAGATAATATGTCTTTTGCAAGTATAAAATTATTTAATGATTTAGACATTTTATTATTATCAATGTTTAGGTGTCCCACATGAATTCAATGTTTTGCTAGTTCACAATCATTAATTGCAATATTTTGTGCATTTTCATTTTCGTGATGTGGAAATTTTAAATCAACTCCTCCACCATGAATGTCTACTTGCTTGCCAATATATTGAGATATTAAATATGAACATTCTGTGTGTCAACCAGGTCTTCCTTTTGAGAACATAGTGTCTCAATTAATACCTTCATTTGTTTGTTTTCATAATACAAAATCAAATGGAGATAATTTTTTATTATTATCTGCAACTCTACTACCAACTTCTAGTTCATCTGTTTTTTTATTAGATAAACTACCATAGTTTGGAATGTTCAATGTTTTAAAATAAACATCACCATCAACTTGATAGGCAAAACCTTTTTGTTGGATTTGTTCAATATAATTTATTATTCCATTTATGTGATCAGAAACTTTTGGCATTTTAATTGTTAGATCTATATTTAGTTTCTTTAATATTTCTAAATATTTTTCATAGTAATAATTGCTTAATCCAAGTTCTGAAACTTTTTCTTTTGCTGCTTGTTTTATTATTTTGTCATCAATATCTGTTATGTTATGAACAAAATTAACATTGATATTTTTTTGTTTTAACAATCTATGAAGAACATCAAAAGTTATTATGGGTCTAATGTTTCCAACATGAACATGATTGTAAACTGTTGGGCCACATAAATAAATTGATATATTGTTATTAATTATTTCAAGATTAACATATTCTTTTTTTATAGCATTATAGAGTTTCATATTATTAAATACCTCAATATTTATTATCATATATTGTTTATTAATATTTATAACAACAAATAAAAAACATAACTTTGTTGTTATGTTTTTCCCTAACTGACATGTGAAGTGCAACACTTCAATGTTACATTAAACTCTCGACTTTGAAATATAAGTTGAGAGTTTTTTTGTTTTAAATATTTTCTTGATACATTTGGTAAGCTGTTTTATAACCAAACATTTTTCTTGGGATGTTGTTTACTTTTCATTCAAGAGTTTTTATTTTATCTTCACTTACTAAACTGAAGTCAGTTCCTTTTTTATATCATCTTCTAACTATCCCATTTATGTTCTCGTTGGACCCTCTTTGGAATGAAGAATAAGGTTGGCAATAATAAACTTTAAAGTTGAATTGTTTTGCAGTTATTCCCATCATTTGAAACTCTAACCCATTATCAACAGTGATGCTTTTTATTGGGAGTTTTTCATCTCGAATAATGGTATACATTTTAGCCATCATTGATCTAGCGTTCTTCCCTTTTATTTTTCTAATAATTGCCAACCTTGTTTTTCTTTCCACTAATGTCAATAAGTGGTAATAACCACTTTGCCTTTTACTAACTATTAGATCAGCTTCTCAATGTCCAAATTCTTTTCTATTGTTTATCTTTTCTGGTCTTAGACTATAAGGAATGCAGTATTTTCCATCAATTTTAGAAAATATACCTATTTTTCTTCTTTTTCCTTTAACATATTTTCTTCTTAAACAATCTCTTCTTTGTATCTTTCAAATCTTGCTATTGATTCATCTAAATACTTGCCTAGCACTTGGAACTTTAACTAACGGATAGTTTTCTTTTATTCAAAAAATTGTAGCTTCTACACCATGAGATTTAGGATTAAATTTTTGAATAAAAAGATCTGTGAAGTTTTTGTACTTCAACATAAAAAACATATGACAATTTGATTTTCTTCTAATGTATTTTTTGTGAGCAGTTGATGAATAATAAATCCCTGTTGAAGATGTGTTTCTTTTTAATTCTCTTGATATTGTTGATTTGTTTTTATTTAAGATTTTTGCAATCTTATTCATAGAATATTTTTCTTTATTTCAAAGAAAATAAATTAAGCATCTTTCTTCTTTTGTTAAATGTTTATAAGTTTTCATAAGCACTCCTAATATTCATTATCTTTTTATTAGTGAACACTTACAAACAAAACAAATGAAGTGCACACTCTTTTTTGAGTGTTGCACTTCACATGTCAATCGAGCAAAAACATAACTTTGTTGTTATGTTTTTTTAAAATATTATCTAAGATTTGGTTTTCTTTTTTTAAATTCTTCATCAAGTCTTCTATCAAGTTTTTTAGCAATTTTTCTTCTATCTTTGATGTTTTGGATATAACCAAGAGTTAGGATAGGAATTAGAAGAACTATTGCAGGAATAATAACTGATAAAACAACAATATCTCATCTTGTGCCTTCATTAGCTGGTATGAATACTCTCATTCCAGTATATGTTATATCGCTCGTTGTAACTTTACCAGAGAATGGATCTTTTATTGTAATTGAAACCAATAATGTGCCTGTTGCATCATCTGGACCTAAAGTAATTTCAACAGGGTTATTGTTGTTATTATTTGATATTGTATATAAACTTGCAACATCATTAACAGTAATTTCTGAAGGAAGTTTGTTTTTTAAAAGTGCTGCTTCTGATGATGTATCTTGTTTAAATGTAATAGTTGTTTCAGCTGTACTAGTGCTTCTAAATCCACTATATGGAGTTGGTGGAGAAATAGTTTTTGTAACACCATTATCAACTATAGTAAATGCAACATTTAATGTACCAGCAACATCATCAGCAATTAATGTAACTGAAGAAATATCACTATTTGCAATATCTAAACTATTTGTAACATTTGCAAAATATAATAATGCGTCTTTTTTGTTAGGAGATTCACTTTCTAACATAAATCTAGATGTTAATATTTCTTTTGTTCTTGATGGAACATTTGAATTAGAGAAAGAAGTATTAGTACCATCAGAAGCTGCTATTTCACTAAATGATTTGAAACCAACAATATTAACTGGGTTTTTACTTGTTTTAAAACCACCATATATTCTAGTAAATGTTTTAGTAGGATACACTGTTTTTTGACCATTAGTCTGTTCAATATAGTTTTTAAAAGTAACATTAACTTCAAGAGTACCACTAGAACGTGATGGAACTAATGACACAGTGGCTTTGTTTTTTGTTGCATTATTTGATCCTCAATTAAGAACGTCAAGTGTTTCTAATTGATTTACAGTCATTTCTGTAGCAAACATATTTTCAGCACCACTTATTGAATTTCCAAAGCTAAAATTATCAACTTGTTGATTAGTTAAATCAGAACCAGTGAAACCACTATAAGTTATTTGAATCATGTTGTTATCAAAACCATTAATATTAGCTTTTGTTAAATCAATAGAAATTGATAAAGTACCTAGTGTGTCATCTCCAACTGCAGAAACTACATTACTATTTTCATTTATATAAGTTGTAAAGAAAGAAGAAAATTCTGCAAAATATGAAAGAACATCTATTTTAGATTCCCCATCATTACCATTTAAAATGCTTGCTATTTGAGATGGTTTTTGATCACGAATAGTGTTTTCAGCTTTTGTTGGGTTATCACTATTTAAAGTTGTACTAAGGGCTTGATCATTTGATTTAAAAGTAAAGTATATTGGTCTATTTGCACTAGCATTTTTTAAGAAGAAACTAGGCGTAGTAAATACATATCTTACGTTTTCTTGACTACCAATTTGAGGAATTGTAACATCAACTAAAATATTTCCTTCACTATCATTTGGTGTTAGTGTAATGTCTTTTTCTTCTGCTTTTTTCAAGTCTTCATTTTCTTGATTATTAAAAGCAGAACCATAAATTATAAAATCATCAAGAATATCTTTTTTAGAAACAGTAGAAGCAACTTTATCTGAGTATTTAAGTCTTAAATTTTCATATTTTGTTGATGTTTTATCATAGTTTGTATCAACAACTGTTACACTTCCTTGATCACCATATTTATCTACTCTAAAGAAAGGAACAATATCACTACCTAATGTACCTGAAAATGTGTAATTTTCACGTTTGTTATAACTTTCACCTTCTTTAATTCATGCAATAGGAATAGTAACATTTATATCCATAGTACCATTCTGATCATGTGGTGTATAAGACACTATAGGGTTAGTAATATTCTTAGTTTGAATTAAATATTTTTTAACTTCATCAGCTGTAACTTGACTAGGTTTTTTATTTCTAATATATGTTGGAACTTCAAATTCAAATTGACCATCTTCACCAACACCTTGTTTTTCTGCAAAAACAACATTAGTTTCAGCATTATTAAAAGTATAAGTTTGCTTAGCAATTACAATTTCTTTTGGATCATTAGTAATGATACTTCCATCAATTCCAACTTTTCTTAACTTTTGTTTAAATGTTAATTCAATAGAATAAATTCTTCCTTCTTTTTGTGACATTAAAGTTGTTGCTTCAGGATAAGAAATTGTGATTTCAGGATTTGTAGTAATACGAGGATCTATGAATTCTACATTTAAAAAGTCTCTATACGCAGTACTTGATTTCATATAGTTTTCAAAAGATGATGTGTACTGACCATCAGAAGTTAACACTTCTTGATAAAGAACAGAAGAAGATACTTCGCTATTAGATTTTATTGATACAGAAGCTGGTAATTCTCTATTTTCTTTTGAAGATAATTTATCTCATTGTCCAATTAAAGTACTTCCTAAAAATTGACCAAAAGTACCATCTTCCATTTGACCAAATCAACTTTGATTAGTTCTTCTAGTAATTAAAGAATAAATTTTTCCAAGTTTAATTGTTGATGTTTCAAAATCATAAAGTAATTTAGGATTCTTTTTATTAGCATCTAAACTAACAACTCTATTTTGTTCATCTAATAAAACATAACCTTCGATTGCATCTTCATTTGCTTTATATAATTTTTGAACAGAATATAGTTTTGTATTTGAATATAAATAATCATAAAAATCAATATTTTTAGTTGTTTGTGAAAATGCATTAGATAAATTTAAAGAAAGAGATGCAATTTTAGAAGGATTATTCGATGCAGCAGCACTATTTTTTTTGAAAGTATAAAATAATTCATACGATGTTGAAGAATTTTGAATAATATTCATTCCAGAAAGAGTTTGTTCATTATTTTCAACTAAAAAATTTGATGTGTCATTTAATTTAAATGTTGTTGAATTTTTTGAATCACTAACTTCAATAGTAGTATTCCCTGTATTTACACCATCTATTTTTATCAAAGACAAAAATTTATCTTTTGTATCGCTTGTATATCCTTCTACTTGATAAGTTAAATAAACTGTAGCACCATCTCTAACAGTAATAATTGGTTTGTAATTTTTGCTAGATACAAATGAACTACTTAATACGCTCGATTTAATATTTATGGTTTTTGTTTTAGAACTTACTTCACTATTAGGATTAGTAAAATCTGTTTGACTCAAACTTACAAATTTCATTGAAATGCCACTTGTACTTGCACCATTAGTTATATTTGGAACATTCATAATTTGCATAGTGTGTGTAGATGATGATTCTAATACCATGAAATTATAGTCTTGTGTTGCTGAACCATCTTTCGTTGTTGTTCCAGTATTAGGTGCACTTAAAACCTTAACAAGCTCATAGTCTCCACCCTTCATTTCTGCTTGACCTGTTAATGTTTGATCTTCTCACTGAATTCTAAATAAATAAAATTTGTTATCATTACCTTTAGTTAAAACAAACAACGATTTACCTGCACCATTACCACCCGGAGAATATAAAAGTGATTGTATTGTTAATGTTACACTACTTTGTCCATCTTGTTTGCTTTGCCCTGTTTGACCATTTTGAGTTATTAATTTGGCTAAATCACTAGTTTTAACAACTCAATCAATAGAACCAGCAGATGATTTTAAACTAGTTGTTTGACCAGAAGTATTAAAAGTGTTAACTAAGTTAAACTTTGTTATTTCATCTAATTTTAATGTTTGTTTTTCATTAGGTTGGCCAGAATATTTTTGACTTGAAGTTATTGTTGCATAAGCATTGTAATCATAATCATATACAGTATTTTGTGCTGGAACTTGAGAATTGGTTGAAATAAGATCATTTAATGGGATTATGTTAGTTTTCTTTTCATTACTATTAGTAGTTAACTTTCTTTCCTTTGTAGCAGCATTTGCTACTCTTGCTTGAGAATTAAGAGATGTTTTATATGAAAAAGAATCAACAGAACTATTGTTGATTAAACTTACAGAAACAGCTGAAGCAACACTAGCAGTTGCAAGTGTTAAAGTTGAAATTCTAAATAATCTATTCTTTAAATTCTTTTTCATATATAACCTCTTAAAAATTAATATTTGTTTTTGATTTTATTTGTCTTAATTCTATTTAAAATAGTTTTGCCTAGGTAACCACCCAATCCCAATACAACTAATCCACCCAATACAGCACTTAGTATAATTGTTAAATCTACTGGTGCTTTGTATGAGTTTCTATCATTTATAGTACCAACAGGGAAACCTCTAAGTACTGTTGAAAACTTATTATTAGCCATTGGAATATCTTGATTAAATTCATTTATAGTAACATAAACAGTTAATGTACCTGTTTGAGAATTTTTTTCTATCTTAACATTTGATTCTGATAATTCCATATCTTTAAAAAAGTCAATTTTTTTCAAATATGAATCAATTACATCTTGTACTGTAATAGAGTCAAGTTCTTTTTGCAATAAACTTGCATCAACTTCTGAATTACCAATTCAACCAAACTCTTGGAATTGTTCATTTGTAGCTTTAAATCCTGTAAATATTCTTGTTTGAATATCACCTGAATTTACAGCTCTAGAATCATTAAGAGTTATTAATGATCTACTTTTAACAGTTGTAGTTGTTGATTGTGCTTTAACAATTAAACTACCTGTTGCATTATCAGAAAAATATGACAATGTAGCATTAGTTGGTATTCCATTTGTAAATGCAGTGTTTAAACTTTCATTTGAATAAAGCAAGTCAACAATTTCACTTGGAGAAAAATCGGCTATTGTTTTATTTTGGTCATTAGGGTTTGATTTAATAATGTTGTTAATATCTTGTGTTACAGTTTGATTAGTTTTTCAATTTACATTAACTGAACTTGTCATTGAAGGAAATTCAAAAGTTTGAATAATTTGTTTACCCTCTTTTTTTTGACCACTTTCCATATAAGATTCACCATTTCATGAATCAAATGTTAAAGTCATTTTAACTTTTTGAGTTGGTGAATTAGATCTAGTTTTTCCATCATCACTAACGTATTCAAATTTAACATCTCTATCTTTAGCTAAAGCATCGTTTGTACCATTAACAAATAAGTTAGATAAAGATTTTAGGTAAGTTTTATCTTTTTGGTTTTGAGTATATAAATCCATTAAGTCTTTTGATGATGTAAATGAACTAATATCATTAGGACCTTTTGCAGACATTATTAATTGTTTACCAGCATCTGGATTTTTCTTAAATGTTCCAGCTGGGAATGATTGAGAATAAACTGCATTCTTAACAACTTTTCCAGTATAAACATCATAATAATCATAATAGTATGTAAATGTTGCACTACCATCAGAGTCATTAGGAGTAACATCTATACTTTGAATAACAGAATTATCTCTAAAATCTTTTGGTAATATTTTGTTATCATCTTCTTTGTCTTGAAACTTTCTTATATCCTTACCAAAATAAGATAATTTAATCAAACTTTCTTGATTATTTTTTTCAGTAGCACTTCTTCAACTGTTGTTATACATAAAGTTTAATAAAGCATTATCATTTAAACTTAGTTCTTTTAATTCACTTGGCATTAAATCTGATAACTTATTTTCATTTGCTAATAAGTATTTAGAAAATGGGTTATTTTCACCAGTTTTGTTAATTTGTGCATTTTTTATAGTATCTGTGTTTGCTGCATCTAAAAAAACATTAGTGTTTTTGACTTGCCCATTTTTTGAATAGAAACCTCTAAAAACTCTAGTGATTTCTATTCATTTTTTTCCTTCATCAGTTTGGTCATTACCTTCTTTTGATCCTTCAGGGTATTTATCACCAATTCAATCAGTTTTTTCAGTTTTATTAAACTTAATAGAAACTTCTAATAGTCCATATTTATCTCAGTCACTATAATTACCTTCTGGTAAAGGTAGTTGAGTAGAATTTCTTATAGTGATGTCATAATCACTTGGAACTATGTGATTTTCATCTTGTTTTATGAAATTAGCAAATATTGCTTCAGGAGTTATATTTTCAGAAGTGGCTTCAACTCTATCTTCAAATGTTTTCTTAATGTACTCACCAATAATTTCATCATCATTTCAAGCAAAATTAAATTTTTCTATAATTGCTAAACCTTTAAAATTACCACCTATTGTTACGCCTTCTGGTTTTGTTGTGGTACTTTTTGAATAATCTTCATATGTTGATCAAATATAATCAGCTTCATTGACTGTTTCATTTTCTTTAGACGCAGCAGTAGCAGTTGGTTTTTTAATTTTTACTTCAATTGTTGGAGTTTCTGGATCTATCACACCATCTTTATAGTTTTTTGCAATTTGAGTTATTGTGAACCTAACCCCACCATTTCTTCTATCATCATTAGAAATAGGTTGAATTTGAACATTATACTCAACTCCAACTAAATCTTTTCCGCTTGTTGTATCATAAGGAACTAACAATGACTTAATTTGTTCATTTGTTAAATTATCAACACGTTGTTTTCCTCATCATTCATTTTTTTGTGCATCTTCTTGGCTAACAAATTTAAATCCAGCTGTGGCTTCTTGTCCATCCTGGATTGCCCTTGTTTGAGGATTTGAAATTTTATAATTTAAATTAGACTGAGTCAAATTATTATTAATAGTTGCTATTGAAGGAACAACAGCTATTGCTGTTATTGAACTTAGACCTATAGTTAAAATCTTTAATGACTTTTTCATGACTCAATCCTCACATTATATATACTAAAATTATAAATTTTATGAAACTCAAAATCAAGTTTTTGATAATTTTTTTTACTTACATGGTATAATAGATAATTTACAAATAAAAAAATTGGTTTTTAACCAATTTTTTACTAAATTTCTTCTTCACTAATATCAATATCTTTGAAGTAAATATCACTATCAATTTCATAATCTTCAAATGGAGAGATATTGATTTGTTGTCTTTGTCCTTCAATTTCTAATGGTTCATCAATAATCAAATTGTTCTCATAGAATTTTTGATAAGTTTCTGTTGAAGCTTTATATAAATATTTCATTAGAATTGAAATATATTTTGGTGATGTAGATTTTTCATTATCTATCATTACACCATCAACATGGTTTGAATTTACTATTTCTTCAAAGTCTTCACTTAAAAATTCACCACCAAATAATATAGGAATATTATTACCGATATAGAAACTATATTCTTCTCTAATAAAGTTTCTTATAGTAGTGATTGCACCTACAACAAATTCAGGTGTAGCACGAACCCCAACTTCACCAATAAATGTAGGTTTATATACAATAGTTAAATGATTTGCAAATAATGTTGGATCTATACCACTTAAATATTTTTTAAGTTTTAGTTTTAATGATTCTTTAGTTGAATCTTTTAAAAGATCAGTTCTATCTTCACTTAAAACTAAAATAACATTGATTTCATTTTCTAAAAAAGTTTTAACTTTTTTATTAATTAAAATATCACTTTCACCAAAAGCTTTACAAACTTCTGGGTGTCCAACCATAATGTTTCTTATGTTGTAATCTTTTAATTCAATTCAAGATGTATCACCTGTGTGGTTACCAACTGTTACAATTCCACAATTTTGAGCAGCAACATTAATTTGTTTATTTCTACTTAAATTCATAGCAGGCAAAATACCAAGTAATGAAGGAACAACAACTAAATCTACATCTTCATTTGAAGAAACGTTGTCAAAGAATTTCTTCATAGATACATAGTCTGCATTAAGTTTTCAGTTAGCTATAAGTTTTTTTCTTCTATCCATAAGTTATTTCTCCTTAATTACTATTTACTGATTGTTTCTCTTTTTTAGTTCATAAAGAGTTAAGTTCAGTGTATTTTTCAAGTTTTTGTTCTGCTGCTCTAATTTTTTTATTTACCTTAACAGCATCTGCTGCATCGTTACCAACAAACTCCATGAAATTTTTTCTGTCTTTAAATTCTTCAATTCTTTTTTCATTTCATAAAGTAGTTAAGTCATATTCACCTTTAGTGCTAATAGAACCAGAAACATCTGGAATTACTAACACTGTACCATCATCTAAAACAACTTCTTCTTCACCAAGATTAGTTACTTTTGTATATTCTTCTTCCTCTTGAATATCAATAGTTGGATAATCTAAAAAACCATCATATTTAACTTTTTCAATCATTTGAAGATTTAGTTGTTCTTGTTTATCAAAGTTAATTCCTTCTAAGAATTCACCTTCATAAGCAATTCCATCTATTGCATTTTGATAACGTTTGTTATATTTAAGATCATATTTAGAAATATTCTTTTTAATTTCTCTTTTCTTATCTTGAATAATCATTTTAATAGATCTAAATCATCTTGAATAGTTATTCACAATTTTTCTAGTTAATGGATTCAATTTGAAAGGTTCTGCATCAAATAAATCATCATAAGATACATCTATTTGAGATTTCATTTCTGCATATTTTCTATTCGCTTGCTCTAATTCATTTTTAGATTCTTTAACTATATATAAAGTTTCTTTAAAAATTTCATAATAAGCTATAACTTTTTTAAAATCAGATTCATTAAAAGGACTATCAGGTGGAACTTCTTCATCTTCTCCAGGTACTTTAGGACCAAAGTACTTGTTATATACATCATCTACATCAGCTTCAACATTGTCATAAAATTCTGCAATTTTAAAAGCATCATTTGTGTTTAAAATATCAACTTCTGATTTAAATAATCTAGTAAAGAAAGAATAAGGTAGTATTTCTTCATCTAGAATTTTATTAATTTTCTTAATGCTCATTTTTGGCATTTTTCTAGAAATGATAGGAGTTAATTCATCTTTAACTTTATTAACTCAATTAGAGTTTCTTTTTATTTGAGTTCTTCATAAGAAACTATCAAAAAATCTATTTGAAAGTTTTGTCATTTTTGATAGTTTAATTTCATCATCAAATAATGTCATTATTGCTCTGTTGTAGTTATATTTAAAACCAACAAAATCAATATCATTATATTTAATGTATTCTAATAAAACATCAAATAATTTCTTTCTAGATTCTGGAGTAGAAAAATATTTATCATGTGCTTTAATAATTTCTTTTAAAACTATGTATTGACGTTTTTGGTTAATATATTCTTCACTTTTATTAAGGTCATTATATAAAGATAGGTTGTTTTCTTCAAATTGCTCAATTAAAGGTGTAGCTAAATTATCTTTTCATACATTATAATGATCTTCTAAATTCTTTTGAATTTCATTCTTACTAAAGTTTTTAGTAATTAAAGATCTAAAGTATGTTTTCTCATCTAAATTTTCTAAACCTAAAGTAACTAATAATGTTGAATACAATCCAAAAAAGTCACTAGTTAGTTTCTTTGAAGATAAATATCCATTTGTAAATATAAATGGTACAACTGATGTTTTGTTATAAGGAAGAATATGTAACCTTTTATTAAGCATTTTTTCTGCAGCACCATATGGTGATACAAAAGTAATTATATTACCAGTAAATTTTGCATAATTAATTAATCTACCCAAGTTTTTATCAAAATTTTCAATTGCAAATTTCAACAATTTCATATCACTTGTATGTGCTGCTTCTGCAATTGTTGGAACATGAACAATAATAAAATCATATTTACCAATAGAACTTATTGTTTTATCAATTAAAAACTTATTTGCTCCAAAAATATAATCAGCATCACTATTTGCAAAATCTGTAGATATAGCTTTTCTTATAGTATTTGGATCATTTTGAGATCCATAAAATTTATTAACAAAACCTCTTTTATGGTTTAAGCTCAAAACTAGAGATTTTAAATTTTCTTTAGAAGCCATTGAAGTAATTAAACTATCTTTTGAAAAATCATCTTTTAAAATAGTTGCATCTACTTCAGAACCATAAATATCACATAAAGAAGTAATTAATACATTGTCAAGTCTTTTTTCTTGTTTTATCAATTTTAATAGAGGAGAAAAGTTATCTTGATCTGAATCCAAGAATAAAAGCATGTCATTTTTTTCTATAAAGAATTTGTTTAAACTACTATTGTAAGCTGGGATTATTTTTTGATCATATGTTTTATTATATAAATTTAAATCAGCATAATCTTTAGGGTTATTAAAATCATTTGTTCCAATACCACAAATAGTGTAGAAATAATCTTCAACATGTTTTGTGTATTCAAAACTTTGACCTAATTTAATAAAAACATTATCTCTACCTGCAATTGTTGCAATTGGAATATTTCTTTTCAAACAGAAACTACTAATCGATTCTAAATGTTTACTAAAAGAGAATTGTTTGTCATCTTTACCATCAGATATTAAGTGGAATATAGGATATAAACCATTTTTAATTAAAATATTAGAAATGTATTTTACATTATCTATATCACAATGATATTTATTATCTGATAGTAAAAAGAACATGTGTACACATTTAGAATTATGTTTTAATGAATGGTTTCTTAAAGATTCAAAAACATCTAGTTTGTGTAGTTCTTTGTTTTCGATTAATTTTTTTAACCTTTCGTTTGCTGTTAAAATATCGGGATTACCATAAAGCATTTGGTAGAAATTTTTATCAATATCAGCACTTACTGCATTGAACTTTTTATTCACATCAATTTTACTTTTTTTAGAATCGTTGCTTAAAATAGCTCAATGATAAATACCAGATATCAAATGGTTAATATTTGGTTTATTAGCTAATTTAAAGTAGTTTCCTTTTCATTGCTTATTTAATCCCAAACCTTCTACACTTAAAAATATTAGTGTATTTTTTTTCATATATTTCTCCTCTATTAAGGTCATCAATTAAGGTTACATGTCAAGTAAGTCTTTAATTGATTTCACGTTTTTAACTTTTTTCTTTTTAGTTTCTTCAGAAAGTCTATCATCAAGTTTCTTGCTGAATTTTTTAACATCAATTCTATTTTTAATAAATATAATATAGCTAATTGGAATCATCATAATTACAGCAGGAATAATTATAGATAAAGAAACTATTGTTCAATTAGTACCTGAATATACTGGTACATTAGTTCTAAATCCACTATATGTTTCTTGACTAGTACCTACCACACTACTCACTGATCCACTAGAATTTATTAATTCAACTTTTACTGTTAATGTACCTTCAACATCATCAAATGATTTTGAAATAACTTTTTGTAAACTATTACCATTTTGAACTGTATAGAACATAGTTAAATCACTATCAGTAACTTCAGATGGTAGTTTAGTTTGTTTAAGTGTTGTTAATGTTGAACTTTCTTTATTTGTCATAACAATCGGGAAATTGTTATTGTTTGTGTTGAAACCACTAATAGTTGTACTAATTGATCTTTGAACTCCATCAATAGTTAAAATACCAACTATAGAAATAGTTCCATTAACATCATTTCCTGAAAAATTTAAACTAATTTTGTCAGCATTATTTGGATCAGTTAAGAATGTTTCTAACTCATCAGAAGCCTTAGTAAATATTTTTAATTTATCTACATCTGAATTTGTTGATATTTGTGTTAATAATTCACTAGGTGTTTTGTTTCTATATTGAGCATCTAACTCAGATTCTGATTTTCAAATAATTACATCAACTGGGTTTCCTCTAATTTGGAATCCAGTATACACATTTCTAAATGTTTTTACAGGAACAATTTCTAATTCATTTGTTTGTTGGCCATTATTTATATTAATTTTTTTCTGAACAAAATTTTTATAAGAAACAATAACTTCAAGTGAACCTGTTGTATTTATAGGATTTATTTGAACTTCTTTTTCAAGTGATGATGTAGAACCACCTTCTACAAAAGCACCATTTGAATTAAGGTCATTTAAAGTAATAGAACTTGGAGTTCTAGATTTTAGAGCATCTATATTTCCTCAACTAAAAGTTGATTCTTGGTTAATAATGCTACCACTAGCTTGGAAAGCAACAAATGTTTTTGAAATTACATTTCCTATTCCTTCAATTGGATCTTTTAATCTTATAGTAAGAGTCATTGAACCAACTGGTAAATTAGTGTTAGTTGTTATATTAATTACAGGATCTGTTGAATTTCCAGTTGAACTATATCTTTCATAAATTAAATTTGAAAAATAATTACTAAAGTAACCAAAATAACCTAATCATTCAATAATTTTATCTGGTTGGTTAGCTGCTATATATCCATTTAATAAACTAGTGAAAACTGTTGGCGTTGTTCTTTGGAATTTATTATCATTAAATCTTGTAGTTCTAACTTCTTCATCTGTTTTGAACATGTAGTAAACTGATTCATTTGCAGATGCATCTTTCTTAAATATGTTAGGAGTTTCAAATTGATAAACAACATTTTGCTGTGTTCCAATTTTTGGAATAGTAACTCTAATTAACGCACTACCTTCTCTATCAAACGGAGTTACAGTAATATCATTTACTGTTGGTGGTGAAACTTCACCTGAATTTACCAATGAGGCATTAGAAAAATCTGATCCTAATATTAAAAAATCTCTTAGATAATTTTCATTTTTAACTTCAGATGGAAGAAGAGTTGAATATTGTAATTGAAGTCTATCTTTTAATTCACTATCCATAGACTCACCTTCTCAATATGATTTGTCTACTTTAGTTACGCTTAAATCATAATTAGCTAAATTATTTTTTAAGAAAATAGGATTGTTTTCACCACCAAAAACAAGGGACATATTTTCGTTTGTTTTTAGTTCCCCATTTTTTCACATATATGGTGCAGTAATATTTACAGTTAAAGTTCCTTTTGTATCATCACTTTCTTTAATGAAATTTAATCCTGAAACATTTGATGTTTGAATTAGATATTTACTTATTTCATCATCTGTGATTTGAGATGGATATTTATTAGTTAAATAATATGGAATATTTTCAGTTGCTACTTGTGAAATTTGGCCATCAGTATTTATAAAAGTAAAACTTTTTTTACCTAATGATACTTGTTCACCATCTGTAATAGAACCATTACCACTATTTTTTCTAATTGTTTGTTTAAATTCTAATTCAACTTTATAATTTTTAGAATCATTATTATCATTATTAATTTTAGTGATAGTTGATGATGAAACTGAAATTTTTGGTTCGCCAAATCTTGGGTCATAAGAACTAATATTCATATAGTTTTTATATGCATCAGTTGAATTTAAAAATGAAGTTAATTCAGTTGATGCAATAGTACCATTATCACTTGCCTTAACATACTTCGCAAGACCAGTTACTGAACTATCTGTTTTAAATGAAAAAGTAGCTAGTACTTCAGAATAGTTTGATGATCCGCTACCTAACTCACCAATTAATGTGTTATTAAAGAAATCACCAATTTTTGAATCATCTGATTGAGCATATCAATCTGCAACACTAGGGTATGTATTTATGTTAAATACTTTATTTTTTGTTGTTTTCCCTGCACCAGTACCAGTGCTATCAAATTCATATAATAATTCTAATGGTTGAAAATTATTATCAAGCTTATAAGCTCTATTTAAACTATCTAATGCAATATAACCAACAATTGCACTATTAGAATACATAGGTGAAACTTGATCAATTGTAAATGAATTGTTATTTGAATTATAATTAGTTGCTAAATTAGTGTTGAGATTATAATTATTTGATAAAGAAACACTAGAAATAACATATGGGAAACCATTACTTTTATTTATTTTTGTCCCTTCAAATGATGTTATTAATGTTAAATTGCTGTTAACTAATGTTGTTGTAACTTGCAATCCTTTAATATCGTTCCCAACAAGACCTTTATCTATAAATTCTTGAGTAACTTTTGTTGGTAATACATTACTTAATGGAACACTAATAGAATCACCACTAGATGATAAATTAATTTTAACAAGTGAGTTTAATACATCATCTTTATTTATAGAATAGCCATTATTAGCTTCTTTTGCACCTGTTGAAGTTCCGTTCTTTTTTTGTTTAACAACTAAATAATTATCACCATTGTAATATAAAGTGTCTTGAATAATAAGATTTTTAGGTAGATTAGAAGTTGTGGCAGAAAGATCTATAGTTTTTTTAGTTAAAGTTTCTTGTTTCGCATTTTGTGCAGTACCAACCGAAACAGTTGCATAATCAACATTGTTACTACTAATATCACCAAACAAAACAACTGAATTAGATGTTTGACTTGTGATGTTAATGTATTTATACACTTTACTATCATTAGTTTTAGCAACTAATTCATATTTACCTTTATCAGTACCACCTCAAACAATTCTAAATAAATAACTGTTTGATCCATCATTACCAAGAACAAACAATGAACCATTTGTACCAAATTGTCCAGAACTATATTTTATAGAAGTAATGTTTAAACTAGTTGTTTGTGCTTGCGTTGATTCAGATGCTGAACCACTATTAGTAAGAGCTTGTAAATCACTAAATTTAACTAATCAATCTGCTTTACCAGCATCTGTTCCAGTTAAATTATATTTAGTTATTCCATCATGTTTTGCTGTTGTTTTTGCACCAGCATCTGTTCCATTTTGAGAAGTTGTTAATATAGCATAAGAAGTTCCTGATGAATCTGTTGCTTTATATTGTTTAGCAAGTTCATCAGAAAAATCTGTTCCATTATCACCACTTCTATTGAAAGAAATTAAACGTTGGTTGTTTTTAGTTGACTCATTATTATTGCTATTTAGCCGTCTTTCAACAGTATCATCATTCAATGTTCTAGAATAGTTGTAGTTATTTTGAACATTTGCATTATCTTTATTTAAAAAAGCAGAAACAGCAGAAAGACTACCGATTGACAAAACCGATAATGAAAGTGATGAATAAAATATTTTTTTAATTAATTTGTTTTTTTTCATAACTTAATTTCCTTTCTACTATTTAGCTTTATTTTCTAATTCATCAGCAAATGCATCTAATGATGATTTACCTTGTTTTTTATTAAGATTTAAAGTCTTATCCTTTTTAACTTTAAAACTTCTAATTTTTGCACGTCTAGATATAAGTGCTAATAAAACTGTTGACATCATTACTGATACTAATACAGCACAAGAAACAGATATTAGTGCTGTATTATCAACTGGTGGATTAATGTTAGCAAGATTTGATGAGGTTACTGTTGAAAAACCTGATATGGTGTTTTGAACAGTAGTACCAACATTTGATTGGTTACTTGCTGCTTGATTAAATGAACTAATATGTACACTAACTCTTAATACACCAACATTAGTATTTGGGTCTACATAGCTATCAATTTCAACATCATCTTCACTAATATTTAAACTAGCAAATAATGGTATTTTGTTTAGGTATAAATCTATAACATCACTTTTTTTAACAAGATATATTGGAATTGCTAATAATTGTGGATCAACATCTGATGCAGGTATTCAACCAAATTCTTGGAAATTATTATCACTATTATCTTGTTTAAAACCCGTATATGTTTGTGAAAATATTAAATTTTCTGCTGTCGCTCTAGTGTTTTCTTTTTGCACAGTTAAAACTAATTTAACTGTAATTATTCCTTCAGAATCATTTGGAATCATAATTGTTGTTGGTGTTGTTCCAACTTGAGGACTATATTGGCCATAAAATGGTGAATTACCATTTTCTGATTGACTTATGCTATATGTAACTTGTGATGGTGTCATCTTTCTATATGCAGCATTAGAATTGAATAATTGAGAATTATCAACTCAGTTTGGTTTTTGATATTGAGTATCATATTGATAAATTCCTATATAAAAAGTGCTTGTAGATTTAAATCCTTTTTTGTATTCACCTTTTTCATCTTTATAAACAGCTCCACCTCAATCATCAAATGTAACAGTAACGGTGATTGATGTATCTTGATTAGAAGAGATTCAATTACCATTATCATCAGTTGATGAATGTGATGTTCTATAATCTATTGTTGCACTTCTATTTTTGTTATATACATCATCACTACCATTGAAAAACATATTTGTAAATGATTTTCTAAATGTTTCATCATTATCAGATTTAGCTCTAAATTCATTAACTATATCAAAAGTAGCACCTAAATTGTTTGGAATAGAATTTGAATCTTTTCATTCAAAAGATAAATTTTCAGAATGTGTAGATGCTGTTTTAAAAGTATTTGCAGCAAAAGATTGAGTAAATTCTGTTGTTACATAACTTGATGTATAAACATCAAAAGTTTTAATTGTATAAACTATTTGAAGACTTCCATCTGTGTCATTAGGAATAGTTCTAACACCAATTACTTCTATTTTGTCATCGTTTTTTGTGTCTTTAGTATTCGGTGAACCTTTAATTCCTGTAGTTGTTTCAAAATCATGATCAGTATAACTTTTATTCATGTATTGAATGTCAATAAATTTAAGAGTTCCACCATTAGAACCATTATTGTTAGATAGAAATTTACCCTCAGTAAGCATTTTTATTAATGCTTCATTACCATTAGTTTGTGAGTCACCAACTACACTTACAAATTGAGATGGTGTAAGTGATGAAATGTTTCTATCAGTTAATCCTTGAAAAACAGTTCCAAATGGATCTGCTTGTCCATTTGCAGGGTTAGTTGCTGTTATTCCTGTTATATTATTAACAACAGATTTTATTTCAACCTGATGCCTTTGATTATCAGAACCAATAAACCCTCTAAACTTTCTAGCTTCTGGTAATTTGTCACCAACTCACCCACTATTATTACCGTTTTGAAAACTAACTTCTAGAACACCATATTGGGAATTATTTCCATTTCCGTTTGAAGAATTGTTTTGATTTATTTTGATCATTGTTTCAAAATCACTAGGAAGATTAGAACTTGGTGATATTAAATATTTTTTTACATCACTTGGTTGTATTTCAGATACTTTTCTATTTTCTGAAAGAATGTATTTTTTGATAGTTTCATTGTCGTTTCAAACCACTTGGTATTTTGTAGATTTAAATAAACCAGTAAATTTCTTAGTGTCTCATTTTGTGTTATTAGTTCCTGTTTCTTTAGAACCATTTGGTTTTACTTGTTCTTGTGAATAAGATCCATTACCATTATTTTTATTTCATGTAACAGAAAACTCAAGATACGGCGTAGTTTTCATTTCTTCAGTAATTTCTTCATTAACTTGAACAGTAAAATTTGTTGTTGTAGATGGTTTAACTAATTGTTTTATTAAATCATTCGCATTTGGTAATTGTAAAAATTCTTCAACATTATATTTTCCATATCAATCTAATTTCTTGACTTCTTCATCCGTTTGATAACTAAATGTTGTACTTGTTTCAGCACCTCCACCTTCAGTTTCAAAACCTCTAGTATTTATATTATTAATACTAGTGTTTAAATGGTTTTGATTTGTTGATGTAGCACTAATTATTGCACCAGCTGAAACAGCTGATAGTGACAGTAATAAAGGAGCAATTAACAATTTTCTTTTTTTCATAACAATCACCTATCCACAATTTATACAATTATATTAATTATTATAAGTTGCTTACTAGTGAAAATCAATTTTTGAAATGAAAAAAAGTGTTCGAATTCGATGTTTATGTTATATAATGATAAATTTGTTTATTTTTACAAAAATATAAAAAATAAGATAAAAATGATAAGAAAATCAAAAATATTATAAAAAGAAATTCAGTTTTGTAAAGAAAACAAATAAAAAAAATTAAGGTTTTGTTTCTTAATCTTTAAATAAAGTTAGTCATTTAATATCGAAGTTGCTAGATGTTTTGTCTACATCATTTAATACGTTGCCACTATCGTTGTAGACTTTATATGTAACAAAATCATCTTCAAATAAAATTTCAAATGTTTTATTTATAGAGCCATTTGTTTTTCATTCATGATCTATAACTCTGCAATATTTTCTAGGAATTCTAGAAAATTCATTCAAAGTATTAAAATAGTATTTTTTGCCAAAAAATATTAAACCATCATATTTATTAATATCCAATCCTTCTCCATTGGTTGGATTAACATATAGTTTGTCTAACCCTATTTCTTTATTCGATTCAAGAATTTTAACTTTTTGGCCACTTCTCAAACCATATCTCTTAATTCCATCTACATTTTGTTCAACAGCTTTGTATGAAATTATTTTTTTGCTTATATAGTTTGATAAATCTATATAAGCTCCATTTCCGTGTGAGTCAACACCCAATAATTTATTTTTAACATTATGTTTTGTGTATTCAATTCAATTTCTAGCAAATAGTAACTTATTTTCAGTAATTGATTTATCATGAATATTAGAAAATTCAGCAATTACTGGAATTGTGTTTAATTTAGATAAAGAAGTTAATTTAAAACTTACACTATCTATTGGATTGTCAAAAGGATTAGCTTTTTCTAAATTAACTATTCTATTTGATAGATCAGTTAAAACAGTTGGGTTTCCTCCTGGCATTTTTTTATCATGCCTAGATAACAATTCAAAAATGAATAAACTTGAAAAAGTTGTATCTGAACTAATATTTTTATCATTAACAACTCTTTTATTTTTCTTATTGTTTGTTTGATTATCAATTTTAGATTCAGAATTTGTGTTTTCAGAATCCTTATTATCTTGAACTTCGTCTATTAATTCATCTTTATAAAAATTTCTTTTCTTAAAGAAATCAATAGAAGAAATTGTACTAAAATTACTAATTATATTTTTTCCTATTTTAGAATTATTAAAAGCCTCTTTTTGTTGTTGAAAAACCCTACACAAAATATCATAATCATATTTTGTAATGTTTCTAAGAGTAAAATTTTTCTCTTTTGCTGTTACATTTAAGTAAGTTTTTTTCTTTTTTTCTAAAAAACCAAAGTCTTCTATGTCATTATATGAATATACACCATTAATTTCTAAGTCTTTTCTATTAGAGAATATAAAAATCTTTTCATTAGTTAAGGTAATAAGCACAACATTTGACTTTCTTTTGTAATAACAAACAATACCAAATTGTGTTACCTCATTTAATGAATATTTTTTTTCTATAAAGTTGTAAATTCTTTTTATGTCAACTCTCTTATTAAATGTAGGTTTAAGAGATGTAACATCATAAGATTGATTAACTTTTATTTCAGACATTTTTTCTCCAATATTTTTTTAAATTTGTGGTATATACAATATTATTATTATAAATGTGTTAAGCATTTTTTTCTAAAAAATAATTTCAAAAAGTACATAAAATAAGGGGTTTTTAGATGATATTATTTAAAATTCAACAAAAATATGAAGAGACTACTTTAAAAAAATATCTACTAAACAAATATCCTACTTTAACATCATCTAAAGCGGCAAAACTCATTGATCAAAACAAAGTTAGAGTGAATAATAAAAAATCAAGTTTTAATTATCAACTAAAAATTGGTGATGAGATAAAATGTTTTTTTAACCTTGAACCAAAAAAGATTAATTATGATTTTTTAAATTCTAAACAAAGTTTCCAAATAGTTTATGAAGATAAAAATATAATAATAGCCAACAAACCAAAAGGATTGGTATGTCAAGAAGATGCAAATGAAAAAATTAACACTTTAAATAATCAATTAAGAAAATATTTATATCAAAAAAAAGAATGAATTCCTGAACAAAATAGTACATTTATCCCTAACTTATGTCACCGTTTAGATAAATATACAAATGGATTAATAATTTTTGCAAAAAATGAAGAATCATTGAAAGAGATTAATGTTTTACTGAAAAATAACAACATAAAAAAGATGTATAAATGTTTAGTTTTAGGTGTTTTAAAAAATAAAAAGCAAACTTTAGTTAATTACTGAATGTTGGACGAACAAAAAAAGATAGCAAGAATTGATAAGGAAAATAAATACAACAAAATAATGATCACAAAATATGAGGTCTTAGAAGAATATGATAATTTTTCATTATTAAATGTTGAAATAGTAACTGGTAGAAAACATCAAATAAGATTACATTTATCAAGTATTAATCATCCAATACTTGGAGATACTAAATATAACAAGATAGAAAATATGGGCTATAAATTTCCTTGTTTAACTTCATGAAAAATTGAATTTAACATTCCAGAAAGTAGTTGTTTATCTTATTTAAACAAAAAAACCTTTGAATTGAAAAATGTTCAATTCAAAAAGTAAAAATGTTTTTAAATTAAAAAATCACTATTTTTTATTTGTTTTTAGCATTTGTTTATTAAAATCATATGCTACCATAGCAACACAATTTGATAAATTAAAACTTCTGATTTTCTCTGACATGTTAATAGAATAAAGTTTTTCTTTATATTTATCCATTATTTTTTCACTTAAACCTTTTGTTTCCCTTCCAAAAACAAAAAACGTTTCCTCTTGATCTGATTTAAAAACAACTTCTTCTAGTTTGTTTTTTCCAAATTTACTAATTAAATAAATATTAGAATTTATAGAAATGTTGTATTTGTTTTCAAATTCTTCTCATGAATCATGCTCTTCAATGTTTAAATGTTCTCAATAATCCAGTCCAGCTCTAATCATCCTTTTATCATCTAAGATAAAACCATATGGTTTTATAAGATGTAATTTTGCATTAAATCCCACACATGTTCTTGCAATATTACCAGTATTTTGAGGTATTTCTGGTTGAAATAACACAATATGGAGCATATTATTTTTCCATTTCTTCTAATGCAAATTCTATAAGTTTATTAATCACAGAAGATCTGCTTTCTCCTGTTCTATCTACTAGTTCTTTTATTTTAAAAACTAATTTTGGTTTTAAATAAATGTTTGTTTTTACATCAAGTTTTTCTTTAGATGAAAATAATTCATTTGCTTTTGAATTATTAGATAGTTCATTTGTTTTATTTTCATTATTTGTTTGATAATTTAAAGATTCATTAAAAGTTCTAATTACAGTTTTAGAATTTCTTTCTTCAACGGGTCTTTCATTAAATATTGGCTTTGATGTTTCGTTTTTTTCAGCTATATCAATATTGCTTTTGTTTTGGTGATCATTTGTAAATGTTTTATTTTCAACTTCATTATTTTTACTATTATCAACATTGTTGCTACTAGTATTATTTTTTACTGGTTCATCATCGTCATAGTTGATATCTATATCATATTTAGATACATATTTTTCTTCTTTTATTTCATTATTTATAGGATTTTGTGGATTTTTTTCTATATTTTCTGAAATGTTATCATTTTTTGTTTCACTATTTGAATTTGTATTATTTTGATCATTTTTAATTGGTTTTTCTTCTTGTTGAATAGGTTTTTGAACAACTATATCATCAGATAAATCTGTAAAACTATATTTTCTCTTAGCCATTATTTATCTCCTTCTTTTTTATTATCATTAATACTGTAATTAAAACTTAGTATAGGTTCATTTGAATTTTTGTTTAGTTCATTATTATTGTTGTCTTGAACTGTTGTGTGTAATACTTGTGGTTCTTGTTTATTTGGATTTATATTTGAGTTTGTATTATTAATTGGTGATTGGTTAATATTATTTAAAAAATTATTGTTATTAATAGAGTTAGTAGTGTTGTTATTTGAAAGTATATTGTTTTTTATATAATCTATAATCTCATTTTTTAATTCAATATATTCATCTTGATACTTACTTTTTATAACACTAAATAAAATTGGAACTCTTTCATAACCAACAGCTGCTGTTGATTTTGTTGATTGAGAAATGAAATTTTTAGTTACATACACACCTTCAGCAGTCAATTTTGGTCTAATACTTTCATTTATAATGTCATTATGAATTGTGACCCTTGTATTCACTTTTGTAGGAATTGCTATAACTTTCATGTTTGGATTGTTTCTAGCTATAAATTCTTTTGAAGCATTAACAATTCTTCTTAACCCTAATGTTGCATATTGATCTGGTTCGAAAGGTATTATAGCTAAGTTAACAGTTGAAAGGACTGTTGCAACAACAGTTGACATATTAGGTGGTGTGTCAACAATTACGTAATCATAAATCTCATCAAGCTTTTGTAATAATTTTCTTAAACCTGATTGAGAAACTTCACCATTACTCATATACATATCAAAAAAGTTAAGATCATCATTACCAGGCAATATATCTAAATATGGTGGTCTTTCTCTAACAATTGCTTTATCTAATGTGCAATCACCTTTTAAAAAATCCATTACAGTATATTCAAGATTAAATGGATTTTTTCCAAAAGTCGCAATAACATTACCTTGACCATCAAGATCAACTATAATTGTTTTCTTTGAATCTAAAGATAAACATGCACCTAGATTAGTTGAAAGAGTAGTTTTTAAAACTCCTCCTTTATTATTAACTACACCTATTATCATTTGAACCTCCATAAATAATTACTATTACGTAATTAATTACAATTATGTAATATTCATAATTAATAGTATATCAAATAAGACTTTTATTTAATATATAAAAATTACGTAATTATTTACAATTATGTAATTAATATAAAATTACGTAATTGTTCTAATACATAGTATATCTGTTAGATTGGACTTTTGTTAATAACCAAAATGATTACGTAATTATTAATAATTATGTAATTCTTTTAAAGTTAAGGTAATTATGTAGAATTACGTAATTAATTATGTCTATATATTATCTAACTATAATGATTACGTAATTATTGTACCAATCTCAGCAAATTCTACTATATTAACCTAAAATAGAATAATGATTACGTAATTAATTATGTTATTTTTTATATAATTACGTAATCATAAGTTTTTAATTAGACCAATTACTAAAAGTGTTATTTTTTATAAACATTTGGAAAAATAATATTTTTAAGGTATAAATATTGTGTTTAAAGCAATTTTAAAGCGTTTTAAGAGACTTTAAAAGAAATTATGTAGGGTAATTCATTTTGAGTTTAAAAAGTGTCTTAAAACAGCTTATTTTAAACTTTTTGGTTTTTGTTGCTTTTTGATCTGTTTTTGTTGTAAAAATAAAAAAATATGTTATAAATTTACTATTACTTTAGTAATAGTAAAAGACATTATTTTTTGGGGTTAAAAGAACATGCTGTAAAACTTTCTTGCAAAAAAACAAGATCTAAAGTGTAGAATCTTATGGAGCAGGTAAAAATTAGAAAAAATAACAAACTTCCCTATTACGTAGTAATAGGGAAAAATTAGAAACTAAGTTATATTGTGATCACTAAAATTTAAGTCTTTCAGATTTAGCTAAAAATTACCCCTAGTTTTTTACTTGGTTTATCGTATATAAATTACATAACTAATTACATAATTACAATTAATTACGTAATCCCTAACTGACATGTGAAGTGCAACACTTCAATGTTACATTAAACTCTCGACTTTGAAATATAAGTTGAGAGTTTTTTTGTTTTAAATATTTTCTTGATACATTTGGTAAGCTGTTTTATAACCAAACATTTTTCTTGGGATGTTGTTTACTTTTCATTCAAGAGTTTTTATTTTATCTTCACTTACTAAACTGAAGTCAGTTCCTTTTTTATATCATCTTCTAACTATCCCATTTATGTTCTCGTTGGACCCTCTTTGGAATGAAGAATAAGGTTGGCAATAATAAACTTTAAAGTTGAATTGTTTTGCAGTTATTCCCATCATTTGAAACTCTAACCCATTATCAACAGTGATGCTTTTTATTGGGAGTTTTTCATCTCGAATAATGGTATACATTTTAGCCATCATTGATCTAGCGTTCTTCCCTTTTATTTTTCTAATAATTGCCAACCTTGTTTTTCTTTCCACTAATGTCAATAAGTGGTAATAACCACTTTGCCTTTTACTAACTATTAGATCAGCTTCTCAATGTCCAAATTCTTTTCTATTGTTTATCTTTTCTGGTCTTAGACTATAAGGAATGCAGTATTTTCCATCAATTTTAGAAAATATACCTATTTTTCTTCTTTTTCCTTTAACATATTTTCTTCTTAAACAATCTCTTCTTTGTATCTTTCAAATCTTGCTATTGATTCATCTAAATACTTGCCTAGCACTTGGAACTTTAACTAACGGATAGTTTTCTTTTATTCAAAAAATTGTAGCTTCTACACCATGAGATTTAGGATTAAATTTTTGAATAAAAAGATCTGTGAAGTTTTTGTACTTCAACATAAAAAACATATGACAATTTGATTTTCTTCTAATGTATTTTTTGTGAGCAGTTGATGAATAATAAATCCCTGTTGAAGATGTGTTTCTTTTTAATTCTCTTGATATTGTTGATTTGTTTTTATTTAAGATTTTTGCAATCTTATTCATAGAATATTTTTCTTTATTTCAAAGAAAATAAATTAAGCATCTTTCTTCTTTTGTTAAATGTTTATAAGTTTTCATAAGCACTCCTAATATTCATTATCTTTTTATTAGTGAACACTTACAAACAAAACAAATGAAGTGCACACTCTTTTTTGAGTGTTGCACTTCACATGTCAATCGAGCATTACATAATTACAATTAATTACGTAATTATTAGAAATTACATAATCATAATTAATTACAATTACATAGTTAAATTTAATTACATAACTATTAAAAATTACGTAATTATAAAAGTAATCAAAAATTTAATTTTTAAAACGAAAGTGTTTTAGGTCCAAAAACAAGATACCTAATAAGATATGTCTACTTTTATATTTTCGGGCTTTAAAACGCTTTATTTTGCTTTATAAAGCATGTTTTAAAACAATACATTTTTGGTTTTATGATAAGTTTTGTATTATCTTGTTCATATAGATAAAAGTACACTTTTTACTTTTTTAAAAAAATGTTTAGATTATATATGTAAAAAAAATCTTAACTTTTTCTGTTATGTTTAAACATATTATTAAATTTTAAATAAAACAAATAGTAAAGAAAATTTTATATTACTCTAAGACCATATTAATTATTACTAAGATGAAATCTGAAAATATTATTTAATTACTGAAGTTACCTATAACTAACTTACAAAAAAAAGTTAAATCAAATGAATATTTAAACAAATATATCAATTTCAAAGAAAAACACACAACTTTTAAAACAAAAGTTGTTTTTTTTATTTTTTTACATTTTTGATCAAATTTAAAAATATATTATTATTTTGCTCTCTTACATTTTTAAAAGATATTATCCCTTTATTGTTTTAATGGTTTTAATATTCTTTGTAAATTTCTAAAGTTACAAATAACTGAAATAAATAACTTAATAGGAAAATACAAAATATAAAAAATAACTTAGAAATAATAAAGACGCAATTATAAAGACGCGATAATATTTAGTTAATAAACTTATTAGTTTTAAATTTTTTATATTATTTTTTAAAAACATTTGTAAAAGAAAGGAAAAATAAAGGAAGTTACATATAAAAATATAAATTTTTAAAAACAATAAATATAAATAAAAAAATATATTTTTTACTCAAATTACTGAAAACATTTTTATGATTCATAACAATTGAAAAACAGTTATTAAAAAATCATAAAAATAAATATTTAATTAGTTTTCAAAACAAAAAAAATATATGTGGAGGATATGAATATGAAAAATTCTAATAAAAAAGGAAAAATTTGAAAATGGTTGGTTCCTACGATTGCTGTTTTAACTTTAGGAATTACATTACCAGTAACAATTACTTTATGTAGTTCAACTAAAAATAATAAAAACCCAAATATATCTAAAATAGATCTAAAAGCTAATTTAGACGTAATTAAAACTGAAATTGAAAAAGTTAAAAAATTAACTAATTCAAATCAAAAAAATGAAGTAGAAATTCAAATAAAAGATTCTTTAAATAAATCAGAAAAATTTAAATCATCTATTAAAAACATAAATATTGATTTAATTGATAAACCCCAAAATGAAAAACAAATTGCTAATGTAAATATAGAATTTGAAAGTAATGGTTTTTCTATTACAAATTATGATGCATTAGAAAATGGATATTCATTTGACAGTTCAAAAAATAAATTAACTATTTCAAATGTTGTTACAAATATTCAAGGGACACTAAATGCTGAAATAGATTTAAAATCCAATTTAAATGTAATTAAAAATGAAATTACAAAAGTTAATAACTTATCTGATTCTACTCAAAAAGATAGTGTAGCTACTCAAATAAAAGAATCTTTAAATAATTCTGATAAATTTAAATCTTCTATTAAAAATATAAGTATTGTTTTAACTGATAAACCTAATAATGAAAAACAAATAGCTACTATAACTATAGAGTTTCAGACTAATGGTTTTACTATTACAAATTACAATGACTTAGAAAGTGGGTATTCGTTTAATAATTCAAATAAACAATTAACTATTTCAAACATTAATACAAATATTCAGGGTACACAAAATATACAAATAGATTTAAAAGCTAATTTAGAATTAATAAAAGAAGAAATCAAAAAAGTTCAAAGTCTTTCAGATACTAATCAAAAAGATAATATAGCAAACCAAATAAAAGATTTACTAAATAAACCTGAAAAATTAAAATCTTCTATTAAGAACTTAACTATTGAATTAATTGATAATCCTAAAAATGAAAAACAAGAAGCAATTATAAATATAGAATTTGAAACAAATGGTTTTACTATCACAAATTATGAACAATTAGATAGTGGATATACATTCAATAATTCAAATAATAAATTAACTATTTCAAATATTTATACAAGTATTCAAGGAACAATAGATACAAATCTTAATTTAACTACGGATCTACAAAATAAAATTTATACTGAAATTAACGAAACAATAAAAGTTAATAATTTTACATATGGTGATTTTTTAAAAGATAAATCAGTAATTACACAAGCACTAACAATATCTTTAAGTAAAATTTCTAATTTATATAGATTAATTAATAGAACTGATATTTTTTCATCTATTAATAGTTCAAATCCTAGAGAAATGAATATTGAAATAATTTTTAAAAATGGAATTACAGTGACTATAGACGATTTTCAAAATAGTAGTTTTGAATTAAAAATAAATGGAAACGAGGAAAAAATTGTAACAAAAAACCCTATTACTTTAAAATAACATTTTAATATCAACCAAATAAAAAATTTTATTACATATTTTATTTAATGAAACAATAATAGTTAAAATTATCACTTGAAATGACATATGAAGTGCAACACATAGAAAATTGCACTTCATATTTTTATTAAAAGTTAAATTTTAAAAATAAATATTTATAAACTAACACAAAACACCTTTTATATAAATTTTTAAAAATATAATAATCAATTAGTTATATTTTGTATGTCTAAAATCAATTTTTATAAGCAAAAATTTTAAAAGATTTCATACAATAAACTATAATTAAAAGTTGAAATTCAAAGTTAATTTTCTTTTATATTTATTATTTAGGTTTTAAACAAAAAACACAATAACAAATTAGTTTTGATAAGTTAAACCGCCTCATTTCATAATAATAAGATTAATTAATTAACAAAATCCTCAACTTGTTTTTAAAGTTGAGGATTTATGAGATTAATATTTTGCTGCTGTAGATATTAATTAAAGTCTGGTTTGTTTTTTTATAAATTTAAAATTAACTAATTAAATTATTTTTATTTTTAAAAGAAAAGAAAAAAGTGTAATCATTATTAGATTACACTTTAAATATAAATTATTCCATTTCTTGTTCTTCTTCTTCAGGTCTAAATAAAGCTGCAGATACAATTTTTTCATTTGGTTGTAATTTAACTAATGTAACTCCTGATGTTGATCTACCAATAATTCTAAGTTTTGATAAAGATGTTCTAATAATCTTACCTGAACTTGTAACAATCAATATATCTTCATCTCCTTTAACTGCTGATGAGAATACCATTTTACCTGTTCTATCATTTTGTTTTAAAGTAACAACCCCTTTAGATCCACGTCTTGTTAATCTATAGTTTTCAGCTTCTGATATTTTTCCTAAACCTTTTTCACCTATAGATAGAATTAAGTCACCTTTCTGAGAACATGAAGCACCAACTACAACAATGCTTGTGTCAACTTTATTTTTTCCTCTTCCTACAGCTTTAACTTGGATATTAATACCTTTAACACCAGAAGCTGTTCTACCCATGATTCTAACATCTTGTTCATTAAATCTTGCTAATAAACCATTTGATGCACCAAGATAAATTTCATCTTTACCTCTAGTAACAAATGCAGAAAGAAGTTTGTCTCCTTCTCTTAAAGTAATGGCAATTTTACCATTAGATCTTATTGAGTTATATTCAGATAAACTTGTTCTTTTTACAATACCATTTACTGTAGCTAAGAATAAGAAACCTTTAGAATAATCATCAATTGGTAACATTACAAGAATTTTTTCATTCTTTTCAATATTTATTAAATTAACTGCTGGAACACCTTTTGCTTGTCTTGTACCAACTGGAACTTCATGAGCTCTAATTTTATAAACTTTTCCAGTATCTGTAAAAAACAATAAATCTGTATGGGTTGTTGTTGTGATAATGTCATCAACTGTATCATCATTGTATGTGTTAACACCTTTAACCCCAACACCACCTCTTCTTTGAAGTCTATATGTATCAATTGGAATTCTTTTCAAGTAGTTATTAGCTGACATACTAATAACAACATCTTCTTGTGGAATTAAATCTTCATCATCAATTGAAGCTGAAGCACCATATAGAATTTCAGTTTTTCTTTCATCACCAAATGACTTTTTCAATTCTGTTAATTCATTTGAGATAATTGAAATTTGTTTATCACTAGATTTTAAAATTCCTTCTAATTCAATAATAGTCTTTTTAATTTCTTTTAATTCATCTTCAATTTTGTGTCTTTCAAGACTTGATAAACTTCTAAGTCTCATATCTAAAATAGCTTTAGATTGAATTTTAGATAATTTATATTTTGTAATTAATTGTTTTTCAGCATCTTCATTATCTTTAGCATTTCTAATAATTTTAATAACAGCATCAATATTATTAACAGCTATAGATAAACCTTCTAGTATGTGTTCTCTTTCTTTAGCCTTTTTAAGTTCAAATTTTGTTTTTCTAACAAGAACATTAACTTGGTGTCTTAAGTATTGTTGCAACACTTCTTTAATGTTTAATAATTTAGGTTCACCATCAACAATAGCTAACATGTTAACACTAAAATTAGTTTGTAATGGTGTCATTTTAAATAATTTATTTAATAATACTTCTGGAACAACATCTTTTTTAGTTTCTATAATTATTCTGATACCTTCTCTTGAAGATTCATCTCTAAGATCTGCTATTCCATCTATTGCTTCACTTCTAACTAATTCAACTATTTTTTCAATTAAGTTAGATTTATTTACCATATAAGGTATTTCTTTAACTATAATTGTACTTTTACCAGTATCTTTTCTTACTATATCAACTTTACTTCTAATAGTTACAGAACCTCTACCAGTTTCAAAGTAACTTATAATTCCTTGTTCACCAACAATTTCAGCTTTTGTTGGAAAGTCTGGACCTTTTAATACTTGTCTTATTTCGCTAACTGATACATCTTTATTTTTAGCAAGTAATAATACTGCATCTATAATTTCAGATAAATTGTGTGGTGGTATATTAGTTGCCATACCAACTGCAATACCTGATGTTCCATTAGCTAATAAATTTGGAAATAAAGCTGGTAATACTGATGGTTCTTGTTCACTACCATCATAGTTATCAATAAAATCAATTGTATCTTTTTCAATGTTTTTTAACATTTCATTAGATATTTTAGATAATCTTGCTTCTGTATATCTCATTGCAGCTGCAGAGTCACCATCAATTGAACCAAAGTTACCATGACCATCAACTAATAAATATCTCATTGAAAAATCTTGTGCCATTCTAACCATAGTTTCATAAACTGCAGAATCACCATGTGGGTGGAACTTACCGATTACTTCCCCAACAAGTCTAGCTGACTTTTTGTGAGGTTTATCATGTGTCATTCCTAAGTTATAAGCTGCATACAAAACTCTTCTATGAACTGGTTTAAATCCATCTCTAACATCTGGTAATGCTCTTGAAACAATAACAGACATTGCATAATCCATAAAAGATGTTTCAATTTCTTTTGAAATTGGTTGTTCATAAACTTTAGTTTTAGATAAATTTTCTTTAATTTTATCTATATTATTTGTAGACATCTTTCTCTCCTATTAAATATCAAGATTTTTCACATATTTTGCATTTTTTTCAATGAATTCTTTTCTAGGTGCAACTTCATCACCCATTAATAATGAAAAGCTTTTATCTGCTTTTAAAGCATCTTCTATAGTTACTTTTAATAAAACTCTATTAGTTGGGTCCATTGTAGTTTCTCATAATTGATCAGGATTCATTTCTCCTAACCCTTTATATCTTTGAACTGAGAATTTGTTATTTTTAGCTTCTTTTTTAAATGCTTCTAATGTTTTGTCATCATAAGCATATTTAAAACTTTTACCAACACTAAATTTATATAATGGTGGTTGAGCAATATATACATTACCATTTTCAACTAATGGATACATGTATCTAAATAAGAATGTTAATAATAGTATTCTTATGTGAGCACCATCGACATCAGCATCTGTCATAATTATTATTTTGTTATATCTTAATTTATCTATTTTAAATTCTGGTCCAACACCAGCACCAATTGCAGTAATTAAATTAATAATTTCTTCACTTGAAAAAATCTTATCAGATTTTGCTTTTTCAACATTTAAGATCTTACCTCTTAATGGCAATATAGCTTGATATACTCTATCTCTACCAAGTTTAGCACTACCACCCGCTGAATCCCCCTCAACTATATACAATTCAGAAATTTCAGCATCTTTAGTTGAACAGTCTGCTAATTTTCCAGGTAATGAGTTAGATTCAAATGGTGATTTTCTTCTTGTAGCTTCTCTTGCTTCAAAAGATTTTTTTCTAGCCTCCATAGCTAGTAAACATTTTTTAATAATAGTGTTAGCATCCTCTGGATTTTCCAACATATATTTTTCAAATATATCACTAGTTATGTTATTTACTAAAGGTCTAACTTCACTATTACCAAGTTTTCTCTTAGTTTGACCTTCATATTGAGGATTAGGGTGTTTAATAGAAACAATAGCTGTTAAACCTTCAATTGCATCTTCTTTAGAAATTTTTTCATCTGTATCTTTTAATAATTTCTTTTCAATAGCAAATTTATTTATTACTTTTGCTAATGCAAATTTAAAACCTTCTTCGTGAGAACCACCTTCTGTTGTATTAATGTTGTTACAAAAAGTGAAAGTAGAATTGTTATATGTTTTGTTATATTGAAAAGCTATTTCAACTCTAATATTGTATTTATCATTAGAGTTTGCAGCTTTTACAGTTTCTTCTTTTTCATCATAAACAATTGTTGGAGTTAAAGCTTCTTTTTCTGCATTTAATTCTTCAACTCATTGTTTAATACCACCAGCAAATAAGAATGATTCTTTAGTTGAATCTCTTTGATCTTCAAAATTTATTTGAATACCTTTATTTAAATAAGCTAGTTGTTTTAATCTATCAACAATTGTTTCTTGATCAAATTCAGCTTTTTCCATAATTGTAAAATCAGGATAAAATTCAATAACTGTACCGTTTTTAATAGTTGGGTTTGTACTTATTACTTTAAGTTCAGATTGAGGTTGACCTCCATTTCTAAACTCAATATAGTGTTCTTTATTATCTCTATAAACTCAAACTTTCATGTATTCAGATAATGCATTAACAACTGATGCACCAACACCGTGTAAACCACCTGATACTTTATATGAATCGTTATCAAATTTACCACCAGCATGTAAAACAGTTAAAACTGTTTCTACAGTAGATTTTTTTGTTTCAGGGTGTTTTTCTACTGGAATACCTCTACCATTATCTTTAACAACAACTGAACCTTCTTTAGTAACAATTACATCAACTTGATTTGCATAACCAGCCATAGCCTCATCAATTGAGTTATCAACTATTTCCCAAATCATATGATGTAGACCTTTTGTATCTGTTGAACCTATATACATACCAGGTCTTTTTCTAACAGCTTCTAATCCTTTTAAGATCTTAATACTGCTTGATGAGTAATCACTTGATTTTTTAACTGAAGCTTTTTTTGCTTTTTTTTCTTCAGTTTTAGCTTCTTCAGTTTTAGTAACTACTTGAACTTCATCGCTTTTTTTCTTTGAAACTGGCATTAATCTCTATCTCCTTTTATTACATATTGAATGGAATTAATCAAAATAGAATCATTTGGATAAAGTTTTCTTCCTCTTCTACTTTCAAGTTCTCCATTTACGTAAACTTTTTGATTTTGTAAGAATTCTTTTACATCTCCACCACTTGATAAAATGTTAGAAAATTTCAAGAATTGACCTAACTTTATGTATTCAGTTTTTATTCTAATTTCCACTGATTTTTAACCTCAAAAAGTTTTATTTAACAATATATAAATTATACATTTTAAAAACTTTAAAAATTAATAAAAAAACTCAAAACAAGCTAATTTTGACCATTAAATTGCTTTATTTTGAGTTTTTTTAACTAACTATTTCTAATTGGTAGTAATAATTGAATAAAATTTTGCTCTTTTTTGTCTTCTAAAATTATTGGTTTTTCTTGTGTTGAAGTGTATATTGTAATGTCTTCATTATTATAAACTTTAAGTAAAGATAACAAGAATGTTGCATTAAGTGATATTGTCATATCTTCACCAGAAAAAGATTCTAATTTTATTTTTTCTTCTGAATTACCTAACTCATAACTTCTAAAAGAAATAGATAATTCTTCTTTACTTATTCCAAGTTTTACTATTGGTTTCTTTTCAACCATTGATAAAACTATTCCTCTTTCAATTGCATCAATTAGTTCTTTTCTTTTTACAATAATCATATTGTCTTTTGGGTTTTTCATTATATTAGTAATGTTTGGATAATCACCATCCATTATTTTTGTTGATAAAATAATGTTATCTAATTTAAACATTATATTATTGTCTGATATATAAACCTTTATATCATTATTAAAACCTATTACTTCATTTAATATATGAAATATATTTTGATCTATAGTAATTTTGAAATTTTGTCCTTTGTATTCAAAAGATAAAAAAGATAATTTATATCCATCTGATGCATAAACCTCAAGTTTATCATTTTCCCCATGAAAACAAATTCCATTCAATATACTAACTTTTTCTCTATTCTGAGATACTGATTGCATTATTTTAGTAATTGCTGATTTAAAAGTTATTGGAGGTAATATAATTTCATTTCAATCATGATAATCAAAGTTTATATTAGGATATTGTTGTTCATCCATAATATTAATATTTGAGTCAAAAGATTCTGTTTTGATCTTTAATACTGAGTTATCAACCTTTTCTATTATTATTTCTTCATTTTTAAGTTTACTTATAATATTGAAGAAAACTCTCGACTTAACTAATAGTTTACCTTCTTCAATTATTTGTATACCTTTATCTATAGTTGTTTTAGCTGATATAAAAGAATTAGTAGATGTTAAATATACTTTATTATCAATTGCTTCAATTAATATACCCTGTATATAAGGTGAACTAACTGTATTATCTATTATTGAGTTATTAAATTTAAGTACATTCAATATAGCATTTTTATTAGCTTTTATTTTCATATTAATAAAACCTCTCCATTAGTTTCATTTAATTATTTTATTTTATTTTTAAACTTATTATTTATTAAGTGTGTTATTTTTGTGGAAAACTGTGGGAAACTATATTTTTTCTATAATATTATTAATAAAATCTTTTAAATTACTATCTTCTTCAATTTTATTTTTTATATAGTTATAAGAATCCATTACAGTTGTATGATCTCTTTTTGAAAAATAACTACCTATTTCACTAAAAGATAAATTTAATTTTTCTCTCAATATATACATACAAACTTTACGGACAAAAGTTATTTGTTGTTGTCTTTTTTTAGATATTACAGCTGCTGTATTTACTCCATATGAAATACATACTGTTTCAATAATTACATTTGGATCAATTATTGAATTTATATTTTTAATGGATAAATCACTATCAAATTCAAGAATATATTTTACTTTATCTTCATTGATTATTTCATTTGCATCCATATTACTTAATGAATAAAATAATATTTTATTTATAATTCCTTCTAAGGTTCTAATATCTGAATTAAAACGGTTAGCTATAAAATTAACAGCATTTGTTGTAAATTGATTTTTTCTATTAGATTTATTAATTTTATTAATAATAATTTCTTTAATTGTTTCTATATCTGGTTTTGATATTCTTATTGATAAACCTGAGTTAAATCTAGAAATCATTCTTTCATCAATTACAAGTTGACTTGCAACTTTATCTGAAGTCATTACAATTATTTTTTTATTTTTTATTAAGTTATTAAAAATGTTAAAAAATATTTCATTTAATTTATCTTTGTTTGATAAAAATTGAATATCATCAACTAATAATAAATCTATATTGTCAAAACTATTTTTAAATTCTTCAATCTTTAATCCACCAGTTGATAAAGCATCATATGCTTTTCTTAAAAAATCTTCAGTATTAATATATTTAATTATTTTATCTGGATATTTATTTTTAAATTCCAAACCAATAGCATTTAATATATGAGTTTTACCAAGACCTGTAGTTCCACATATAAATAAAGGATTAAAAAATAATTCACTATTACTTTCTATAATGTTTTTGGCTGCAACATAAACAGTTTTATTATATTTACCAACTATGTAATTATTAAAGTCTAAATCTTTATTTAATTCTGAATATTCTTCTTTCATTAAATTAATATTTTTTTCAGCATTATTAATTAATGAAATATTAGTTTTTTCATCATCTAAAATAAAAACAACATTAACTGACATGTTTAATAAACTAGAATATTTATCTTCAATTAATTTTAAATAGTCTTTGTTTAAAGTTTCTCTAACAAAATCATTTTGAACAATAATGTAGCACTTTTTATTAATGTTTTTATAAAACTCTGAGAAAATAAAAAAATTATTATAAAAAATTTCATTTGAAAAATCTTTTTTAATTTCTTTTTTTAATTGATCTCACGCATCAATATAAATAGATATGTCTTTCAT